>OMJH01000018.1 GCA_900299295.1 Bacteroidota bacterium
AGACATGTCAGCCCTGCTGCAATCTTCCCGCGATGTTTACACTGCAACAGCAGGATTTTACTGGGGGCAGGCACGTTACAGAATACGCGGCTATTCAGGTGAGAATCAAATTGTGATGATAAACGGCGTTCCGGTTAACAGCCTCGAGACCGGAATGGCATCCTGGACAAGTTGGGGAGGATTAAATGATGTTACGCGCTTTATGGAGGTAAGAAATGGAACAGGCGCATGCCGTTATAATTTTGGAGGAATCGGTGGATATAGCAATATTGACACTAAAGCGTCATCATTTAAAAAATCTTCTCGTATTTCTTATGCTTTAACCAATAGGATTTTTCGTCATAGGGTACTTGCCTCCTACTCAACCGGAATGATGCCAAATGGTTTTGCCGTTACTTTTGCCGGCTCCTTGAGATATTCTAAGGAAGGATATGTGGATGGAACTTTTTTTAATGCTGCTGCATATTATCTTTCTATCGATAAAAAAATCAACGATCGTCACTTATTGTCGTTTACCGGATTCGGAGCACCCATTTCTCAAGGACGTCAGGGGCCTGCCGTACAGGAGGCTTACAGTTTGGCAGGTACCAATTATTATAATCCGTATTGGGGATACCAGAACGGAGAAAAAAGAAATGCTCACGTGAGCACCACCCATCGGCCGATGACAATGCTTTCACATCATTTCAAAATCAGCGATGAATCCAGATTAACCTCAACAGCATATTTTACATTTGGAAAAAGCGGTCTTTCTAACTTGAATTGGTTTGACGCCAAAGATCCACGACCGGATTACTACAAATATCTGCCAAGCTATTATGCTTCAGACCCTACCCTAAGCGCTCAGTTCTTTCAACAACAATATGCCTGGGAAAATGATGTAAATACCCGGCAAATAAATTGGGACCAGCTTTATTTCGCGAACAGCAAGAATTTATACACCGTTGCAAATGCGAACGGGATTTCGGGAAACACCGTTGAGGGTTTGCGTTCAAAGTATATTGTTGAAGATGTACGAACAGATATTCGAAGTGGTGGATTTAATTCAGTATTTAATTCCCGAATTAAAAATGTGTTTTTATCTGCAGGAATAAATGCAAATCTTTATAAGAGTATGAACTTTAAAGTACTTGAAGATTTATTAGGTGGTGAATTTTGGCTTGATTATGATCAATTTGCGCTTCAGACGGCTAGTAACCTTACAACCGAACAAAATAACCTTGACGTTCAAAATAAACTTATTCAGAAAGGCGACCGCTTTGGTTTTGATTACGATTTGAATGTGAATAAAGCGGAAGGATGGGGCCAGGCAGAATACAGCTGGAAAAAATGGGATACTTATGCCGGTTTTTCGATTTCAGGAATTTCAATGTGGAGAACAGGAAATGTGCGCAACGGTAAATTCCCCACTACATCGGAGGGTGAATCTGAACGACTTAAATTTTTTAACTACGCATTAAAAGCCGGCGGAGTTTACAAAATAACCGGACGTCACTATTTGTCATTTAACGCTGCATCAATGACACGCGCTCCTGAATGTCGTAATGTTTTTGTTTCTCCCCGCACACGTAATGATATTGTTAATGGCGTCGGAAATGAAGAAATCGGAACCGTTGACCTAAGCTACTACTTACGTTTATCGCAATTGAAAATAAGAATTACAGGTTACTACTCTCAAATCAATAATCAGGTATGGGCACGACGATTTTATCACGATGACTACCGAAACAATGTAAATTACATTATCACGGGAATGAATGAAACCCACGAAGGATTTGAATTTGGTGCCGAGTATAAAATCGGCGCTTCAGCTACAATAACGGCAGCTTTCGGGCAAGGTAGGTTTTTCTGGAGTAATCGGCCTAAGGCATATGTAACACTTGATAATTCTGCCCAGGTACTCGCTGAAGGTAAAACTGTTTACATGCAGAATTATAACTTAGGAAATATGCCGCAAACGGCAGGCAGCCTAGGTTTTAAATGGACAGGAAAAAAATATTGGTTTGCCGGGACAAACGCGTCTTATATTGGGAATTTATTTGTTGAAGCGAACCCGGATAGAAGGACAGAGTCAGCAGTTGCAAATTTCGTCGTTTCAGATCCGCAATGGAGTCAAATTTTAGATCAACAGCGACTCAAGCCCAATCTTCTCATTGATTTTTACGGCGGCAAATCATTCCGAATGAAAAAAGGTTTAATCAACTGGAATATCAATATCAGCAATGGACTTAACAATACCGGAATTGCCACTGTAGCTATTGAGCAACTACGATACGATCCTGCCACCATAAACAAATGGCCGCCAAAATACTCTTACCTTATGGGATTCAATTATTTCACTATGGTAGCTTACACCTTTTAATTTTAACCCCACAATGAAAAAAATAATTTCACTCATTTCTGTCATCGCCATAAGCATGGTTGTTTCCTGCAAAAAGGAATACGATTCCCCGCCTAAAAAAGAAATACCTGTTGGCATGGTAATCACCATTGACAGCTTAAGAAACATGTTTCAAGGCAGCAGTATACATTTTAATGAGGATTACTCAATATACGGAGTAATTACCGCAGATGAAACATCGGGTAATTTGTATAAAAATGTTTTTATGCAAGATGCAACCGGAGCCATCAACCTTCGCTTACTCACTTCAGGTGGCGTTTATCAAGGTGACAGTATTCGCCTTTATTTGCGCAATTGCGTTTTAAGCAAATACAACGGAATGATTCAGATAGATTCAGTAAACACGGATAATAACATCATTAAACAAGCCACCGGAAAAGTTGTTGTACCGCAAACCGTTTCTTCCATCACACAAATTAATTCAAGCTTACAATCTCATTTAATACGACTCGACAGTGTCGAGTTTGTTCCAATTGATGCCGGCACGACCTATGCAGACGCAATAAATCAGATGAGCATGAATAAAACAATCGAGGACTGTAGTGGAAATACCATTCTATTACGTAACAGTGGTTATGCAAATTTTGCAGGTAATACCACACCTACAGGAAAAGGTTCATTAATTGCTATTGTTGGAGAATACAACGGAACCATGCAGCTTTACATACGCAATCTAAATGATGTTCAGATGTCAAGTCCACGTTGCCCGGGTTCTGTAATTCCCTATTTATCCAAAGATTTTGAAGACAATAGTTTAACAAGCGGGGGCTGGCATACTGAACAGGTTAGTGGCTTAAATATCAATTGGACAACCGCAACATTTGGGAGCACGCTGGCAAAGTGCAGTAATTTCATTTCGCCAACAAACTATCCTTGTGAAACCTGGTATATCTCTCCTTCCATTGATCTTAGCGCTTCCGTTATTCCAAATTTATATTTTGACAATGCCTACAAATATACCGGAGCCGGACTTCAACTGATGATTTCAACCAATTACTCAGGGAGCGGAGATCCTAACCTTGCTATCTGGACTAATCTAACAACATCAGCCGTTTGGTCGACCGGAAATTATGTTTTTGTAAATTCAGGAGCAGTTTCGCTCAATGCCTATAAAACAAGCGGTGTGCGCATTGGTTTTAAATATACAGGAAGTGCGTCAGATGGAAGCACATGGGAGATTGATAACGTTCTCGTAAAAGAAAACTAATAAAACAAAAACATAAATCGATATGAAAAAAGTACTACTCAGTTTAGGATTTGCAATTTCGCTTTTAAGCGCAAAATCACAAGTAATTTTCAGTTCAAGTTTTGAAAGCTGGACAAACACTGATCCGGATGGATGGGTTGTAGGCACTCCCGAAATAAATGCGGACAGTGTCAATCAAATTACTGCTGGAACAGTTTACGGCAACAGTGCCGCAGAATTAAGGAATCCGGTTGCAACTCACAAACGAATGAAAACCATCCCTGTTTCCATCGTAAACGGAACAACCTATACGATTACCTATTGGGTAAAAGGCAGCGGTTCTATTCGCGCGGGATTGTTTAACGGAGGTTCAGGATTCACTGCGTACCAATATTCAACTTATGATTCGATTAATAGTTCGAATTGGGCTGTTTACTCTCATACAATAACTGCAGATAGCTCCTCGTCAACCGGACAATTCATTATTTCTACTCGTTACACTTCGGTGCCAACTTACATTCAGGTAGACAGTTTTGTAGTCTCGGCCACTTCCGGAGGTGGTGGTGGAACAACCAATATCTATTCTCTTCAATATGCAACCACTGCTCCATTCGCATCCAGCTTTAACAATCAAACTGTTTCAACAGGAGGAATCGTTACAGCAGTAAAA
>OMJH01000019.1 GCA_900299295.1 Bacteroidota bacterium
AGCGGAGGCGCAGCCCCTTATCTCTACTCCGGGAATATTTGCGGAATTGGAAATTTCGGTCCGGGAAGCCTTACCACATTGAATAATATTTGTTCAGGACCTGCAGCATTTTATTTAACCGATGCAAACGGATGTACCGATACATTATCTGTTTTAATTTCTGACTCATGTGATCTGGTTTGGCCGGGCGATGCGAATGATGATTTAATTGCTGATAATTTGGACCTACTGGAAATAGGCCTGGGTAATGGGGCAAGCGGCACTCCTCGATTATCGCCCGGAAACGGATGGTCCGGACAACCATCTTACACCTGGGGAACCTTAATAAACGGAATATCTGATGATAAACATATTGACTGTGACGGTAATGGAATCATTGATCTAAATGATACAAACGCTGTAATCTTGAATTATGGGTTTACAAGACCTGCCAGCAGGCTAACAGGTATCAGTTCAACAAATTTGCTAAGCAACAATTCGCTTTTAGCATTGAGTATAATTCAAGATACGATTCCGGCTGGCGGAACAGGAAACATTCAAATTGACCTAGGAACGCCAAGCAATCCTGTATCTGATTTTTATGGTATTTGCTTTACTTTAAATTTCGACCCGAACCTCATCGATCCCACCTCTTTTAGCATGAACGCTAATGGCAGCTGGACAGGAGTTCAGAATACAAATTTATTTTGCATCGCATTGACTGATGGTATAAGCGGGCAATTGAAAGCAACCGTTTCCCGATATGATCACTTAACCATTTCCGGACAAGGACTTCTTGGACAATTGGCCTTTCAAACCCGAAACAATTATTCAGGCACTCAACCTATTCATATCACATTAAGCGATGTGAAAATGATTGATAACCTCAATAACGCCAGTACTCTTCAGTTACAAAACGACTCCGCTGTAGCACTGAATCCTACCCTGATAATTCAAGAAAATAGCCTATTAAACACAATCATTTTCCCCAATCCCTTTACATCTTCAATAAATGTGATCATGGAAAAATCCGGCAATTACAAATTGAAAATTATTGATGTTTACGGGAACCTGATCAGGCAAAAATTTTTCTCTGGTAAAACGGTACAGGAAAACGATTTGGAATTATCCTCAGGGATATACTTTTATGAGATAATTGCAGATAAAGAAATTGTAAGACAGGGAAAATTAATACGAGAGTAAAACGATTGATAAGAATGCTTAATAATTAACAACCTGTTCTTCAATGTGTGCTGGTAATTCTCTTTTTTCGTACTGCTGATTCCGCAATTGCGGTTCAAAACCGGCTTCGCGAATGGCGTGTTGAATAGTTTTGTAGGTAAAGCGATGAGGCGCGCCTGCGGCACTCACTACATTTTCTTCAATCATTATACTTCCAAAATCATTTGCCCCGGCATGCAAACAAATTTGAGCAGTTTCTTTCCCAACAGTTAACCAGCTTGCCTGGATATTCTCAAAATTTGGCAACATGATACGGGAAAGGGCTGTCATTCGTATATATTCGTCAGCAGTTACCTCATTATGTATTCCTTTAAAGCGTTGCAGTAATGTTCCTTCATCCTGAAAAGGCCAGGGAATAAACGCCAAAAATCCTTTGGCGTCTTTTGGTTTTTGGGATTGCACTTCACGCAACCACACCAAATGTTCGAAGCGCTCATAAACAGTTTCGACATGACCAAACATCATGGTAGCGCTGGTGGTTAAATGTAATTGATGCGCAGCACGCATTACCTCAAGCCATTCCCCTCCTTTACATTTTCCTTTACTTATTAATCTGCGTACCCGATCATTCAAAATCTCAGCTCCGGCGCCCGGTAAACTATCTAAACCGGCTTCCATCAAGGCACTTAGCACTTCAGTGTGTGTTGACTTTTCCAGTTTTGTTATGTGTGCAATTTCGGGAGGACCCAAGGCATGTAATTTCAAATCGGGGAACAAACGTTTTAACTCGCGAAATAAATCACAATAATACCTTAATCCGAGATCAGGATGGTGACCGCCCTGAAGCAATAACTGTTCGCCTCCGTAACGAAAGGTTTCTTCAATTTTTCGCTTGTACGTTTCAATATCAGTGATGTATGCTTCTGAATGCCCCGGGATCCGATAAAAATTACAGAACTTACAATTGGCAATGCACACATTTGTCGTGTTCGCATTGCGATCGATAATCCAAGTTACCGCGTTGCTGTTTTTCTTATGAAAGTTTCTTAACTCATGTCCAACACACATCAGTTCAGACGTAGGAACACGCATGTAAAGTTCCATTCCTTCTTCAATGGAGAGCGAATCCAACTTTAATGCGCGCGTTAATAGTTTATCAGTATTCATTCACTTTTGTTGATTCCGGCGAAGGAATTTATTCGTTACATTTGGTTCAAATAACCTTTCAAAATTACTAAAAATGGCGAGCATTCGTAAGGCATCCAGCATCAGCGCAGGAGGAAATATTGTTGTACTGTGTTACAAAGCAAAACCTTCGTTCGGAATATCCGATGAAGAATTCGTCTATCTGAAAAAACAAATTGAAGAACTGAAAAAGAAAACAATTGTGTTCAACCGTTTGAGCCATCAACTACTTTTCGTTGTTGCCGATCAGAAACAAGATAAATACAAGCGTTACGAAACACTTCGCAAAGGCGGAAATGAGTTAGCGGCGTTACTCAACGGAAATAAAGCTACCAGCGTTTTGATCGTGGATGAAACTGCCGAAAAAGAAAATATTTTATCCGTGTCTGAAGGAATGGCACTTGGCTCTTATCAGTTTATTCGACACAGAAAAGAAAAAGAGAAAGAAAAAAATTCACTTCACGACATACTCGTGTATTCTTCCAAAGTAAATGAAAAAGACATTCTTGAATTAAATGCAGTAATAGAGGCGACTTGCGCTGCACGCGATTTAGTTAATGAACCTGTAAATGTATTGAATGCAGAAGGACTCGCTGAGTCTTTTCAGAAAATGGGAAAGCAAGTTGGATTTAAAGTTGAAGTATTTAACAAGCAGAAAATTGAATCGCTGAAAATGGGAGGACTGCTTGCAGTAAATAAAGGGAGCGTTGATCCTCCAACTTTTTCAGTGATGGAATATAAACCTGCCAATGCTAAAAATAAAAAACCATTCGTTTTAGTAGGAAAAGGCTTGGTGTATGATACCGGCGGACTAAGCCTTAAGCCAACACCCAACAGTATGGATTCTATGAAGTGTGACATGGCAGGAGGGGCGGTAGTAGGATGTACTTTATTTGCCCTTGCAAAAGCAAAAATACCGGTTCATGTAATCGGTCTTGTTCCCTCCACGGATAACCGACCAGGATTTAATGCTTTTGCTCCGGGAGATATTATCACCATGCACGACGGAACAACTGTAGAAATGCTGAATTCAGATGCTGAAGGGAGAATGATTCTGGCAGACGCACTGAGTTATGCAAAAAAATATGAGCCGCGTTTAGTAATGGAGTTTTCTACACTTACCGGGGCAGCAGCGGCAGCAATTGGAGCAAATGGTGTAGTAATGATGGGAAATGCAGATGAAAAGGTGAAAGACAAATTAATGAAATCCGGTTCTCGTGTTCACGAGCGACTGGTTGAGTTTCCGTTTTGGGAGGATTATGATGAGCTGCTGAAATCGGATATTGCCGATATGAAAAATATCGGTGGTCCATACGCAGGTGCTATAACCGCAGGCAGATTTCTGGTAAAATTTACAAATTATCCTTATATACATTTCGATATTGCCGGACCGGCATTTATTAATAGCAAAGACGGCTACCGATCAAAAGGCGGAACAGGTGTAGGTGTACGTTTGTTGTTTGATTTTTTTAAAGGCATCTGAATATTACAGCCCTAAAATTTTTTTAATTGGTAGAGGGAAAAGGTGAATGAAATGATTCACCTTTTTTGTTTCTCGTAAATATAAAAGGAGATAGAAAAAAATAAAAAAGACAAGCATTAATAAAGAAAATTTCAACATATTATACTCGTCAAAAAACAACTCAAACAAATAATGAATTACTATGCCGTGCAGAAAATAGACAAGCAAACTATGTCTGCCCGGTAAACTTACGGTGGATAAAATAACAGAAGATGAAGCAGGAGAAAAAATTTTGCTGAATAACAAAATACATCCTATTGAAAAAGAAATAGCCATGCACATTACAGACAATGTAGCAGGATAAAAAAGTTCAAGATAACCCTCGCGCTCAGGAGGTAGTGGACGTTTATACAATAAATAGTAAACGGATGAAAAGAAAGATAAAATAAAAAGGGGAAGTGCTAATTTCCAATAACGAATGAGATGGTGTTCGATTTCACCCACTATGGCTCCCAGGATACTTAACGCCAGCCAGGGAAACAAAGGAAACCAACCATCAACTAAAAAACTTTTCCATTTAAAAACACCTGCAATGTTTGAAAAAATTTCTGCTATGCGAATTTCATTCACTGAAAACTGATATCCCAGCCACATCCGAAGAAAATGTCCGCAAAAAACGAAAGCCAAAGGAATAAGCAGCTTTATTTTCCAGCTTAACTTTCGCAATAAAAGATTGAGTATAATTCCGAATGCAATAACATAAAGCACATCAAAAGTTTGAAAGGGGACAATACCCCAAACGACAGTGTCAATCAAAATAGCAGTAATCAGCAAAAAAAAAGCCCCATTCAGTTTTTTTCTGAATTCGTTTTTTCCCCGCAAGGAAATAAAAAAAGAGTACCCGGACAAAAATATAAAAAGCGGCGCCGCGAGGGAGCAAAAAAGACGTAGCATGGGTGCATGATGCTTCTGCAAAACGTAGGGTGCACTGTTGGCAATCAGCATTATTAAAATAGCAGTAGTACGTAATAAATCAACTGCAATATTTCGGGATGAGTTTTTGGCCTCAATCATAAAACATAAGAGGAACAGTGAAAAAAATTAAACTCACAACCACTTCTTTCTTCGGAAAAGATATAAAGTTCCTAATGAGGAAAGCACCATTAAAACAATTGCGAAAGGATACCCGTAATCCCACCGGAGTTCAGGCATAAAAGAAAAATTCATCCCGTACAAACTTGCAATCAAAGTCGGAGGCATAAAAATAACAGAAACAACCGTAAATATTTTTATGGTTTTATTTTGCTCAATGTTCAACAGACCCAGAAAAGTGTTTTGTAAGTACTCCAGCCTTTCAAAACTGAATGAAGTATGACTAAGCAGCGACCCGGTGTCCTTCACCATTATCCGTAATTTCTGTGTACCCTCCGGCGGATATAATTCACTCTTCAACAATGAAGAAATGACACGCTGGGTATCAACAATACTTTCTCGCAATATCATTGTTGTTTCTTGCAATGCAGTGATTCGAATGATTTGCTCTTCCTCCAGCTCTTTGTTTATAGTAATTTCCTTTCCAATAGCTGAAATATCCCGCGCAATTCCCTCCAGCATATCAGCATCTAATTCGATTCGGGTTTCAAAAATTGAAGAAAGTACCTGATACCCCGACTTAAAAATACGATTGTTTGCTTTGATTTTTTTTACAGTTTCGTAAAACACCCGCAAATCACCTGTTCGCGTGGTTACCAACACATCGTTTTTTACCGCGAAGGAAACCGGGGCCCCACTATATCCTTTTTCTCCCGGAAACAAAAAAATGTTATTTAAAAAAATTGTATCTGCGGTTTCAAAATAACGAGAACTACTTTCAATCTCTGCCGCTTCAGAAGCTGACTGCAACTTTATTTCAAGTTTCTGTTGTACACTTTCTAGTTCATGTTTATCATAGTCGCGTAAATCAATCCATACCAAATTTGAAAGTGGAACTTTATCCAGCGCATCTAAAATTTTCTCCTGCAGAATCTCACCATTTACCTTATGAAAAATTCTGATCACGAGTGAAAGTAAAAATTAAATGAAAATTATTCGAGCTCCGGAGTTTCCACCAATTCAAATGGTAGCTTTATCATTGCCTGATAATCCTGCCCGTCACGCATACAATCATCGTCGCCTTCCTCATATTCCCATTTTACAGTAATTTTTTTTCCTAATGAAAAATGCTCATCCAAAACCTTCAAAAAATTAACAATACGTTTTGAGGAACTTGTATTGTAATAGTACAATCTGAAAACGACATTTAACTGATTATTCCCTTCATTGAAATATGCATTAACCCAATCAAAAATTGGCTTGAAAACAGAATTGGCATCCTCAGGAATCACCCTTCCCTCCAGTACCAAAGAAAAATCCTGTGAAGAAAATTTCACGCCCGGAGTGGAAAAAGTTTTATCAATGGAAAGAGGTTGTATCAACTTTTTAGTGTTAAAGTACAAAAATAGCAAAACTAGTAGAAAAAAATGGCATTTTTCCCTAAAAAATACTGATTATTCTCAAAAAAAAGAACCCCTTTACAGGCAAGAAATTTGTCAATAGCTTTTAGTGAATAGAATCAATGAAAATTTCCGCTATTTAACCAGGCTGGTTAATAAGTTGCTTTTGATTTTTGCAGTGATAGTCATTAAAACGCTGATCGGTATAATAATCCCTTTAACCACAGCAGTTTTTATTGCTTTATTGTGTTTGCCTCTTGCACAAGGACTCGAAAAAAAATTTCATGTCAAGCTGCTACCCTCTGCTATATTATGCCTTATAACAATCTTTTCATTAGCCGGCCTAATCATTTTACTTTTCACAGGCCAATTAAATGCTATCGGCAAAAATTTTTCTTCGATTGTGCATAACATAAGGGAACAATTCGTAGCGATTAGTATTTACGCCAAAACTAATTTAGACCTGGATGAATCCAAATCGAGATTAATTACCGGCTGGCTTCGGGAAGAATTATTGAAAACAGGCAATTTTATAATAAGCGCAGTGGTAGTGCAGATTTCAGAGATGATGATAAACCTATTGCTCATTCCGGTTTATGTATTTCTGATGTTGATTTATCGGAATGAAATAAAAACATTTCTTGTTTCATTGTCAGGTTCCGGAAAGTCCGGCAAAACAATTCGTGTTATTAAAAAAGCATGCCTAATAGTTCCGCACTACTTAGGCGGTTTGGTTTTGGAAATGATAATCGTTTCCACCTTATCTATGATCGGTTTTCTTGTTTGCGGAGTACCTTTCCCGTTTTTTTTAGGCTTTGCGGGCGGATTGTTGAATATGATTCCATATGTTGGGAATTTAATTGCCGGCAGCATCGCAATGATGGCCGCACTTGCTTTCAGCAACAATCTGATTATTGTGTTTGCAGCTTTTTTTGTGAGCTTACTTGTACAATTGATTGATAATAATTTTGTACTTCCAAAACTTGTAGCATCGAGGGTAAATATAAACCCTTTGGTTGCCATTATTGTAATCCTGATCGGAGGTGCCTTAGCAGGTGACGGCGGAATGTTCCTGGCCTTGCCTACTACCGCTTTAATTAAAATTATGTGCGATGAATCGAAAGAATGGCGTGCAATCGGCTTGTTTATCGGAAATCAATCAGCATAAAAAATCTTTCGAAAAAACCATTCAGGTTACTGCAAATAAAAATCACATCTATATCACATAAACATTAAATTTCTCAGCAACCGAAACAGAAAAACACGTTGTAGGATTTAAAAAAGTGTTTTCAATAAATTAAAAATGGACTAGGTTGAAAATGGTTACTCACGATTATACTTTGAATTTCTGCGCTGAGCACGATCAATCCAATTCAAATACTGAACTTCCAGTTTCATAAGTTGTTCCCAGGACAAGGTGTTCGTCTTCGCTTGCTCTAACAATGAAATGTGATTCACCATTATTGCCTTGTCCTCTGAATTCAATACTTCCAAATTGATTGCAGGGATTAACTGATTTTCCATAAAGGAGAAATTAATTAAATTATATGCCGCTTCACCTTCAGGTGATTTGAAGGTTGGTGGAGTCGCATAATTTATTAAGTGCACAGAAAACTTTATACGAGCCTTTTGATCATCAGAAAATTGCCCTTTTAACTGTTGCGCAAATATTCCTTGAAAAATAAAATTTGCTCCTAAAAGTATGATTACTATTTTTTTCATGATAATTATTTTTTCTAATTAGGGTGTAACAACTATTGCCTGCAAACTTGCACCATAAATGGTTGTAAAGCCGCCAGCTCCGTTTGAACTTTTCAGATAATATGTCCATGTTCCAACCCCAGGCTGATCTACCCACTGAGTTATTGTTTGACCATCCGTATTCGCTGCACCAAAACCCGCGCCCTCAGCAATTTCAGTCGTTCCACGCCAAATCTCAGCGGCAACCCAAGAAGCTGTTGCATCCTTAGAGTAATCAAACTCTCCCGTTAAAACTACTTTGCTATTCGCATTTGATACTGTTACTGTTATTGTAGCACGATTGGTTGAAGTAAAAGCATAATTTGTTTGTGTCTGGCTGCTTACAAATGCCCATCCCGGACCGGTTGGACCTGTAGCACCGATTAAACCCTGCGGGCCGGTTGGGCCAACATCTCCGGTAGGACCAGTTGCTCCGTTTGTCCCATTTGGTCCGGCGGCGCCGGTTGGGCCAACATCTCCGGTAGGACCAGTTGCTCCGTTTGTACCGTTTGCTCCGGCGGCGCCGGTTGGGCCAACATCTCCGGTAGGACCAGTTGCACCATCCAAACCATTTGCACCAGCAGGACCTTGTGGCCCTGTTGGACCTTGAGGGCCCGGATTGCCGCTTGTTTCAGCGTATAGCGCATAAGGTACACTCATAAGTTGAGATGTCCCAGAAATACTGTAGGACGTTCCACCGGTTGGGTCGGTTTCAGTTTTTATGTAATACGGTCCGTTGGCCCAATTAATTAAAGCAAAACTTCCGGAAACCAAGATTCCTGTTCCGATTTCCAAGGTAAGTAACCCATTTGAATTGGTAGTTCCTGTTTGAGTTTCCACAAAAACAGCGCTTCCCGTTGGTGAACCCTGCAATATTGACACCTGCATCCCAACCGGTGAGTTCACAACCAGGCTGTTTGATGCATCACGAATTACTGCCTGATAACTCATTTTTTGAGGCGCCTGGGCAAACATCCCAAGGGTAAGTAAAAATGATAAATAAATGTAGATCGACTTTTTCATTGATTTTTTATTATTGATGTTTTACGACTCTGAATTGCTTCTCTAACTTATTTCCCTGATAAACAGACAGCACATAAATTCCATTTGAAAATGAACTTAAATCAATAGCCTTCAAAGGTGCATCCACATTACTTGTAAAAATCAATTTACCTGCGGCATCAATTAATGAAAAAACATAAGAATTTAAAGTAAAATCCTGAATGGATAAAGTCAGAAAGTTTTGAGTCGGATTTGGAAAAACGTTTGCAATCAGGTTTATATTAGAATTTGCTACGCCCAGCGTAACATCTAACTCATAGGGCTGTTGAACACCCTCATTCAAGTTTCCTCCCGCGCCATTTTGATAATTGAAATCAATTTGGCCAATTGTAGCGCTTACAGTTCCTCCACTACCCGTAGCTTCAACGCCGGAGGCAACAGTTCCTTTTTGACAAAAAAACTGGGTAGTTACCGTTGAAAAAGCGATGAATAAAAATAAAACTCTCATCATTATATAATTCAATTAAAAATTAAAATTAGTTAATCAATAGCAATCCACAAAAAATTTTGCTTTTTACATAATCTTAAAAACGGGATAGCGATTATGACTTTTTTCCTTGTATTCAGATTGCTGGAAAATAAAATTCAATTGTTGCCAGTGATTTGAGTTAAGTTCCTTATTAGTGGATTTTGTGCTGTCAAGCCGCAATTCTATTTCCGGATGTTCTGTAAGAATTCGCTCGGCCACTTCTTCAAAAACATAATCACTGAAACCTTCTTTTTGCTGAAGAACGGCATCGAAAAAATTCCACGCAAAAAAACCATCGTTACTGCGCGGCTCCAAGGATTCTACCAGAAACCGCGCTGCATCTTGGATTACCGGTATCATAACATCCCCTTTTCTGAAAAGCATTCTTCCTCGTTCTAATCGTGTTTTAATGTCATAATGAAGGTAATGACCTTCATAAGGTTTGGCCGCAGTTTTAAAATCTATTATGTAATCGGATTCCACCTCAATCATCGTATCGCGCTTCAATATAATTTTTTTTACATCATTTAATTCCAATAAACTTAAAACTTCATTCCACGCAGACGGAACTACATAATATTTTGGCTTTAAAATGGTGTCTGATGCTGTGAAAAAATTAAAATAAGGAATAACTTTTGCCCATGTCTTATTTCGATTGTAATAAAGTCTATCCAGACCAGAAATTGAACTGGTTTTATGTTCGGCAACATATCCTTTGAAATTTATCTCTGAGTACAACTTAAGATTATGCTTCCAGTTCAGAAACCCAAGTTCATTTGACGTGTAATCTGCAGCTTCTTTTTGGCGCCATGCAAAAACAGATTCTTTGTTTTTTTCTGTAAGCGCAATCATCGTTTTTAGAATTTCGATTGTGGCCTTCACACGCAGCGGATACGGCTTAAGCATATGCGATTCGGTAACAAAACCCATTGAATGAAAAAGTGCTGCGTATCCCGTTGAATAACGTGGTGTCTGATTAAATTCAAGTAATCCACTGTCAGGAGTTTCACCGATTGATTCAACGTAAGGGCAAATTTCCATGCCCTTTTCTTTCATCTGTTGGTAAATGTCTTTGGAAAAAAGTTCAGGATAAGGAATTTCTCGTGAAGGAACCGCTCTTTGCCCTGTGTTTGGAGAAATAAGGGTCATGGTATATGGATAATCAGCACCGTTGCTTACATGCGTATCGACAAAAACATCAGGGTTCCATTCACGCATAAAACGAATCAGCGCAGCCGTGTTTTCAGCATCACATTTAATAAAATCACGATTCAGATCAAGATTCCTTGCGTTTCCACGAAACCCAAATTCAATCGGGCCATTTTGATTCATTCGCATAACCGAATTTCGCTGAAGTGCTCCATCGATATTAAAAACCGGAACAATGCATATCACCACATTGGCAGGAATTGTTGTTGGATTCATCGCAAAATCACGGACTATATTTATGCAGGCATCTATTCCGTCGGGCTCGCCGGGATGAATCCCGTTATTGATCATGACAATTGCTTTTTTTTGTTTCCGTATTGCAATCGGATTGAATTGTTTTGATTTGGAAATTACAAGCAAATACAATGGAATCCCGGCATCTGTTAATCCTCCGCGAATCAATTTAAAACAGGGATTTTTTTTGGTAATGCTATCGTAAAAACGAATAACCTGCGCATACTCAGGTGTGCGGTTTTGTAAATAGTAGGAATGGATCTGAGCCGATGCTGTAAAATGTAGAATTAGTAAAATAAAGACCGAAAGCCTGATTTTCATTCTTCTACTCCTCCATTCCAATGTGAACCAATGCGTCGCCCTGATGAACTACTGGCTGATTATTTACGCCAACTATCCAACCACTTTTTGGAGCAATTAGCTTTTGATCGATGCTACCGTAGGGATTACAAATTACACCAATCATATCCCCTTCGCGCACATGGGAACCATTTGGAATGGTAGCATGAAATAAACCACTCTCATCCGCACGAACCCAATAATCTTTTGCCAGTTTAACAACCGGATTTTTTGGAATATTAGCATCAATCATCCCAAAATGTGAGAGAACACGTAAAATACCATTAACCCCTTCGTTAATGGATAAATAATCAAACCGTAATGACTCTCCACCTTCAAAAACCAAAATGGGCTTTTCTTTTTTCGCTGCCTCATGACGCAAGGTTCCTTCACGATAACTGGAATTAATTATCAGTGGTGCTGAAAATATTTCAGCCAGCTTTAAATTATCAGGAAAATCAAACGTACAACGAATCTGTGGATGATTATTTATTTTTGATCCGCCAGTATGAAAATCGAAACCGAAATCAATTAAAGGTATAATATGTTTCATTAAATCATTCGCAATACGGCTTCCCAAAGATCCGCGTTTTGTGCCCGGAAAACAGCGGTTCATGTCTCGCCCATCGGGAAGCTCACGACTACCAAACAAAAATGAAACAATATTGATAACAGGAATTGCGATGATGCTTCCGCATTTCAATTCTGATATTTCTTTTCTCGTAATAATTTTACGAATGATTTCAATTCCATTGGTTTCATCACCGTGCATCCCCGCAGAAAGCAAAATAACAGGCCCCTTCTGATCTGAACGAAAAACATGAACCGGAATTTCAATGATGGAATTTGTCGGTAATTCATACCGGTTTAATAATACCCTACGGTTTTCCCCTTTTTCTATTTTCGTTCCGTTGATACTGAACTCACTCTTCTTTTTTCCGCGCATTCACTACTAAAAACTTAATTTGAAATTAATTGAAGGTACCCTTCATGCCGACCCTTTTTTTCATTTATAGCTGTGTAATCAACAATAAAATAATAAGTCCCGGTGGTGGCCGGTTTATTTCCATTAATTCTTCCGTCCCACAATCCATTTACCCCTGAAATTTCAGCCACTTTTATTCCCCACCGATCAAAAATTACGCAGTTGAGATCCTTAATTCCCTTTGTAGTAAAAAAGAAATTATCGTTTATACCATCTCCATTCGGAGAAAAAATATTCGGTATTTCAATTGTTGCGTCGTCCATCACCAACAAACATTTTGTAATTGTATCAGGACAGGCTAAACCCTCATTGGTAAAAAGAGTTATACAGTACGCTCCCGTGTCGGCATAAATATATGAAGGACTAAAGACAGAAGATGTGTCATTCGTTGCAGAGGGGTCTCCGAAATTCCATTGGTAGCTAGTTGAATTTTGTGATGTGTTGGTGAAGGAAACAGAAGTTCCCGGAGAAACAACAAGTGCTGGTGAAATGGAAAAATCCGCTTGAGACTGATTGTTGACAATAAGCGATATAGTTGCTGTATCACTGCAGATTCCGTTGAAAACAATTAATTGAACAGAAAGGTTGCCGGCAGTTGAATAGCAGTGTGTAGGGTTTTGAATCGTGTCGGTATTACCATCACCAAAATTCCAATTCCAACTCGTGCCTGATGAACCTGAGAAAAACGGACAAAATGGAATACATCCAACAAGTGATGGAGTGGTAATGGAAGCTGATGGTGCGGCGTTTACAGAAACTAAAACTGTATCGTCATCACCGCAGGCCCCACTGAAAGTGTATACAATAGGAAAAGTACCTGCGCCTGATTGTGCCGGATCAAAGATGCCTGTGGATGTATTCGTGATTCCTGTCCCGCTCCAAACCCCGCCGGATTGCAGTGAAGAAAGTGTCAATACTCCGCTATTACTGCATAAGGTAGCGTTTGATGTAAGAATTGTAGCATCAGCACTAGGATTCACCTGAATTACTGCTGTATCAGTGGCTCCGCAGGCCCCGGAAATACTGTATGAAACCGTAAAAGTTCCAGGTCCTGAAACTTGCGGATCAAAGATTCCGGTTTGTGCATTTGAAATACCTGTTCCGGACCAATTCCCTCCGGAAGAAGCTGCAGAAAGCGTTACCGCATTATCTCCTGAACATAATGGAGCCACGTTAACGATGGTGGCGTTTAATTGTGAAGCAACTGTAACCTGAACAGAGTCAGTATCGCTGCAAATCCCGGCAGTTGCATAGTAAACTGTGAAGTTACCTACGCCACTTACTGTCGGATCAAATAAGCCATTTGATGCATTCGCAATTCCGATACCTGACCATAAACCCCCGGCAGGAGTTGCAGTTAAATTAACTGCTGATGAACTAGAGCAAAGTGTGGCAACAGCAGAAATGGAAACAGAATCGTTGGGTAATACAGAAACCAAAGCGGTATCTGTGCCGCCACATGAACCGCTTAACGAGTAAGTAATGACAAACGAACCGACGCCACTTGTAACAGGATTAAAAACACCGATTGAATTAACTCCTGTACCTGACCACACGCCCCCCGGAGATGCTGCCGTTAACTGAAAAGATGGTGAACCGGCGCAAACCGGCGCTACTGAAGAAATCGTTGGGTTCAATTGTGAATTCACAATTACACTAACAGTTTTGGTTGTTGGACAAACCGGTGAAAAGTAGATATCATCCAAACCAAAATCATTTCCACCCAGGGTTATGTTTTGGTTCACAATACAAATTACAGCACTTGTGTTACTGCCGGAGTTCCATGGTGTAAAAAACTGCACCCATGTTCCGGTGGTTGCCGGCGCCTGAAAAATATTACCTAATTGATTTCCGTTAATACTAAATTGAAGAAGTGCAGGACTTCCTAATGCAAGCGAGCTGACCCAACATGAAAAAACATAATCTGTGTTGGGTTGAACGGAAATTGTTTGACACCATACGCTGCTGTTGGCAGTACCGGAACCATTAACAACCAAAAAATTTCCGGTGCCTGTTGTGTGATCAACACCGGTGAAGCCCGGATGGGTAAAATTTGCATTTGTTGTTACAAAATAGGTGCCTTCTTGCTGCGTATTACTGTTGTACGTATAATCACTCGTGAACCCTGTATTTCCTGATCCGAAATCACCGTTTGAAACAATGTTCGATCCAACAAGGTATCCGGTTACTGTGTAGGTTACTGATGAACCCGGACAAATTGAATGTGTGGCAAGTGTTGTGTCAGTCAGATTTGTGGACGGTGTCCATGAATAAAAATCAGCACCACTGACACTCAAAGTAATGCAATCACCTAGGCAAATTGATGTATCATTCGATAAAGTCAAAACAGGCGTTGGTGCAATTGAAATCAAAACAGTATCTGATGCTGAACATCCATTTGCACTTACAGTTAAAATATAATTTGTGGTAGAATCCGGAGTTGCAATTGGATTTGAAATAATTGAAGAAGATAAACCTGCGGAAGGATTCCACGAATAATTTCCAACGCCAGAACCGGATAACACAATCGAACCTCCCTGGCAAATGAATGCATCGGTACCTGCATTCACCAAAGGAATAGCATTGACTGTTACAGCAATACTTGAAGATGAAGAACATCCATTTGCAGTAATTGTTAGTGAATAGTTCCCGCTTGCTGTGGTTGCTGCATTAGTAATTGTCGGATCCTCCAAGACTGATGTAAATCCGTTTGGACCATTCCAGAAATAAGAGGCACCGCCAATTGTATTAGCAGAAAGCTGAAGCGCTCCTCCTGCACACACAGGGGAATTGCTTGAAACTGAAATCGAAGGATTCGGGTTAACAGTAATAGTTTCAATATCCGATCCTCCGCATGAGCCGGAAATTGAGTAGGTAATTACTGAACTGCCTCCGGTTACCAGCTGTGGATCGAAGGTCCCGTTAACCGGATCAGTAATGCCGGTACCGCTCCAGGTTCCGCCAGGTGTATTCGCTGTTAAATTAAAAGGGGTTGCATTTGAACAAACAGGCGCTACTGCAGAAATGGTTATACTGGCCGGATTAATAATAACAACATTAACAATTGCTGTATCCTGACAACCATTGCTTGTCCCTGTTACTGTATAAGATGTAGTAACAACAGGAGAAACCTGAATGGAGGCTGTTGTCGCACCGGTATTCCATGAATAGCTTATTGCACCGCTTGCAGTAAGTGTGGCTGTTCCTCCCGGACAAATGGATTGTCCGGATGAAGTAACCGAAGGAGTCAGATTCACCGTAATTGTTTGTGTGCTTGAAGAAGGACAGGTTCCACCGATAGAATAAGTCACAACAAAACTTCCTGCGCCGGAAACGGTTGGATTGAAAGTTCCGTTGGCAGCATTTGTAATTCCTGTTCCTGACCAGGTTCCTCCTGAAGTCGCGGCAGATAAATTAAATGAATTCGCGCTGGAACACACCGCAGCGACCGAATTTATTGTAGTATTCGGAACTGAATTCACCGTAACGGTTTGAGTGCTGGAAGAGGGACATGTTCCGCCAATGGAATAGGTAACTACAAAACTTCCCGCCCCCGAAACCGAAGGGTCAAATGTTCCATTTGCAGTATTTGTAACACCTGTTCCGCTCCAGGTTCCACCTGAAGTTGCAGCAGTCAGATTGAAAGCTGAGGCATTCGCACAAACAGGAGAAACTGCTGTAATGGAAGTATTCGGAACTGAATTTACGGTTATGGTTTGTGTACTGGAAGAAGGGCATGTTCCACCGATGGAATAGGTAACAACAAAACTTCCTGCTCCGGAAACCGACGGGTTAAATGTTCCATTGGTTGTATTCGTGATTCCTGTTCCGCTCCAGGTTCCGCCTGGACTAGCAGCCGATAAATTAAATGCAGCTGCATTCGTACACACAGCAGAAACAGCTGTAATGGAAGTATTAGGAACAGTATTCACAGTGATTGTTTCCTGATCGGTACTTGAACATGATCCAGTCACGGAATACGTGATTGTAAAGGTTCCTACTCCGGAAGTAGCCGGATTGAACGTTCCATTGGTTGTATTCGTGATTCCTGTTCCACTCCAGGTTCCGCCTGCCGGACTCGCAGAGAAATTAAACGCAGATGCGTTAGCACATACAGGAGCAACCGGGGTGATTGATGCTGTTCCTGCGGAAGTAACAACTTGTTGCTCAGTATCGCTGTTTGTACAGTTGTTTGCGTCGGTATATGTATATGTTATTGTGAATGTACCTGTACCAGCGGTGGTCGGACTAAATGTACCGTTGGCAGCATTGGTAATTCCGGTGCCGCTCCAAGTCCCGCCGCTAGGCGTAGCGGTAAGATTAAAAGATGCGGCGCCAACACAAACCGGTGTTGTCGGGTTAATTGTAACGGTTGGAAGTGGATTAACAGTTACGATTACCGGAACTCTGTATGTTCCCGGGCATGATCCAACGTAATATGTAGTAGTAGTAGTTAAAGTCGGAGTGGTAAAAGTTGAACCCGTTCCCAATTGATTTCCTGCGGCAGCGGCATCGTACCATATTATGGTCGTTCCTGAAGGGGGTGATCCGCCGAGTGAAGCTGTTAACGTTGCCGCACTACCCGTGCAAACGCTAATAGTTGATGCGTTGACTGTAAAAAATGTAATCGAGGCGTTATTTATTCCTGCACAACCCTTCAACGCTCCATTCGGAGTAAATTCAGTGAGTGCCCCGGAATTCGTGGTTCCATTACTCCCGCCGTTTGTATTTCTAATTGGTGTTCCGCTTGAAACAGCAATGTAGCCGCCGCCACCACCACCGCCCGGACCTTCTGCTTCACTTCCATTAGTTACGCCAATTACCTGATTACCTCCATTACCACCATTCGTATTACACGTTAATGTGTTTGCAACACCTCCAACAGCATTTACTACCACTACGCCGCCTGCGCCGCCGCCGCCTGCACCATCCATCCCCGTTGGCAACTGATTACCGCCTCCCGTATTTACCCCATTATTACCATTTGCTTGAACAGTTCCGCCACCGGAAACAGATCCGTAAACCATCAAATAAATCAATCCGCCTCCATCTCCTCCATTTCCTCCTGCCTGGTTGTTTTGATCACCTGCACCGCCGCCGCCGCCGAAGAATAATCTTCCGCTTGAATAATCCAAAGGTCGGCCACCCCAACCTGTTGCATCGCGATTGCGATTATCGCCTCCCCATGCTGCATTACTGGGACCAGCAGTAATTGCATTCGCGTTTGTGTTTGAAAAGGTATAACCGCCACGCCCACCGCCAGCAGAATTTGCATTAGTGAGGGTAGAAATAACTGCATTGTCTAAATTCCATGCTGTGGTATAATTTACCCCTGTTAAATCAGGGATACCATAACCTTTCCAGTTGAAAATATTTTGAGCCGCATTCGCACCACCGCCTCCGCCTGCATTATGGGCACATCCTCCGCCTCCACCATTAGCAGCAGCGCCCCTTCCGTATCTTCCGCCCCACAAATCATAATCTGCCTGATAACCTGTAACACTTTCACCTTTTTCAGCACCATATGACGCATCGTTTGAAGCAACATTATTCACCCCGTATGCAGTTAAATTATCTCCGACTAACGATCCGCCACGAAAACCTTTTCCGGTGGCATCAATAATTCCTCCGGTATTAATAACGGCGTTCCCTTCTACTTCTACCGCTAATACGCCGCCACTGGTTCCATTCCAATCATCGCAGGTTAAAACACCTCCCGAATTAATAGTTAGTGAAGTATACCTTGGCACACGAACAATCAGTGTGTAAAAAAATGTTGCATTTACGTCGTAATTATTTTTTAAACCGCAATCAAGAGTAATTGAGTTAGCGTTCGGAACCGCACGCACCTGAGCAAATTCATATTTACCGGTGTTATAATAATCGACTACCCTACCCCAGGTTGTGTCGTTTGGCAATCCGATTGTTCCACTCGCGTAACCATTGATAAACACGCCCTGGACCTGATAAATTAAAATTAAATCTCCCGGAGCAAGGGTTGCGGGAAAACGACTGTTTGCGTTTAAGGCACTATTGGTAACAGGGATATTGGTTGTACCAGCACCAACGCTTGCGGTTAGATTGGTGTATTCATTTACAATGTTATTTGCAGTGGAAATAGTCTTTGCACCGTCTTTTCCGCGCTGCGCGAACGAAAAAAGGACCAAAAACAAAAATGAACACGAAAGAAAAAAGCGAGATAACTTCATAGACGAAGATTCAATGAGCCAAGATAGTTTTTTTACCCGAAAAAACGAGTGATTCGTTCGTTAAAATCACAATTGAAAATCTGGACTAAGGTTCTTCTTCCCGGGATTCTCTGTTCTTTACAAGAAATAAAAAGTCATTTTCCAAAACAATATAACCATACTCGTAGCAAAAAAAATAAATAGCTCCTTTCTGGGTTTTGTAAGTACTTGTATAATAGTTGAAATTAAATCCCAAATCATTCAGTTTACTTCGGTGAGCTTTCGCCTTGCCTTCAGGATTCAGTTGGTTGAGTATCCTGCGGTTTTTTTTTAAAATTCGGTTTACGTTTCTAACGAAATTATTTGCGTCGGAGTTATTACGATTGTTGTAGGTATTTCTGCACTGATCCGAACAAAATCGTTTATCTATCCTGCCTTTAAATTCCTCTTTGCATTCCAGACATTTTCTTGCTTTCAAAGCCATATTACGAAAATATAACTTTTCAGTTTAAGTGAAAAATTTATTCGTCATTGCAGGTGATATACTGAAACTGAATCAGGATAGGCCAAAAACAGCTTGTCCTTCTCCATTCGTGCAGCATTAACCTCTGGTGCTAGTTCCAATTCTTTGGTCCATAATTCGCGCAGGTGATATTTGGAGATTTTTCGAGGTGAAAAATACTGAATCACCTGATCCCGCAGCTGAAACTCCCGAATTGCGAATAAAGGAATTGTTTTTGAATAGGTTCCAAAAATATCGAATACAAGGATTCCTTCAGCAGGGTCATGAAGGTAAACATTCCCATTGTATTCAATCAGAAAATCGGGATGTAAATCAAGATTTAATATACGATTCAAATTCCCAGTCAAAACAATTTTTTCAAGTGATTCATTCAATCGTATTAACTCCATGTTTTGACGGTTAAATACCCAGATTCCATTATTGAAAGACGTGCAAACTAAATCTGTTTGTTCCAAATTCATCTCTTCCAAATGTATTTCATCTCCATTAGAAGAAAGCTGGCTGTCAAGCAAAACCACAACCGAAAAATCCTTGTAATAAACGAGAATCCTGAGCGGATTAGAGGCATCAACAGAAAAAATTTTACCTAATTTTTTATTTGAATACATTTTAATTTTTTCACCGGTGGAATTGTATTTAATTATCTCATCTCGTTTTACAGTGTATAGATTTCCGAGATAATCCGTGGTGAAAAAATCGCATGTTGTTTTTACTGAATAGAGGTGCTCCCATTTACTGTTTTGCTGAAAAGAAAAAAAAATGGTAATGGTAAACAACATGAATGCATACCTGAAAAAAATTAGCAAAGGAGGCGTAGGATTTTTCATCGCGTGTGGGATTGCAAATGTTGTTCCATAAAATGTAATAATTCGTCAATATAAAATCGATTATTGAATAGGCGGGGAATTTTATTTTGCCCACCTAATCGATGACAGCTTTTCTGCCACCTATAAAACATCCCCTTGGGGGCTACACGTATCAATGGAAGTTTTAACACAAAATTATTGAATCGCTTTGCTTCATAATCCGAATTCAATTGTTTCAACCCGTTGTCAAGCACTTCACAAAAAAAATCAATTTGCGCCGGCGCTTGACTGAATTCAATTACCCATTCATGCGCTCCGCTACTTTGATCCTCGTTCATAAATACAGGCGCGACCGTAAACTCCTCAACAAGTGCTCCGCATTTGTCGCATGCTATTTTAATTGCTTGTTCCGCATTATGAACCATCAACTCCTCTCCAAAAACATTGATATAATTCTTGGTTCGCCCCGCAACAATAAACCGGAACGGAATTATCGAGGTAAATTCTATAACATCACCTAATCGGTAGCGCCATAAACCGGCGGATGTAGTTATCACCATTTCATAATGCTTTCCTATCTCCACCTCACTTAGGTTAATCACCTTTGGAATTTCATCATGAACCTTATCAAGAGGAATGAATTCATAATAAATTCCATAATCCAGCATCAGCATTAATTCATCGCTCTCTTTTTCAAACTGAATTCCAAAAAACCCTTCGGAAGCATTGAACAACTGAAGATTCGCTGTAGAATTGTCGCCTATTATTTTTCGAAATTGTTCGCGATATGGTAAAAAACTAACACCTCCATGAAAATAAACCTCAAGATTCGGCCAAACTTCGTGTATTGTTTTTACATTTTTATACTCTAAAATTCGCCGAAACAGCACCAGCATCCAGCTTGGAACACCGGCAACACTGGTTACGTTTTGTTCCATGGTTGCACGCGCCATTTTATCCAATTTCTCCTCCCAATTGCTAATCAGGGCTATGTCAACAGAGGGAGCCCTGAAATACTCTGCCCACATTGGCAAATTACGAATCACAATCGCTGAAACATCTCCGTTGTAACTTTCATAATCGCCGTAATAATCGGTATAATGACTTCCGCCTAGCGCTAAATTTTTTCCTGAAAATAAATGCGTTTCCGGTGTATTATTACAGTGAATAGCCACCATATCGCGACCGCCATTGTAATGACAACCATCCAAACTGTGCGGGCTAACCGGAATGAATTTACTTTTGTCACCTGTAGTTCCTGATGATTTTGCAAACCATTTAATTTCCTCACTCCACAATATGTTTTGCTCACCGCGACGAATACGGTCAATAAACGGTTTTAAGGATTCATAGTTTTGAAGCGGAATACGCTCTGAAAATTGTGCGGGATTACTAATTTTTGAATATCCGAATTTCTTCCCCCATTCGGTATCCTGCGCAAGCTGAAGCAATTTCCGTAACCATTCCTCCTGCACATCAAAGGGATACTTCATGAAAAGCTCAATTTGATGAATGCGCTTTTTCATAATCCAGGAAGCTATCTTATCTACTATCGCCACAAGTGCCTCAATTTATTCCGTTAATTCTCCTCTCAAATTTTTCACAAGCAGTGATTTTATTTTTGAAATTGACAATGACTGTCCAAGCAAAAACATCAATTTCGTAACAGCGGCTTCAAATGTCATATCAACGCCGGAAATAACACCTGCAGCCAGCAGATGCGCACTCGTTTCATATTTTCCCTGAATGACTTTACCTTCCATACATTGCGTGACATTCAGTACAATGATTCCGCGCTTTACCGCACTCCGAATAACATCGGTAAACCAATCATCCGTCAAACAGTTCCCTGCCCCAAAAGTTTCAATAATAAGTGCCTTCACTCCGGGCGCGTTCACAATCTGCTCAGTAATTTTTTTACTGATACCGGGAAATAATTTCAACACAGCAATATCGTTTTCAAGTTTGCGGTGAAAAATTAGTTTTCTATTTGCGGTAGTAGTAATTACATCACGGTGATATTTTATTTCAACTCCCGCATTAGCGAGCTCAGGATAATTTGGTGATTTAAATGCATCAAAATCCTGAGAGCTGAATTTGGTGGTACGATTGCCACGATATAAACGATATTCAAAATAAATACACACTTCGGGCACAAGCGGTTTTCCTTTTTTATCTTTTGCAGCCGCTATTTCAATTGCTGTAATTATATTTTCTTTTCCGTCGGTTCGGATAATTCCGATGGGCAACTGGGAGCCGGTTAATACCACGGGCTTTTGTAAATTCTCGAGCAGGAAGCTTAACGCAGAAGCCGTAAATGCCATCGTATCGGAACCGTGTAAAACAACAAATCCGTCGTGCTTATCGTAATTTTTCGCAATGATCTCACCGATACGAATCCAGTTGGCCGGATGCATATTGCTGCTATCAATTGGATCTTGGAAAGAAACAGCATTCAATTTCACACCTAATTTTTTTAACTCTGGTATCTGCTCGGTTAAAGCTGAAAAATTGAAAGGACGTAGTTGACCGCTGTGCGGATCCTCCATCATTCCGATGGTTCCGCCGGTGTAAATCAATAAAACATTACCCATGTGTTTCATTTCTGCGAAAATAAGTTTATTAAACGTTCATCCTCTTCATTTTTAAAAAAATGCACGGACCTGTGCACCGCCGATATGTACTATTTTATTTCCGGGCGATTTTCTTCCTTCGTAGGTTAAACTGATTTGCATGTTGTTGCTGAGGTTCCGCTGATAATTTAAATTCCAGGTAAAATTTTCACCCGGCTTCAGTGCATTCAGCATTTCAAAGGCAACAGGACTCGTAAGAATATCGTTGAACTGAATCATTATAAAATTCGCTCGGGCATTCAAACTTCCCTTTCCAAGTTGATTGTACTTAACATCAAACCCTGCATCATCTAGTATCGCGTGCTGCCCGCCTCCTGCCAAAGTATTTAACTTGTCGGTTCGTTTATAAACAAGGCTAACGCGCAGGGCTGTGCTCGGTTGATAGGAAATTCGGGACTCGGACTCATAATAAGATATAGAAAAATTACGAGATGCAAAATACTGAGATGTGTTTGTTTTTTCACCAAGAACAGAATTACTGAAAAATCCGATTTCCTTGGTAATGTTCCAACGCACATGGAGTTCATGCAGCAGCACATCGCGGGCCTCAAAACCATTGGTCAATAACTGTTTGTTTCGATTATCGGAATAGGTGTAATCAAATCCGAAAACAGGCGAACTCTGGTTGAAGAACAATGCCTGACGAAAATTATAACTCATGGCAATCAATGAAGTATCCATTGAACGTACATCAAATAAATCCAATCGTAAAAGTTCAGTAGATGCCTGATTTTTTTTATCGATTCGATACGCTGTTTGTGTTGAAAGACGAGACATAAATTTTACAAATGGTGAACTGTTTTTCTTTTTAAATACGGAAGGACGCAGGAACATGGAATAACTGAATTGATCGCGGTTAACACGTACGTAGGTGTTTGTGGGTGTCCACACTCGAATGTAAATGGCCTGATCCGGATAAAGCGCAAGTTCAAACTCATTTAATTCTTTGATGCCATTGCCGTTGTAATCGTTCCAGTAATATTGCCCCTGACCTGCCGCTACTTCAATGTAAGAAAATTCGCGTTTCAATTCAAGTCCGTAGCCGGATTCAAAATAAACGGTGCTCTGTAGAAATCCTTTCCACAATTTTGGAGCGTACTCAAAACGGCTCACCATGTTGTTGTCCGGTGCGTTACCCGCAAGATTGGGTCCAAGAAATTTTAATTGGCGCAATGTAAAACTCGTACGAAGCACATGGTTTCGGAAACGAATAAGGTTAAATTGCAAGCCTGCATTTTGGGCCGATGCGCTGTCACTCAACACACGGGAATAGGCACGTAAATCTTTTCTTTCCTTGTAAAACAACTTCAAATAATTTCCTGTCGTATCGGTGTTCGTTACACTTCCCTCCCACTCCCAAAACTGATACGAACGATTAAGCACAGAATCATTCGGCAACAAATGAAACATATTGTGCTCCAACTCATCCGAAAAATTCAATTGCATTTTTTTTACTTTCAGATTTACTCCTGATTTGTGACGATAAAATGAAGTACTATTTAAAAGATCTTTGGACTGCAAAAACGAGGACTGATACGTCGCGCGCAGTGGCCCTTTCGTCAATTGATTCGACAAATTGTGTTTGGTTCCAATGAAACTTTTTCCTTCGGTAAATTGCTGAAACGAATACGTGCCGGTAAAAACTTTAAAAACATCAAGCCCGAAACTCGCGGTTGCAATACTTTGATCATTATTGATGCGTGAATTTAAATTACGGTTCCAGTCGCGATCAAATTCAATAGAACGGAAACGTTCAATCTGCGAGAAATTTTTTTGCAGAAATTCAAATCCCGCACCATAGTGCAAAGTCACTTTTCCTTTTCCTGTCGAATCGCCTTTTATGATCCGACTGTTATTTGAGACATTAAACTTTACGCCCTGCCCCGCGTCATCCCGACTATCCACACGTGAAAATGTGTTCACATCATTCAGCGTATTTGACAATTCAAGATTCAGTTTACCGGATTTACCGAATTGCTGATCCATTCCCGCTGTCAGCATTTGCTTTTTTTTCGGCGTTACCAATTGAATCACCGGCTCATGATCACCCTGACGGATTCCGTTCACAGGTGCAATCCATTGATAAACTCGGCCGTTGGCGGAGGATTGTGTTTGTTTGTAATTTCCATTTCCTGCGCCGACAAAAGAAAACCGCACGCGATAACTGATACTGTCCGGTGAAGTGCTGTAAACCATGACGCCGGAATATGTAATTGCATTAACGGTCGTGTCTGTTTTACGATAAAATACCTCCGTCGAATTGAAGGTCGCCTCCTGAAAACCGGGAACAACTGCCGAACTGAGTGTATCACCCACTGCAATCATGATCAATTTTTGTTCTTCGCTTAAATCCTGCATCAACGTTCGGTTTCGATTATCGCTTTCCTGATAAAAATTAAAAAATAAACGTGTTTTTCCCGAAGTAAAATCAGTGTTCATGAAATAAAGTGATCGCGCATAATTTCGTTCGGCATATTGAAACTCCACAATGATGCGCTTATCTTTAGTGATAAGATTTCTTGCCGTGAACGTTACCTCAGCATTGTTATAGTCGATGATGTAATCGTTTTCCTGACCACGCGTCAGTAATTTTCCGTCGATGTACACTTTTTCAGTTCCCGACAAAACAATAATAAAGGTTTCATTATCTGCTCCGCGCAAACGATAGGGGCCTTGATTGTTTTC
>OMJH01000020.1 GCA_900299295.1 Bacteroidota bacterium
AACCGTGGTATTCCAGGTTGTGGCATTAACGTAAAGTGCTCGGGGAATGATTGTGCTGATAAAAGGATTGACGGCTGCACCAATAAAAGCCCGAACAATACCAAACAAGGCAACTGTAAATAAAAGCGGATAATAACCGAATGATGAGAGAAAAGAAAAGGCACCGGCAGAAAAAAAAGTGAGAAATAGAGAACCAATCAATAAAAAAAATAAAGAATAAAGAATGATTTTTTTTCGACTGAACGTATCTGCCAAATGGCCGGAGTAAAATGAATTCAGAATGAAAGGAATCGCCTCGTAAAGGCCTACCAAACCCAAAACGTAAAACCGAATTTTTTGAGGTTGACTGGTTGTATATTCATAATAAACCTGAAGTCCAATTGTTGTCATTTGCATCTGAACCGCCATGATCATGAAAAGTCGTGCAATAACAATCAATCGAAAATCCCGATTGGCGAGGGCTGCAAATGCAGAAGTAGAAGAATGATTTTGCAAAAAAATCGAATCGGATTAATAAACTATTTTCATTTCTTTAATGAGATGCGAAGCGCCGGCATATTTATCGATAACGAATAAAGTGTAACGGACGTCGAGTACAATATTCCTGCAGATTTTTGGATTATATAAAATATCACTCATCGTTCCTTCCCAGCATCGATCGAAATTCGTTCCGATAAGCTCACCATTTCCATTGAAAACCGGGCTACCCGAATTTCCACCTGTTGTATGATTACTCGCTACGAATGCTACGTGAATTTTACCATCTTTTTTATCAGCGTAAGATCCGAATTCCTTTCGCTGAAACAACTCCCGTAAATACTTCGGAGCTTTAAAATCTTCGTTGCCCGTGTTTTCTTTTTCGAAAATTCCATCTAAGGTTGTATAAAACCCATAGGACACTCCGTCACGAGGCTGATAACCTTTTACCTTACCATAAGCCACGCGCAAGGTACTATTAGCATCAGGATAAAACGGGCGATCCTTTACGGTTGTTTTTATTTCCCGAACATAATCTGAATACATGGATGTCAGGATGGAATTATAATTCGAAAAAGCCGGTTGTACATTTTTAGAATAATAATCAATGATCTCGCGGGTTAAACGCAGGTAAACATCCTTCTCATAATTTTTATAATTCCCGTCCCAGTTTCCAACAAGTTTTCGCAGTTCCTCTGCCTTAAGCAAAGGTTGGTCATGCAGAAATTTTGCAAGGGCTTTGTAATCATGATTGAATGAATTCAATAAACTATCTAAAAATCTAGGTCGAAGCGATGTTTTCACATCTGCATCATAACACTTTAACATTTCAGCACAAATTTCACGATCCATTTCTGTATGATAACTAGAATAAAATGTTTTTTCACTTTTTTTCAAATTATCTAAGTCCTGCTGAAATGTGTTTTTCTTACCGGCTTTCATTGCGTAATAATTAGTAAACAAGGCAGAATAACTGCGCATATATTGAAAACCCTCCACGCCCATTATACATTCAGAGTAATAATCCATTTGCTTTGTGAGCGTTTTCATTTTCTCATATACATCATGAAATTCATTTAAAGATGTATTGAATTTTTCTTTCTTAATTGGATCGGTTGAAATCAAACGAATGAATTTATCCTGAAATTCTTTTTTAATCTCAACTGCATTACTGTATTTTAAACCATTCATCTCACCTGCCCATTTTTTCCAGTAATTGGCAATACCGGCATATTTTGCTGCATAATCAATTCGTGTTTTGTCGGATACCTTCATATACGAATCCATAATCGTCAATCGCTTCTCGCGCAATTTTACTTTATCCGGATCACTCTGGCTCATTATTAAATCAACCGCATCTGAGGTAAGATATTCTTGTGTACGCCCAGGAAATCCGTAAACCATTGTAAAATCTCCTTCGTTAACTCCCTTCAATGAAATGGTTAAAGATTTTTTTGGTTTATAGGGAACATTTTCCGGTGAATAATCGGCAGGTTTATTATCCTTTGCGGCATAAATTCGAAAAACAGAAAAGTCGCCGGTATGTCTGGGCCAAACCCAATTATCCGTTTCTCCGCCAAATTTTCCAATTCCGGATGGCGGAGCCCCAACCAGTCGTATATCACGAAAAGTTTCCACTACAAACAGATAATATTCATTACCATAAAAAAAAGGCCGAACGTAGGCTTCATAATGTGTACCTGCAACAGCCTCTTTTTCTATTTTACGAATGTTTAAGTTCGTCACAGAATCAATCTGAGCAACAGAAAATCCGGAACGAATCCCGCTTTTTACTTCAGCGGTAACATCCTTCATGTATTGAATGATACTTGCCGTCAAGCCGGGATTTGATAATTCCTGCTCACGATTCATGGCCCAGAATCCATCGGTGAGATAATCTTTTTCAACGGTACTATGTGCCGCTATCTGAGAATAACCACAGTGATGATTGGTTAAAAGTAATCCGCTTTCAGAAATAATTTCTGCAGTGCATCCGCCACCAAAATGAACAACAGCATCTTTCAAAGACGATTTATTGATACTGTAAATATCTTCTGCTGAAAGTTTAAGGCCGTTTTTCTTCATGTCTTTCTCATTAAGCGACTTCAGCAATAAAGGAAGCCACATTCCTTCATCAGCGATAAGTATACCGGAGAATAATAAAATAAGTGAAAAGAAAATTTTTTTCATGTAAAGCATATTAGTTGCCTTACAAAAATAACCAAAAATAAAAGTTCAGGAAACGCCGGGAGTATTAACTCGTATTGACCTTCCCACCCAAAGAGAAAGGATCGTAAAGAAAAACCCCAGATAGCCTAACATTTCATAATTGTGAAGAGCATGTGTAGTTTTATCATTTGTAATAATAAAACCCCCTGTAATACCCATTAAACCAATTGCTAATTGCTGAAGGGCAGAATTCAAACTCATAAAACCACCACGCAAATGCGGAGGAACAGCAGAAGTCAACATAGCTGAAGCAGGAATCATGCGGCCTCCAGAAAAAATAAAGAACATGCAGGTAACAGGAAGTAACAATGCTAATTGCTGACTATTGAAATTACTAATCCCAATAATCGGAATTAGGGCAAGAAGGCTTAAAACTGCAAATATGCGATAGCGTCCATATGAATCTGCCAACTTACCCCACAATGGTGATGAAAATGAGGAAAGTATGCCTCCTGCAATGTACATCCAAACCAATTGTGTTTTCATTTCAAATTTTAAATTTGAAACAAGGTAATCGCTTAAGTTTGGAATAATGGCGAAATGTGCGAGCACATAGGTAAAAGAAAACAACAGTGCGAGTTGTTGATTCGTGGAATTAAAAACTGATGAGTAAATGTTACCTTTTTCAGATTCAGCAGAACGATTTAGATGTGCGTTTACAGGTGGGATCAAAAAAAAGATTGCGAAAAGAACAAAAATTCCCATTATGCAAACCATGTAAAAAGGGGCGTGCCAGGAAAAACTTTCGCTTAAAAAAATTCCAATTGGCACTCCGGCTACTGCAGCCAGAGAAAAACCGGACATTAAAATTCCCATGCCTCTTGCCCGGCGTTCCAACGGAATAAGGTCGCCAACAATACTTAGTATGACTGCGCCTGCAATGCCCCCAAATAATCCGGTGAAAACACGAGCCCCAAGAAAAAACTCATAGCTTGGACTTTGTGCGCAGGCAAAGGTTCCGATAAGAAACCCACAATACAACCATGCTAAAACTTTTTTACGGTCAAATTTGTCTACCCAAAATGTAGCAGCAATTGCCGATACAAATGCAGAAATTCCATAACTGCCTACCAGCATATTAAATTGCCTGCTCTCAATAAAAAATGAATTTTTAAGCAGAGGCCCCATTGGCATGATAACCATTGCATCAACAATATGGGTAAATTGCACAAGCGCCAGAATCAATAAAATTTTAACTTCATATTTTGTCATCAGATTTTCCTTTTTTTAATTCAACAACTGTTATTTCCGGCCAAATGCCAAGTCTACCGTTATATCCAATAAAACCTAAACCACGATTTACATATAAATACTGCGAACCATCACGATACAAGCCTGCCCATTGCGGATATAAGTACTTTACAGGACTCCACTTAAATCCTGGGATTTCAATACCAAGTTGCATTCCATGCGTGTGTCCTGAAAATGTAAGATCAATGTCTTTGTGTCCTTCCCGAACCTGATCATTCCAATGCGATGGAGAATGTGACAAGAGAATTTTAAAAGTAAGGTCATCCATTCCTTCACATGCTTTATGCAAATCTCCATATTTTCTGAACCGTCGGATGGAATCCCAGTTCTCTACGCCAATCAAACCAATTCGTTGTCCGCCTTTTTCTAAATAGGTATGCTGGTTCATTAGGAGATTCCAACCAGCATCGGCATGAACTTTTTTTAAATTCTCTTGAGCAACCTTTCGTTTAAGTACATTTTCATCACCGGGATAAATATATTCAGCGTAGTCATGATTCCCAAAAATTGAGTGCACCCCATGAGGCGCCTGTAAAATTTTGTAAACAGATTCGAAACCAAAAGTTTCTTCGTAAATATCGTTTACCAGATCACCTGTAAAGAAAATTACATCCGGTTTTTGTTCCATAGCAAGTTTAAATGCCTTTTTTAAAGGAGCTGGGTTTGCAAAACTTCCGGTATGTATATCTGAAAGCTGAACAATTTTAAATCCGTCAAATGCATCAGGAAGATTCGGAAAACTCAATTTCACCCGGTGAACCCGATAATCATAGCCGCCTCTAAAAAAACCATATAATAATCCGATTCCGGGAATCAAGGAAAAAGTTACAGCCAGATAAGAAAAAAAACGATATCTGGAAATTGGTTCGCCTGCATCAATAGCCTCATTTGAAGACAAAAATCGAGAATAAATCCAGCGAAACATCCGTAAAATATCATCAGGAATTAAAAAGAGTATTCCAAGAAATTGTACCAGAAAAACGATGAGTAGCAAAGAACCGGCAGATATCCGAATAAAACGAGGCCACAACTGAAATGGATAAATCACAGCTGCAAGCGCCGCTAAAATCATAAATACAACGATGACAAAATAAAAATTGTGTGTAATTTTCTTAAGTAAAGGTGATGAAAATCGGGTAACCGTATCAATGGCCTGAAAAAAATACCATTGAATAAAAATAATTAGCAGAAAAAATATAATTCGACCTAATAAAGACATAAAAATTTTAAAGAATCACAAATGTAACCGAAATAAGCGCTCAGGATTAAAAAATATTTTTAGATTTAGGCTAAATAAAATTATATAACATCGCTGATAATTTTTCAAATTCAAACAAAATTTAATGCCGAATTTTAATATGAAAAGATATTATTTTTTACTGCTACTTATCATATACACTTTTGTAAGCAATGCCCAAAAAAAAGTAACATCTAAATCAGCAACACCCATATTAAACGATTTATCCGTAGTACTACATGAAGAAACTCTTAACAAAATATTTGACGCGATGGGCGATATCACCGGTACAAACGAATATTCAATACTTCTAATTAATGGTAAATATCACTGGACCGTATCAAAATCCCGAATCAATCTTAAAACCGACAGCTCAGATTTTACTTGTGAAGCGAAAGTGGATGTAGGCCCCTTCAACTATACCACTCCGGTAACTGGTAGAGTTAAAATCTGGTACGATAATGAAAAAAATTTCATTAATGTTAAAGTCACCACAGCTATTTTTGAGTTGTATACCAAAGTGTTGGGAAAAAAAATTCACATCAAAAACATCGAACTTGCCGAATACTTTACTGAACCTTTCCAGTTCGAAGGTCCGAAAACCATGGGTAGTGAATTTGAATTCACTACCCCTGACAGTGTGGTTAAAAAAATTTACCTCCTGCCCTGTGATTGCGATATGATTGTAC
>OMJH01000021.1 GCA_900299295.1 Bacteroidota bacterium
ACCGGTAATCCAATTACCTCACCAACAATAACAAACAATACAATTTTTTACGTAGAGAGCACTATTCAAGGATGTACAGGACCACGCAGCCCTCTTTCATTGACAATGATTCCGCAAGACTCAGCCGCTTTTAATTATTCTTCCGGAACCTATTGCCCTTCAGGAACAAATCCTTCTGCAATCATTACCTCCGGAACAATTGGAAGCTTTAGTTCATCGCCTAACGGACTTTCTTTTGCAAACACAAGTACCGGCGAAATAGATCTTGCCTCTTCTGCATTGGGCACCTACACAATCTCCTTCGTCACCGGAGGGGCTTGTCCTGATACCGCAACAACAATTGTTTCGATTACAAATTCGTTCAACGCAACTTTCGCATTCAACGGACCTTATTGCACGAGCGCAATTGATCCTTCTCCTCAGTTTCCAGGAGGCGGTAGCGCGGGTGTATTTACTGTTGTCCCTGGCGGTTTGGTGTTTACAAATGCAAATACCGGCGTTATTGATTTGAGTAATTCTTCTGTAGGAACTTACACAATTACCAATACAATTCCCGCATCAGGCCAATGTCTTTCTACTGCATTTTCAACTACTGTTTCAATTGAACAGGCAGCCACAGTGTTTGCCGGGGTTGACACTTCTATTTGTCCCGGTGCTTCAGTTTCTCTTAATGGTATTGTTGGAGGAAGTGCTGTTTCTGGAACCTGGTCTGGCGGCAGTGGAACTTTTGGTAATTCCACTTCGTTGCAGACTAACTACACGCCTTCTGCAGGAGAGACCAACTTCACGCTTACGCTGACCACGGATGATCCAACAGGCGTGTGTACAGCTGTTACTGATAACATAAACATTACCGTAGGATCTGACACCTCTTCATTCAGTTATTCCGATTCTACTTTTTGCATTAGCGGAAGTAATCCGGTTCCTGTAATCCTAAGTGCCACCGGTGGAACCTTCAGTGCCTCGCCAGGCGGCCTAAACTTTCTAAATACTGCAACGGGAGAAGTCGATCTCAGCACCTCAACCGCCCCGGGAACATTCACGGTTTCGTTTGTCAGCAACGCAGCTTGTCCTAACACCACCACACATGTTATTTCTCTCACCTCAGCACCTGACCTGACATTTAGTTTCAATGCCGCCTATTGTCAAAATAACATTAATCCTTTGCCCAATTTTAATGCGGGTGCTGTAAGCGGTGTGTTCATCTCCACTCCAACAGGATTAACTTTTGTAGACTCATTGACAGGTGAGATCAACTTGCAATCAAGCACGGCAGGCACATACACGATAACAAATGTAATAGCAGCTTCAGTCGGATGCGCTGCAGATAGTTTTGACGTTGCAGTAACCATTGATCCAGGTCCGATTGTAAACGCAGGTAATAACTTAGGAATTTGCCCCGGAGCAATTTCAGCGTCCTTAAATGGAACAATTTCCGGCGGAAGCACAAGCGGAGTTTGGACAACGCTTGGCTCGGGCACATTCAACCCTGATTCAACCACATTGAACGGAACATATTTACTTTCACCAGCAGATTCATTGGCTGGCACAGTAACCTTGGTACTTACATCAACAAATAATGGCTTATGCAACGCAGAAAGCGATACGCTGATAGTATTTACGCAAAGTTCGGTTAGTCTTTTTGCGGGAAATGACAGCGCAGTCTGCTCTTCAAATGCAATACAGCTGAACGGAAATATTTCCGGCGGAAGCGGTCAAGTACTCTGGACAACCAACGGTAACGGTGTGTTCAACCCCGGTGATTCCCTTCTTTCAACCACATATCTTCCTGACAGTATTGATATCGCCAACGGAAGTGTTGTATTCATTCTTAATCCTGTTAATTCATGTACCCAGGATGTTGATTCCATTACAATCTCAATTTCCGAAGCACCTTCTGTATCTGCCGGAAACGATATTTTCATTTGTAACGCACTTCCCGATGTAACGTTGAATGCAACTGCCAACGCCGCCTCAGGAACAATTACCTGGTCAGGTTCAGGTTTTGGTTCATTCACTCCATCGGATACGGTTGCAAATCCCGTATATGTACTGAGCCCCTCAGACGGAGACACTTTGCTTTTTGTAATTCAAACCTCCGCAAATGGTGTTTGTGCTGCTGACTTTGATTCAGTTTCTGTGATTAGAACTGACGCTCCGATTGTTCAATTTACCTCTACGAATGCCTGTGTCGGACAAACAACAGTTTTTACAGATAATTCTACAGGGGGTGCAACTTCATGGAATTGGACTTTTGGTCCATCACCAGCCGACACTTCAACACAACAAAACCCAAACTTTACATTTCCAAGTAGCGGAACCTTCACCGTAACTCTTATAGCTTCTTCAGGGCCGGGTTGTGTTGACACTTTAAGCCAAATCGTGAATGTAAATTCACTGCCGATTGCTAATTTCTCTTTCATGAATGCCTGCGCATACGACTCGGTTTCATTTACCGATAGTTCAAACGTAACGCCGGGATCAATTGTTTCCTGGAACTGGTCATTCGGTGATTCAACAAACAGTAATCTTGTTTCACCATCACATTTGTATGATAGTGCAGGTACCTATTCCGTTTCATTAACAGTACTTTCCGATTCCGGATGCAGCAATACGATTAATCAAACGGTAACCGTTTTTGGTGTACCACAAGCCTCTTTCTCATCCATTACCTTCTGCGATTCTTTACTCGCCAACTTTACAAACACTTCATCAACTGACGCAACAAGTTTCCAATGGAATTTCGGAGACGGAGACACATCAAGCATTGTTAATCCTTCACACACTTATTCAGACAGTGGAAGTTTTATAGTTAACCTGGTTGCGATAAATTCAAATGGGTGCTCCGACACAAGTCAAACATCAGTAAGTATTTCTACTCCTGTTCATGCAGATTATTCACCGCCCGGTGGAAATTTTGCTGTGGATGTTCCAATTCAACTGACAAATCTTTCAACGGGAGCTTCACAATTCGAGTGGTATTTCAATAACGGACAAGCAACTGACACCACAGTAAATCCAACCGTTAGCTTTAACCAGCCAGGCACATACAACGTCATCCTTATTGCCAATAATGGTAATTGCAGTGATACCGCCGATTATGTGTTTAACCTGGGGGAAACAGGTTATACTGTTCCCAGCGGATTCACGCCTAACGGAGACGGACTGAATGACTTTTTCTGGGTGCGTGGCGGACCATTCAGTGAATATGAGTTACGCGTGTTCAATGAATGGGGTAACCAAATTTTTGCATCAAACAATCAAATGACAAAATGGGATGGTACGTTTAAAGGTGCGCCTCTGCAAACGGGAACTTATATCTACGTTTTTACGGGCAAGTTAATTAATGGTTCTGATGTGAAGTTGCAAGGTGAAATCAATTTATTGCGTTAAAAAATGAAGAGAATAAAACTCATATCACTTGCCGTAACCTTATTCTTTATCGGTTGTACTTTTGCGCAGGACTTTCACTTGTCACAGTACGATGTATTCAGCATGTACGTAAATCCGGCTTTAACCGGAAATTATTTAGGAGAAGGCGGAGATTATAAGTTTCAGCTCTTGCATCGTAACCAGTGGAGAATGTTGGCAACAAATCCATTCAGTACTTATGCATTGGGCTACGACCGTCACATGGTTATCAAAGGAAAAGATGTTGGCGTCGGAGGCTATCTGATTAATAATCGTTCCGGAGTAGCAAATTTAAATACTATGAATTGTCAGCTCTCCGCCTCTTATTACATTACTGATCCACTACACTCGCCGCATTTATTAAATGTTGGAATGCAAACCGGTTTGTTTTACAAATCATTCAATCCAAACAATCTGCTTTTCGAAAGTCAATATGATTACAGCACAGGAACATTGAATTCTGGCATAAACAGCGGTGAGCAATTCACAAGAACAGGAATGGTAAAATTTGATGCAAATCTCGGAGTCTTTTATAAATACCGTGATAGAAACAATTTTTATTTTCCATTTGCAGGCTTGTCGGTTTTTCATGTGAATATGCCAAAAGAAAATTTTACGGCAGAAAAAAGGAGACTTCCCATGCGCTTTGCTTTTCAGGCCGGGAGTGACTTTATTGTTTCCGACATGCTGGAACTCACACCAATGATTTTGTTCATGAATCAACGAAAGGCCACAGAGTGGAATATCGGCGTGCTTGGTGAATTGCAATTACACGAAGCAAGGTCGTCGCAATCCTTTGTAATTGACAAAGAAAAATTATATAAGAACAACGGCGATAAGGCAAATTACAGTATCCTGTTTGGTTTGAGTTATCGTGTTAAAGATGCCGTAGTTGTTCAGGCCGGTGCACGAAAAAATAATTTGTTGCTTAAATTAAGCTATGATATCAATACGTCATTCCTCCGTACTTACAGCGCAGGCCGGGGAGCATTTGAACTTTCATTGGTGATGGTTGGCTTTCAGGGAATGAAACCTTTTAAAACAATAAGCCAGTTTTAATTTAATAATAGCCTTACCCTGCAAAATTCCCAGGCAACAATTCCAACACTAACGCTGATATTAAGAGAATGTTTTGATCCAATTTGAGGTATCTCAATGCAGGCATCCGAAAAATCGATTGCTTCCTGCTCAACTCCATAAACTTCATTCCCAAAAACCAATGCGGTGGTAGTGGTCAGATCTGTTGCAATTGTGTTTAATTTAACGGAATGGGTTGCCTGCTCAACAGAATATATCAAAACGCCTTCTAAACGCAGCGCCTTAAGTGCATCCATAGTTGTCGGATAATAAACCCATTCTACTGATTCGGTTGCACCTAAAGCTGTTTTGGCAATTTCCTTGTTCGGCGGTGTTCCGGTACATCCGCATAACACCACGCGGCTGACACGAAAAGCGTCGGCAGTCCGGAATATAGAACCCACATTATGTAAGCTACGAACGTTATCTAAAACAATAATGAGTGGAATCTTTTCTGCGGTTTTGAACTCCTTCACAGTTAATCGTTCTAATTCTTCGTTTTTCAGTTTTCTGTTTTCCACGGTTCTTACTTTCGCTGATACACTATTTTCCCTCCAATGAAGGTGCTCAAAACTTTTGTGTCAAGAATTTTACCTTCAGATGACATCATTAAATCATTATCAAGAATAACAAAATCTGCTAATTTCCCTTTCTCAATACTACCTTTTTCATTCTCTTCAAAATTTGCAAATGCAGCCCAGATTGTCATACCACGAATTGCCTGCTCACGGGTTAGTGCGTCCGATAATTGAAATCCATTTTCAGGATATCCCTTCTTATCTTTTCTGAATACGGCAGCATAAAAAGTATTTATCGGTGAAATTCCCTCCACCGGAAAATCTGTTCCGAGTGCGATGGTGCCGGCGTTTTTTAATAAGGTTTGGTATGCATATGCGTTCCCTATTCTTTCAGCGCCCAGTCGCTCCTCAGCCCAGTACATGTCCGATGTAGCATGAGTTGGTTGTACGGAAGGAATCACCGATTTAAAAATTATTCTGTCTGACGCAGAAACAATTTGTGCGTGCTCAATTCGCCAACGGTATTTTTTCAATGCATCCTCGTCCTTTCCTGTCGGATTTATCTGGTTTCTGTAAATCGTGCCAATTACGTAATCCGATGAATCACCAATGCAATGCGTATTCATTTGAAATCCATTCTCAAACATTTTGGCTGCATGTAAACGAAAATATTCTGCCTGCTGCAATAAAAATCCTTTCCAGTTTTTTTTATCCTGGTAATCCTCCTTCAGACACGCACCCCGTGAACCCAGTGCGCCATCCGCATAAAATTTAAACGAACGAACATTTAAATATTGTGTTTTGATTTTGGGACGATGCAAAAAATAATCGAAGTTATTCTGAGTTGAACTGATCATTGCATAAATCCTCATTTGCAATTGTCCCGCCTTTTGCAAAGAATCAATCAGTAAAATTATTTCCTTGTCAAGACCGGCATCATCGATTGTGGTCAATCCGTTTTCAAAACAATCGCGCTGAGCTGCCATCAACGCTTTTTCTTTTGCTTCACGCGATGGCATTGGAATTAAATCTTCAACTAATTTCACAGCGTTATCAATTAAAATTCCGCTGGGTGATTTCCCCCTAAAATTTAGTTTTCCAGTCTCAACTTTCATCAATGGATCTGACCAATCTTCCTGGTCAAAATTTTCGCGAAATTCAATTTTTCCTCCGCCAATAGATGATCCGTAGTGAATTCCTGCCCGTTTCAATGCTGTCTTGTTGGCGAGCGCTGCGTGGCCATCAATACGTGTTAGCAACACAGGTCGATCAGGAAATAATTCATCCAGCTTAGCACGATCAGGGAATTGATTATTCTTCCAGTCGTTCTGATCCCATCCACGACCAATAATCCATTCACTTCGGGGATCGTTTTTTACAGCAGGATGTGAAGCAGAGAAATTTTTTACGCGTTCAAGTACTTCTTCAAATGAATTGGTTCCGACTAGGTTCACTTCATTTAAGCCCATTCCATAGTTATAAAAATGGCAATGCGCATCAATGAATCCGGGAAAAATAATTTTTCCCTGTGCATCTATTACCGTATCTGCATCAAAAGTTTCTGAAATGAATTGTGATGTCCCTGTTTCAATTATTTTTCCATCTTTCACGGCAAATGCTTCAGTTACCGAAAAAGCAGTATCAACGGTATAAACTTTTGCGTTGGTAACATTTAAATCCGCTTTTTGCCTTGAAGATTTGCAGGAGTTCAGTAAAAAAAAACAACTAATAACACAGAAAAAACGAAGGAAAAATTTCATGAGAAATCAATTCATTTTACTTTTTGGGTAACAACTCGCGCGCTACTTTTTCAAATGCTGAAATAGCTTTATCTAAATGCTCTTTTTCATGTGCAGCCGAAAGCTGTACACGAATTCTCGCCTGCCCTTTTGCAACCACAGGATAGAAAAAACCAATAACATAAATTCCTTCTTCCAGCAAACGCGAAGCAAACTGCTGAGCCAGTTTTGCATCGTAAAGCATCACAGGAACAATTGCACTCTCCCCTTCCTTGATTTCCAATCCTGCTTTTTTGATTCCCTGTTTGAAATAATTAACGTTCCATTCCAGTTTGTCGCGTAAGGCCGTTGTTTCACTTAACATATCAAACACAGCTATGCTTGCTCCAACGATGTGAGGAGCAAGAGAATTTGAAAACAAGTAAGGACGTGAACGCTGACGCAGCATCTCAATGATTTCTTTTTTGCCGGTGGTAAATCCACCCATGGCTCCGCCAAGTGCTTTGCCCAATGTTCCGGTGATAATATCAACGCGGCCAAGTACATTTCGCAATTCGATACTGCCTCTTCCTGTTTTACCAATGAAGCCTGTAGCATGGCTTTCGTCCACCATCACCAAGGCGTTATATTTATCTGCGAGATCACATATTTTATCCAGAGGTGCAACAAATCCATCCATTGAAAAAACTCCATCCGTAACAATGATTCGAAAGCGTTGCGCCTGTGAAGCCTTGAGTTTTTCCTCGAGATCGTTCATGTCGCAGTTTTTATAGCGGTACCGCACCGATTTACACAAGCGAACGCCATCAATGATGGAAGCATGATTCAACTCATCAGAAATAATCGCATCTTGCTCGCCAAACAACGGTTCGAACACTCCTCCATTCGCATCAAAACATGCGGCATATAAAATTGTATCCTCGGTATGATGGAAACGTGCAATTTTTTGCTCAAGTTCTTTATGGATGTCCTGGGTTCCGCAAATAAAACGAACGGATGACATGCCGTATCCATGACGGTTGAGTGTTTCATGTGCAGCCTCAACAACCTTTGGATGCGATGACAAGCCCAGGTAATTGTTGGCGCAAAAAATAATTACCTCATGCCCACCCTGAACGGTTACAACAGCTCCCTGCTCAGAGGTAATAATACGTTCGCGTTTAAATAATCCCGCGTCCTCAATCGCGGAAAGTTCTTTTGTGAGGAATTCCTGAAAGTTTCCGTACATGTAAATGATTTTTTCCTATGCGAAAATGATTATTTTTTATGATTCGGCGAAGGACAAATGCAATATTTTATCCTTTCAATTTAATAATTTTCAATTTGTGAGTTGAAAAATTCGTATTTTCGCACCCGCTGATTAAATCAGTCGCGCACGTGGCGTAATTGGTAGCCGCACCAGACTTAGGATCTGGCGCTTCACGGCGTGGGGGTTCGAGTCCCTCCGTGCGCACTTATAAAATCCCTGTAATTTTTATTTTTTCTTTCTTTCCCTCACCCATTCCAAAGCTTCATCTTCACTATCAAACCAAGCTACCGAATCATTAGCAGAAAGCTCGGACCGGAAATAGGTCGTTGAAATTTTTCTTGCCAAGTTTTCCATAACCACTGCAATTCCTGCATAACCAACCGAATTAAACATAGGAACTGCTGAAACACGATCCTGTCCCATCAAAAAACTGCCCGGCGCGGTGAATAAAACAAGATAGCTTGATGATCGGTTTGGCAATCCGGTAAGGTAATTATATAACTTCTTCAAATCATCAGCGTTCAAATCAAGATCTGGCTTTAGCAAAATGTAAATAGTATCCATTGCCTTTTGTTCAATTTCGCAGAAACCTAAATCGATTTTAATCATAAGGCAATAATACAAATTATATCCATTAAACTTTTGCTATTCTCCGTTAATTCAGGCGATTAACCTAAGATTAACATTTGCTAAAGGCAAAAAAAGTAAAATAAAATCCGTTAAAAAATATGTACATTTGTCGCCCGTTTTAAAATCACTTACCAATGAATATTTCAAAAGAGCAGATTGATGCACTGAACGCCGTAGTAACAATTAAAGTTGAACCACTGGATTACAATGAAAAATATGAGAAAGCTGTAAAAAAATTACAGCAGCAAATGGCTATGCCCGGATTTCGTCCGGGAAAGGTTCCGACAGGCCTGATCAAAAAACGTTACGGTAAATCAATTTTATTGGAAGAGTTGAATAAAGTTTTAAGCGACTCGTTGAACCAATATATCACCGACTCAAAGCTTGATTTATTGGGTAATCCACTTCCAAAACCATCAAACGAAGCTATTGACCTTGATAATCAAAAAGAATTTACTTTTTCATTCGAAATAGGTCTATCGCCCGAACTGACAATTTCTACGGACAAAAGCGTTCATGTTCCCTACCATCAGGTTCAGATAGACCAGGAACTGATTGAAAAATATGTTGCAGATGTCCGTAAGAATTACGGAAAGCCCGGTAATCCTGAAATTTCTGAAGAAAAAGATGTTCTGTATCTGGATATAGTTGAACTAGATGAAAAAAATGAAATTGTACCGGGAGGAATTTTCAAATCCACGTCGGTTGGAATTGACCGACTCAAGAATGAAAACACACGCAAAAAACTTACCGGTGTAAAAAAAGAAGATAAACTCATTATTAACGTTCGAGAACTTTATGAAACCGAGGTGGAAATTGGAGTAGCGTTGGGAGTTGAAAAAGAAAAAGCTGAAACTCTGAATTGCAATTTACAACTCACAATCAAAAATATCGCCCGTATTGAACATGCTGAATTGAATACGGAGCTGTTTGATAAAATTTACGGAGCAGGAATTGTAAAATCTGAAGAAGAATTCAGAGCAAAAATTAAAGACGAACTGCAATCCATGTTTACTGTTGATGCTGACAAACGCTTTTTACAAGACGCTCGTGAAAAATTCATTGAAATTTATCAGCCCCAATTACCCGACGATTTTTTGAAGCGCTGGCTGCTAACAGCAAACGATAAACCGGTAACCGCAGAGCAAATCGAACAAGATTATGCGGTTTGGAGTAATTTGATGAAATGGAAACTAATTGAAAATAAAATTGCCAAAAACAATCAAATTTCCATTAGTGAAGAAGACATGCGTAACGAGACTCGTGCATTTATCCTTGACCAGTACCGCCGATTCGGCCACGTTCCTGATGAAAAAGAATTGGAAAAGGTCACCGATAATGTTTTAGCCAATGAATCGGAAGCCCGGAAGATTGCCGACAACGTAATGGATAAGAAAATACTTTTGTTTCTGAAAGAAAATATCAGTCTTGACAACAAGGAAGTAAGTTACAACGAGTTTTTCGGCGTGAACAAATAATTTACAATTTCCGACACAGGTAAATGAATTCACCGGCCGGCAAGCGGAATCGGTCAACTAATTCTGCCCCAATTTCTTTTGTTATATCAATAACCTCCACAATAAATCCAGCATCTCGCAAACGCTGAGGATAATCAAGACCGAACAAACGTACGTGATCCTTCTGCCAGAAATGTTTTTCGCGATCCGCTTCTGTTACAATGGATTTATCTTCATAGGTTTGGCTGCGGTTAATGTCCTGTGGTACCTGAAATACACCCCAGCCGCCTTTCTTCATTATCCGAAACAATTCGCGCATACATTGGCGGTCGTCATCTACATGCTCAAGAACATGGTTGCAAAATACAACATCAAATTCGTTATCCTGAAATGGAGTGTGGTGCAAATCCATTTTAACCATAGCAAGCGGTGAATTTAAATCTGCAGTAACGTAGTCTAGATTAATCTGTTTTTTGAAAAGCGGATAAAAGCATTGCTCAGGAGCTACGTGTAACAACTTTAAACGTGCGGCCGAAAAAAAATCAGTTTTGTTTTTCAGAAACAACCATAACAAACGGTGGCGTTCAAGCGATAAACTTCCCGGACAAAGAGCATTCTTTCGCTTGGCTTTACCACTGTAACCGTAAGGCAAAAACTTACGATAGGTTTTGCCGCTGATGGGATCCTCGTATCGTTTTCCGTAATAAATAAGCGGAGCGATGTGCCGGAAAAGCAAACTTAATTTGATAAGTAGGGGGCGTGGAATTGTTCTTAAGATAAAATGAAACATAAAACAAATTTACAATTTTATCGCAGCATCAGTCGATGGTAGCCGGAGGCAGAATTAGTGAACATTTACCACCACCTTGTGATGCTGAATTACCTCACCATAAGCGGTCAGGTTGAACTGAAGCGTATCAATTCCAGACTTTTTTGATTCAAAAATGAAATCAGTAATGCCCGCTGTTTTCCCGCGATAATTACTTTTTAGATATGAAAAAGAAGTTGTATTATGAGTACTTACCACTGACCAGGTTTGTCCTTTTTCATGCTCCTCGGGCAGCGCAATCGAAAAAAGAATTCCACGTTCTACTCGAATCGCCTTTTCATTTGCAGTAAATGTCCGGATTTCATTTTTACAAGATTGAAAAATTGAAAAACTTAATGATAAAATCAACACCAAAAATTTTCGCATATCTACAACCTATTTAATGCCTCGGGCCTTTTTAATGTTCTCGTAAGCTTCCTGGAGTTTCTTGAATTTCTCTTCGGCTGACTTTTTTACCTCTTCGCCTAACCCATCTACTTTATCAGGATGGTATTTAACTGCCATTTTTCGGTAGGCCTTTTTAATCTCCTCATCAGTTGCGTTTTTGTCGATCTCCAAAATTTTATAATCTGCATCCGCGTCGCGGAAATACATGGCGTGAATCGAATCTCTGTCGGAAGCCTGAATTCCTAACCCGGCGGCAATTTGATTGATAACACGAATTTCGCTGACATGCAATTCTCCATCGGCAAGCGAAATTCCATACAGGTAATGCAACAACTGAAGGCGTGGTTCGTAAGGCATAGAACTACGAATCTGCTCACACACCTGATCAAGCGGAATTTCTTTCTTCAATATTTCACCCAAAAATGCAACGAGTTTGGAAGTACGTTCATCCCCAAAATTTTTCCGGAAAAATTCTTTTACAAAATTCAATTCCGATTTGAGCACCTTTCCATCCGCCTTCATTACAGCCGCGCTCAATACTACCAGGCATACGGTAAAATCTGCGGCGGTAGTTTGCCCTCCTCTAGCTTGCGCAACACTTCCGCCCTCCGACGAATTGTCCAAGAGTGATCCAATGGCAAATCCAACCAATCCACCTACCGGCCCTCCCAGTGACCAGCCCAATACCCCTCCTAACCATTTTGCAAATGCCATAAATAGTATTAAGACAAATCGAATTCAACGTGGGTAAGTCTGGACAATTCATCCAGAAACGTTGAATCGAGATTTACTTTAATTGTTTTTGAAAATAATTTAACGCTCATGTTTTCAACCGGATCTTCAATCAGCACTTCGAAAATGCATTTTCCATTGGAATGATTTTTCACCAATTTATCGATTTTTTCGAGCATATCCGCATTGAGGTATTTGACTTCAATTTTTAGTTTGACAGATTTAAATTCGCGCTCCTTGATTTCACTCAGCAACTGCATCCGCTGAATTTTAATTTCAAAATTTCCGGGTTGCATGTAGCGCTCCACCACCTTTGCACGAACGTGAAGCGCCAGCTCGTTTACAAGGTAATTTTTATGCCGGATGTAATCCTCCCCGAATAAAACAAATTCATAGGATCCTCTATAATCTTCCAAAGTGAAATTCCCAAATGGCTTTCCGCTTTTTGCAATGCGGTGCTGCACTGATGTTATAACACCGGCAAAAGACATTTCATTTCCCTGAAGTTTTTTTATGTCATCACTCAAGTCGGAAAGTGGCCTCGGCTTAATGTGATTCAATTCCAGTTTCCAGCTGTCAAGCGGATGTCCGGAAATATAAACGCCCACCACTTCTTTCTCCCTTCTCAGCAATTCAAGTTTACCAAGCGGCTCCACATTCGGTAAAACAGGTTCTTTCACTTCTACCTCACCAAACAAAGATCCCTGACTGGTTTCGGAACCGGTTTGAAAACTGCTACCGAACTTTGACATGCGTTCAATCAATGTCCCGCCTTCATGATCCGAAATAAAAAACATGGAACGGTGTACCCCCGCAAATGCATCAAAGGCGCCCGAGCTCGCCAGGCCTTCCATTACTCGCTTGTTCATCATTTTCAAATCACAACGTTTGGCTAAATCAAAAATAGAGGTAAACGGACCGTTTGTCGTTCGTTCGGCAACAATATTCTCGACCGCTTTTTCTCCCACACCTTTTATCGCGGCCATTCCAAATCGAATTTCACCATTTTGATTCACGCTGAAAGTTGCTATTGATTCATTCACATCCGGCCCTAACACTTTCAATCCCATACGCCGACATTCATCCATGAAAAAAGAAACGGTGTCAACGCTTCCCATGTTATGTGTAAGCACGGAAGCCATAAACTCCGCGGGATAATGCGCCTTCAAATAACCGGTTTGAAAAGCCAGGTAAGCGTAGCAGGTTGAATGGGATTTGTTGAAAGCGTAAGAAGCAAATGCTTCCCAGTCGGTCCAAACTTTTTCACAGATTTTAATGTCGTGGCCATTTTTCTGACATCCTTGAATAAACTTATCCTTCATTTTATCCAACACGTCCTTCTGCTTTTTACCCATCGCCTTCCGCAACACATCAGCATCTCCTTTACTGAAACCGGCCAACTTTTGCGAGAGCAACATCACCTGCTCCTGGTAAACCGTAATTCCGTAAGTCTCCGAAAGAAATTCTTCCATGCCTTCCAGCTCATAAACAATTTTTTCGAGATTGTGTTTTCGGCGAATGTAATTTGGAATATAGGCAAGCGGGCCCGGACGATACAAGGCGTTCATCGCAATCAAATCGGTAAACTTATCCGGCTTCAAATCTTTGAGGTGTTTTTGCATTCCCTCACTTTCAAACTGAAACAATCCGTTGGTTTCACCGCGCGCAAACAATTCGTACGTGAGTTTGTCCTCAAAGGATATCGCGTCGATATCAATTTCGATTCCATGACGCTGCTGAATCAGACGCAAGGCATCTTTAATGATGGTCAAGGTCTTCAAACCAAGAAAATCCATCTTCAGCAAACCTGCAGATTCGGCAACTGAATTATCAAACTGAGTTACGAGTAAACTGTTGTCTTTTGGTCGTGCAACAGGAACAAAATTGGTAATATCGTCGGGTGTGATGATGACTCCGCATGCGTGAATTCCGGTGTTTCGCACACAACCTTCCAGTTCCATCGCCTGCTTAACGGTTGTGGCCTGTAAATCATTCCCTGCGGCAATTTTCCGAAATGCTTCTGCCTGTTGCATATGCTCACTTCGAAAGGAATCTTTCAACTTTGGCTCTACGCCACCTTTTGCAAGTACGCCTTTCAATGTAGCTTCCAAATGATCGGGGAAGGTTTTTGCAAGCCGATCGGTATCCGGCAAAGGTAAATTCAATACCCGCCCGGAATCACGAATTGCTGACTTGCCACCCATTGTACCGTAAGTAACAATTTGCGCAACTTGTGTTGAGCCATATTTATTGATTACGTAATTGATGACTTTGTTTCTTCCTTCATCATCAAAATCAATATCGATATCCGGCATACTGATACGATCTGGATTAAGGAAACGCTCAAAGAGTAATCCGTAACGAATAGGGTCAACGTTCGTAATTCCTAAACAGTAGGCAATAACCGAACCTGCAGCGGAACCACGTCCCGGCCCAACAGACACTTTCATTTTGCGTGCCTCAGTGGTGAAATCGGAAACGATAAGAAAATATCCGGGATAACCCATTTTCTCTATAGTCGCAAGTTCAAAATCGATGCGCTCTTTTATTTCAGTCGTTATTTCCGAATAACGTTTTATTGCTCCCTGATACGTGAGTGATACAAGATAAACATGTTGCTCTGCTATCGGAAGCCAGTCATTTTCTTTTTCCGCGACAGCCTTGGGATCTGATTTTTTTGATTCCCATTCTTTGTCTTTTAAATTACAAAGTCGTTCGAACGATGCGCGAATTTCCTCTTGATGATCTGTAATGAAATCAGGGGCGATTTCAAATTTTGGAAGCAACACGTCGCGCTCCAGTTTATAGCTTTCAATTTTTTCAGCTATTCGGTTTGTCTCTGAAATGGCCTCCGGCAAATCAGAAAACGTGCTCATCATTTCTTGCGGGGTTTTGAAATAATATTCATCGTTCGGAAATCCGAAACGAAACCCCTTTCCTCGTCCGATTGGTGTTTCCACCAGTTCCCCATCTTTGACACACAGCAATGCGTCGTGAGCTTTTGCCCCGCTTTTCTCCAGGTAATAATTAGCGTTGGCAGCGAAGTAGGGTACATTATATTTTTTCGCAAAATCCAGTAGCACGCTATTCACATGTTCTTCTTCG
>OMJH01000022.1 GCA_900299295.1 Bacteroidota bacterium
ACCCAGCCGATAAACCAAAATGAATAGGAGTGTATAACCAATTCTATTCCTTAGTTCTTCAATCTTCCAGATGTTCCTTATCGTTTGAATAAAATTCATAATTAATCAAGAATTGTTACTGTACCGCCCGCTTTCTCTATAGCGTTCTTCGCAACCGCGCTAAAAGAATGCGCAGAAACATTCACTTTCGATTTTAATTCTCCTCTACCAAGAATTTTAATTAAATCATTCTTTGCAGCAACTCCGTTCTTGATCAAAATCTCAGGAGTAACTTCTGAAATATTTTTTAGCTCTGATAAACGTTGAAGCACGTCAAGATTTATCCCATGGTATTCTACCCGATTAATATTCTTGAATCCAAATTTTGGTACACGACGCTGTAGTGGCATCTGACCTCCTTCGAAACCGCGCTTGCTGCTATATCCAGATCTGGATTTTGCACCTTTATGACCACGGGTAGCAGTACCACCACCGCCGGAACCTTGTCCACGACCTCTTCTGTATTTCGTTTTAACAGATCCTGTTGCAGGTTGTAAATTATTTAAATTCATTCTAAAATTTCTTAGATGTTTTCAACTTTAATTAAATGGTGAACTGCTTCAATCATTCCCTTCACCTGAGGAGTTAGCTCTTTTTCAATTGTGTGATGCATTCTCTTTAAACCTAGAGCCTGAATAGTTCTGCGCTGGCGCAATGTCTGCCCGCTAACGCTTTTTGTTTGTGTGATTTTTACTTTAGACATGTAAAGATTATTTTAAATCGATTAACCATTAAATACTCTCTCCAATGAAATTCCGCGCTGACGTGCCACTGTAATTGGATCCCTCAGTTTAATAAGCGCATCAAGTGTTGCTTTAACCACGTTATGTGGATTTGAGGAGCCTTTAGATTTGGCTAGAACGTCGGTAACGCCTACACTTTCTAATACAGCGCGCATTGCACCCCCGGCAATTACACCAGTACCATGAGCTGCGGGCTTAAGGAAAACACGGGAACCCCCAAATTTACCATTCTGTGAATGAGGTATAGTACCCTTTAAAACTGCAACTTTAACAAGGTTTTTCTTTGCGTCATCAATTCCTTTTGTAATTGCGTCTGTTACCTCATTGGCTTTACCGAGCCCATAACCTACTATTCCTTTTTCGTTTCCAACAACCACGATTGCTGCAAAACTAAAATGGCGACCACCTTTTGTTACTTTAGTTACTCGTTGAACAGCAACAAGCTTATCTTTAAGTTCGATATCGCTGCTTTTAACTCTTTTTACAATTTCTTTTGACATTTCTTTTCTTTGATTAAATTTCTGATTTAGAAAACAAGGCCGCCTTCACGAGCTCCTTCTGCTAATGATTTAACTCGTCCATGATAAAGATAACCTCCTCGATCAAATACTACTTTGGTTATTCCTTTTGAGATTGCACGTTCAGCAACAACCTTCCCGATGTTTTTGGCGATTTCAGACTTATTACCAGCCTTTGAAAAACCTTTATCACGGGATGACGCAGCAGCTAGTGTTTTACCTTGCTGGTCATCGATAACTTGTGCATAAATTTCAGAATTGCTCCGGTATACACACAAACGCGGTGCTGTGGCGGATCCATTCACTACTTTGCGAATGCGCTGTTTAATTCGTTTTCTTCTTTCAGATTTTGTAAGTGCCATTGCTAATTTCGTTAAATCAAAAATTATTGAATTTATTATTTCTTGGAAGCAGATTTTCCGGCTTTTCTTCTCAAGATTTCATTTGCGAACTTTATTCCTTTGCCCTTATATGGTTCCGGAGTTCGCAATGACCGTATTTTTGCGGCAACCAGACCAATTAATTGCTTATCTGCACATTCCATAATAATCTTTGGATTGGAACCCTTTTCAGCAGTTGTGGTTGCCTTTATTTCTGCTGGAAGCTCCATAACAATGTTATGAGAATATCCTAGCGAGAGCTCAAGCAATTGGCCTTTCATGTTGGCACGATAACCTACACCCACTAACTCTTGTTCAGTTTTATAGCCTTCCGAGACCCCGTGCACCATATTTGCAATTAATGCGCGATATAATCCATGTAAAGCTTTGTGACGTTTTTGATCGGTCGGACGAGTTACTGTACAAGTTCCATTTTCTACTTTTACGGTAATATCCGGATCCATAGCCTGAACAAGCGTTCCTTTTTTTCCTTTTACGGTAACTTTCCCTGAACCAACCGTTACTTCAACTCCGCTTGGTATTGCTATCGGTAATTTTCCTATACGTGACATTTCTGATTAGTATTTAATGAATTAATATACATAACATAAAACTTCACCACCAATTTTTTGCGTTCTCGCTTCTTTGTCTGTCATAACACCCTTGGAGGTAGAAATAATTGCAATACCCAAACCACCAATTACCCTTGGCATGGTTGACACACCGGTGTATTGACGTAAACCGGGTGAAGAAATACGTTCTAATTTGCGAATCGCTGATTGTTTCGTTACCGGATGATATTTCAAGGCAATTTTAATTACGCCTTGGTTTTTTTCCTGATCTTCAAATTTATAATTCAGGATGTACCCCTTATCAAAAAGAATTTTTGTTATTTCTTTTTTCAGGTTTGATGCCGGAATTTCAACGATCCGGTTATTTGCTTTGATTGCGTTACGAACTCTCGTAAGGTAATCGGATAGTGTATCTGTCATTTTTTTTATATTTTATCCCGCGCGCAGGATAATTATACTTTATTTTTTTACCAGCTTGATTTTGTTACTCCTGGAATCAATCCGAAGGAAACCATTTCACGAAAGGTAACGCGACTGATTCCAAATTGACGCATGTACCCGCGGGGACGACCTGTTAATTTGCAACGGTTACGTCCTCTTACCGGACAAGAGTTACGGGGCAGTAACTGCAATGCGTTAAAATCACCGGCATCTTTTAATGCCTGCCTCTTAGCCGCAAATTTTTTCGCCATCCGTTTCCGCTTGGCCTCACGGGCCTTCATTGATTCTTTTGCCATTTTCTATTATTGCGTTATTTTTTTATTTTTTCTCTTGCTTTTTAAACGGAATTCCAAACTCAGTTAACAATTCATATGCTTCCTTGTCTGATTTTGCAGAAGTAACAAAGGTAATGTCCATTCCGTTCATTTTAGTAACCTTATCAATATCAATTTCAGGAAAAATGATTTGTTCAGTAATACCAAGCGTATAATTACCCTGGCCATCAAAACCTTTTTCATTTACACCTTTAAAATCGCGAATACGAGGTAATGCTGAAGCGATCAGGCGATCTAAAAATTCATACATCTTATCACCACGAAGGGTTACACGAACGCCTATAGCTACACCTTTTCTAAGCTTAAAGTTTGAAATATCCTTTGACGAATAAGTAGGAACTGATTTTTGTCCTGTAATCATTGTCATTTCTCTGGAGGCACCTTCAATCAGTTTCTTATCAGCCACAGCGTCTCCGACACCCTGATTAAGGCAAATCTTTTCCAACTTAGGGACTTGCATTACTGATTTATAATTAAATCTTTGTTTTAACGCAGGGATAATTTCCTTGCTGTATTTACTTTTTAAACGTGGCGAATACTTTTCCATTATTTAATAAGCTGTTGAGTTTTTTTTGAATAGCGAACTGATTTATTTGAGCTTTCATCCATTTTTTTGCCTATTCGAGTGGTCTTTCCATTTTCGATGAGCATAAGGTTGGAAATATGGATTGAGCCTTCTTTCTTTTCAATTCCACCATTCGGATTTTTTGAACTTGGTTTTGCGTGCTTCGAAATAAGATTAACACCTTCTACAGTTGCACGCATTTTCTTAGAATCAATCACCAAAATTTTACCTTCCTTACCTTTGGCATCGCCGGCAATCACACGAACCAAATCATTTTTCTTGAGTTTGAACTTTACGTTTGACATAAGAATTTGTTTTAAAGCACTTCAGGTGCAAGTGAAATAATCTTCATAAATTGTTTATCGCGTAATTCCCTTGCAACCGGACCAAAAATACGCGTACCCCGGATTTCATCTTGTGGATTCAATAACACACAAGCATTATCATCAAAACGTATGTAAGAACCGTCATTACGGCTAATCTCCTTTCGGGTGCGTACAACTACTGCTTTGCTAACAGTACCCTTTTTAACGTTTCCTGATGGAAGAGCATTTTTTACGGTAACCACAATTTTATCACCGATTGAAGCATAACGGCGTCGTGTTCCTCCAAGAATACGAATCACAAGCACCTCCTTGGCACCACTGTTATCTGCAACCGTTAATCTGCTTTCATTTTGTATCATGTTCTAACTGATTAAATAGTTAATTATTTAGCTTTCTCAACAACCTCAACAAGTCTCCAACGTTTAGTTTTGCTCATTGGACGGGTCTCCATTATTTTAACGGTATCTCCAACACCACATTCATTTTTTTCGTCATGGGCAACAAACTTGGTTGTTTTGTTAACGAACTTTCCGTATTTGAGGTGTTTTACTTTTCGTTCAACTGCAACAACAACTGATTTATCCATTTTACTTGAGGTGACTACACCAATACGTTCTTTTCTTAAATTTCTTTCCATAAACTATATTTTATTTAGAACTTTTATTTCGCAAAGAAAGTTCTGTTTTTAAACGTGCAATTGTTTTTCTTGAAAATCGAATTTTCATTGGATTTTCAATCGGAGATACGGCATGATTTATTTTTAACTTGCTCAGTGAAGACGTCTCCTCTGAAAGTTTATCCGCCAGTTCCTGTACATTTAATGCTTTTATTTCTTCCTTCTTCATATTAATTTTTTTGATTATTCTAAATAATCCTTTCTAACAATAAACTTGGTAACAACCGGTAACTTTTGAGCAGCAAGTCGAAGCGCTTCTTTAGCAACTGCAATTGGCACGCCTTCTGCTTCAAAAAGTATTCTTCCAGGTTTTACAGGCGCAACCCATAACTCAGGATTACCTTTTCCTTTTCCCATACGTACCTCTGCAGGTTTTTTGGTAACAGGCTTATCCGGAAAAATCCTAATCCATACCTGACCTTCACGTTTCATAAAGCGCGTGATTGCGACACGAGCGGCTTCAATCTGACGGGCAGTTACCCAACTAGAATCCAATGATTTTATACCAAAGGATCCGAAAGCGAGCTGGTCACCGCGTTTAGCGTTACCTTTCATTTTCATTTTTTGCTGCTTCCTGAACTTGGTGCGTTTCGGTTGTAACATTTCGTTATTACTTTAATTAATCAATTAATTTTCTCTTCTTCTTCTTCTAGATCCAAATTTTGGACCTTGTTCTACGCCGCCAGATTCTCTGCCGGATTTCTTGTCCTTTGCCCCTGAAAAATTTGGACTTAAATCACGACGTCCAAAAACCTCACCCTTACAAATCCAAACTTTTATTCCAATTTTACCGTAAGAGGTTTGTGCTTCTGATACGGCATAATCGATATCTGCACGGAATGTATGCAATGGTGTTCTACCTTCCTTATACCCTTCAGACCTTGCCATTTCGGCTCCACCTAAACGTCCGGAAATTTTTATTTTAATTCCTTCAGCTCCCAATCGCATAGTTGAAGCAACTGCCATTTTCATGGCACGTTTGTGAGAAATGCGACCTTCAATTTGGCGTGCAATACCATCAGCAACTAAACGAGCGTCAAGTTCAGGACGTTTAATTTCAAAAATATTAATTTGAATTTCCTTTTTGGTTATCCGTTTTAATACTTCTTTTAACTTATCTACTTCCTTTCCACCCTTACCAATGATAATTCCTGGTCGCGCAGTGTTAATTGTAACAGTAACTAATTTTAAAGTTCTTTCAATTATAATTTTAGAAATGCTTCCTTTCGGAACACTCGCCATTAAGTATTGACGAATAACATTATCCTCAACAATCTTGTCAGCGTAATGACTTCCGCCAAACCAATTAGAATCCCATCCGCGGATATAACCTAAACGAACTGATATCGGATTTGCTTTTTGACCCATTCTTTTTTTTTTATCGGTTATTTTTTATCAAGAACAACGGTAACATGATTTGAGCGCTTCTTAATTCTGTATGCTCGACCCTGTGGGGCTGTACGCAAACGTTTTAACTGAAAAGCACTGTCAACGAAAATCTCTTTTACGAATAAAGTATCCGCATCAGGACGATTTCCGGTTTTTTGCTCATAGTTATTAATTGCAGAAGTAATTAATTTTTCCAGTCGTGATGAAGAAGGAAAACGTGTGTTGAATTTTAAAACATTCAATGCCGTAAATACTTCCATACCCCTTACCAAATCTGCAACGTAACGCATTTTCTGTGGAGATGTCGGACAGTTTTTCAATGACGCAAAGTATTTAGACTTATTTGCCTCTTTACGAGCGTCGGCTGCAAGCTTTTTTCTTTTTCCCATTTCAAAAATTATTTTGCTTTATCACTCTTGTTGTGTCCTGCGTGACCACGGAACTGACGTGTTGGCGCGAATTCACCCATTTTATGGCCAACCATATTTTCAGTAACATACACCGGGATAAATTTGTTTCCGTTATAAACCGCAAATGTATGACCTACAAATTCAGGTGGAATTGTAGTACGGCGGGCCCAGGTTTTAATCACGGATTTTTTTCCGCCTTCATTCATCTTGTTCACCTTTTTTTCGAGTTTGATATCGATGAACGGACCTTTTTTTAATGATCTAGCCATTATTTCTTTCTTCTTTCAATGATTAATTTATTGGAAGCTTTTTTAGGATAGCGGGTTTTCTTTCCTTTTGCTTTTAAACCTTTACGAGAACGTGGATGACCTCCTGAAGCACGACCTTCACCTCCACCCATAGGGTGATCAACAGGATTCATGGCAACACCACGGTTTCTCGGACGGCGTCCTAACCAGCGTTTACGTCCTGCCTTACCATGAATTTCAAGGTTATGATCAGGATTCGAAACAGAACCAATGGTCGCCATACAGGTCACTAATATCATTCTTAATTCCCCTGATGGCATTTTCAGCACAGCATATTTGCCTTCACGAGCAGTCAACTGAGCATAAGTTCCGGCGCTTCTGGCCATTGCTCCTCCCTGACCGGGACGCAACTCAATGTTATGAATTACAGAACCCAATGGAATTTCGGATAGGGGAAGTGAATTTCCGATTTCTGGAGCCGCTCCCTTTCCGGACACAACAGTTTGTCCAACCTGTAACCCTTGTGGCGCCAAAATATATCGCTTTTCACCATCCTTGTAAAACAGTAAAGCAATACGTGCAGAACGATTTGGGTCGTATTCAATAGATTTTACAACCGCAGGAATACCTGATTTATCGCGCTTGAAATCAATAATACGATATTGTTTCTTATGGCCTCCGCCAAGGTAGCGCATCGTCATTTTACCGGTGTTATTTCGGCCCCCGGAACTCTTGTAAGGTGCGGTCAGACTTTTTTCAGGACGATCAGAGGTGAGCTCGGAAAAGTCGCCCACCAGTTTAAATCGCTGACCAGGTGTTAATGGCCTTAGTTTTTTTAATCCCATTTTATTTCAAATTATATACTCGCGTAAAAATCAATTACGTCTCCTTTTTTTAAAGTTACTGTTGCCTTTTTACACCGATTTAAAATTCCAATGCCCATACCTTGCTTCGTATTGCGAATTTTTATTTTACCGATGTATCGAGAGGTATTAACCTGCTCAACAGTTACACCATACATTTTTTCTACTGCCTGCTTAATTTGCAATTTGTTTGCGTGTTCATTCACAATGAAACCGTACCGACTGAATTTTTCAGCAGACTCAGACATTTTCTCTGTAATGATAGGCTTTACCAATACTTCCATGTTAATTAACTTAATAGGTTCTCAATTTTTTTCACTGAACTTTCCGCCAGCACTAGTATTCCTGCATTTAAAATATCGTATGTATTTAAATCCGCTGCATTTACAACTTTGGCTTTTGGTAAATTCCTCGCAGATAGGTAAATATTTTTATTATTACCATCCACAACCAACAAAGTTTTTTTGTCAGATAATGAAAGATTTTTTAAAAGATCAATATAGTTTTTTGTTTTGGGTTGTTCAAAATTGAAATCTTCCAAAACAGTAATATTTTTTTCTTTTGCCTTGTAGGAAAGCGCTGATGCTCTTGCGAGACGCTTCACTTTTTTATTAAGGCGAAATGACCAATCCTTGGGACGAGGACCAAAAACAGTTCCACCTCCAATAAATAATGGAGACTTCATTGAACCTGCGCGGGCGCCGCCTGTTCCTTTCTGCCGTTTCAATTTTTTTGTAGTGCGATTTACCTCAGCACGTTCTTTGGATTTATGTGTTCCCTGACGCTGATTGGCCAAAAAATGTTTTACATCGAGGTAAATAGCATGGTCATTTGGCTCGATTCCGAAAACATCCTTATTCAATTCAATTGTTTTGGATGTCTTTTTACCGCTGATATTAAGAACTTCTACTTGCATGATTATTTCTCGATTAATACGTAAGACCCTTTGGCTCCGGCAACAGAACCTTTAACTACCAATAAATTTTTTTCGGGCATCACCTTCACCACTTCAATGTTTTGAATTTTTACACGATTACCGCCCATTCGTCCGCCCATACGCAATCCCTTTAAAACGCGAGAAGGATCAGAAGATGCACCAACAGAACCCGGAGCACGTTCACGGTCGTGCTGACCATGACTTCCGGAATGTCCAACTCCACTGAAACCGTGACGCTTCACAACACCCTGAAAACCACGCCCCTTACTTGTACCCACAACATTAATCAAATCACCTTCAGCAAAAAGGTCAACGGTTACAATATCACCTAAATTTCTCTGATCATCGAAATTCATCTCAACCAATTTACGCTTTGGAGTAGTTTGAGCTTTTGAAAAATGGCCCTTCATTGCTGCAGAAACATGCTTTTCTTTCTTTTCGTCAAACGCGATTTGAACAGCATCGTATCCGTCTTTCTCCTTGGTTTTTACTTGCGTTACAACGCAAGGACCAGCTTCAATTATTGTGCATGGAATATATTTTCCATTGGCACCGAAGAAACTGGTCATTCCTAATTTTTTACCAATTAATCCAGACATGTTTATTTTTTATTTGAATTTTCTTTGTTTTAACTACACTTTTATTTCCACTTCAACCCCGCTGGGTAATTCCAACTTCATTAAGGCATCAACCGTTTTTGAGGTTGAACTATAAATATCCAGCAAACGTTTATATGCACATAACTCATACTGTTCCCTCGCCTTTTTATTTACGTGAGGCGAACGAAGCACGGTATAAATTCGTTTGTGTGTTGGCAAAGGAATCGGACCACTAACAACCGCACCGGTCATTTTTACTGTCTTTACGATTTTCTCTGCTGATTTGTCAACCAAATTATAATCGTATGATTTTAATTTGATTCTGATTTTTTGACTCATTGCTTATTGTCCTTTATCGAAATGAATTATACTTTTTCTGTTTTACCTTTTGATTTGGCAATTACTTCCTGTGCAATTCCGGCAGGAGCCTCAGAATAATGAGAAAACTCCATAGTTGAAGTTGCACGACCTGAAGTAAGCGTACGCAATTGCGTTACGTAACCAAACATTTCACCAAGCGGTACTTTCGCCTTAATTACCTGACTTTTTCCTTTTGAGTCCATACCTTCTATTTGCCCGCGACGACGATTCAAATCACCAACAACATCACCCATATTTTGCTCAGGGGTAAGTACTTCAACTTTCATAATTGGCTCTAACAAAATCGGTCGACATTTATTTAATGCCTCACGATAAGCAGAACGTGCACAAATTTCAAATGAAAGAGAGTCGGAGTCAACAGAGTGGTAAGAGCCATCAATTAATTCAACTTTCAAACTTTGCAACGGGTATCCTGCAAGTACGCCGTTTGCCAATGAAGATTTAAATCCTTTCTCAACTGAAGGAATAAATTCACGAGGAATATTTCCTCCAGTTATTTCATTAACAAATTGTAATTCGCCTTGGAAATCCGCATCAATAGGGCCCATTTTAATGTAAATATCAGCGAATTTACCACGACCACCCGTTTGCTTTTTGTAAACTTCGCGGTGCTCGATTGTCTGAGTAACAGCCTCTTTGTATGCCACCTGTGGTGCTCCCTGGTTAACTTCAACCTTAAATTCACGACGCAAGCGATCTACAATAATTTCAAGGTGTAGTTCGCCCATTCCGGAAATAATTGTCTGACCTGAATCCTCATCCGTTTTAACGCGGAAAGTCGGATCCTCTTCAGCGAGTTTATTAAGAGCAACACCCAATTTATCTAAATCCGCCTGTGTTTTAGGTTCCACTGCAATTCCAATAACAGGCTCCGGGAAATTCATCGCCTCAAGAACGATTGGTGAATTTTCTGCACATAATGTATCGCCGGTTTTGATGTCCTTGAAGCCTACTGCAGCGCCGATATCTCCAGCTTCAATGTATTCGATTGCATTTTGCTTATTTGCATGCATTTGAAAAATACGGGAGATTCGTTCCTTGTTTCCACTTCTAGTATTCAATACATATGAACCAGCATCCAAACGACCTGAGTAAGCACGGAAAAAACACAACCTTCCAACAAATGGGTCAGTTGCTATTTTAAACGCCAAGGCCGTAAAAGGCTCTTTCGGATCCGGCCTGCGAATAATTTGCTCGTCGGTGTCAGGATTTGTACCTGTAATATTATCTTTATCCAGCGGACTAGGTAATAACTCCATTACATAATCCAACATAGTTTGAACTCCTTTGTTTTTAAAGGCACTACCGCAAACCATAGGAACAACGCGATTAGCAACACAAGCTTTACGAAGAGCTGTAAGAATTTCGGCCTCTGTGATAGAATCAGGATTTTCAAAATACTTTTCCATAATTTTATCATCGAAATCGGCTACTGATTCCAACAAATTCTGTCTCCACTGTGCTACCTCATCCAACATTTCAGCAGGAATGTCAACCACTTTGTAAGTCATTCCTTTATCTTCTTCATTCCAAACAATTCCGCGATTATTAATCAAATCAACCACACCCTTAAAATTTTCTTCAGCTCCAATTGGAAGCTGCAACGGGACAGCGTTACCGCCTAAAATATCTTTTACTTGCTTTACAACAGCCAAAAAATCAGCTCCCTGCCTATCCATTTTATTAACGAAACCAATACGGGTAACGTTATAGCCATCTGCCAATCTCCAATTAGTTTCAGACTGCGGCTCTACACCGTCCACTGCCGAGAACAAAAAAACAAGACCATCAAGTACACGCAATGAGCGGTTAACCTCAACAGTGAAGTCAACGTGACCAGGAGTATCAATAATGTTTACCTTATATTTATTTCCACGATAGTTCCAAAAACAAGTTGTTGCAGCTGAGGTAATGGTAATACCACGCTCCTGCTCCTGAACCATCCAATCCATGGTTGCAGCACCATCGTGAACTTCCCCAATTTTATGATTAACTCCCGTATAATAAAGAATACGCTCGGTACAGGTGGTTTTACCGGCATCAATATGTGCCGCAATTCCGATATTCCTTGTATATTTTAAATCCTGACTCATTTATTCTTTAATTATTGTTTAAAATCTGAAATGTGAAAATGCTTTATTTGCCTCAGCCATTTTATGGGTGTCTTCTTTTTTCTTGAAAGCAGCACCTTCTTCTTTTGCAGCAGCGACAATTTCTCCGGCTAACTTCTGCGCCATAGACTTCTCATTGCGCTTACGTGCATAAGTTATCATCCATTTTACAGCAAGTGCCGTTTTTCTTTCCGGGCGAACTTCTGAAGGAATCTGAAAAGTAGCACCACCAACACGGCGTGAACGAACTTCTACTTGAGGAGTAACATTTGCTAATCCTTTTTTGAAAACTTCCAGCCCGTCTTCGTTTGTACGCTTTGCTACAATATCAATTGCGTCATAAAAAGTTGCGGAAGCAATTGTTTTTTTGCCGTCAAACATCAAGCTATTGATAAAACGGGTAACCAATGTATCCTTGAAACGAGGATCGGGAATTAAAAATCTTTTTTTCGCTTTGGCTTTTCTCATCTTGAAAAATTATGTTCGAAATTATTTTTTTGCAGCACCTTTTGCAGGAGCAGCTGCACCGGGCTTCGGACGCTTAGCTCCATATTTTGAACGTTGTTGTTTTCTACCATTCACTCCTGCAGTGTCAAGAGCACCACGCACAATATGATAACGAACCCCTGGTAAATCTTTAACACGGCCTCCGCGTATCAACACAATAGAGTGTTCCTGAAGGTTGTGCCCTTCGCCTGGTATGTAAGCGATAATTTCCTGTTGATTAGTCAGGCGCACCTTGGCAACCTTACGCATCGCTGAGTTTGGTTTTTTTGGAGTAGTTGTGTACACGCGTGTACAAACACCTCGGCGCTGAGGACAAGAATCCAAAGCAGCCGATTTGCTGCGGTTCGGAGCCTTAAATCTGCCTTTTCTTACTAACTGTTGAATCGTTGGCATTTTTATTTTCTATTGCTTGAATTATTTAAATTAATTTACCCCACTTTTTAGGGAGGGCAAAGGTACATTTTTTTTATTGTAATATCAAAATGTATGTTAATAATTTTTTTTTCCTTGATTTTTAAGGAATTGACAAAATGCCACTGGACTAAGATTTTTAGCAGATTTATACTCTTTTTAAAATAAATAATAGGTTTTAAGAATTTGTATAAAAAACTATATATTAGATAGTTAATTCAAATAACCTGTATAAAAATGGAATTTTACGGGTAATATTATTTTTAAATTTTTGAAATTATCTTTGAAAAAAATTTGTGAACACTAACTCAAAAACCGCGAAAGTGCAGAATGAACATTTATCTGACGGTAAGATACTGCCGCTGATGGAAGAATTTTATACCATTCAGGGCGAAGGATTTCACTCAGGAAAAGCTGCTTATTTCATTCGTATTGGCGGATGTGACGTTGGGTGTCATTGGTGCGATGTGAAAGAAAGCTGGAACGCAGAATTACACCCGTTGACCTCTGTTGAAAAAATTATTTTAAATGCTTGTACAAACCCTTCGAAAGCAGTTGTTGTTACGGGCGGAGAACCTTTACAGTACAACTTAAATTTTCTCACAGTGGAACTTAAAAAGAAAAATATTTCAACCTTTCTTGAAACATCCGGCGCATTTGAACTTTCAGGTACATGGGACTGGATTTGTCTCTCACCAAAAAAAAACTTACCTCCGAAACCTGAAATTTTTAACCATGCAGATGAACTGAAAGTGATAATTCACAATCGAAATGACTTTAAATGGGCTGAATTAAACAGGGAGAAAATAAAAAAGAAATGTCTCTTTTTTCTTCAGCCGGAATGGAGCAAGCGTGAGGAGTTAATGCCGCTAATAACAGATTACGTTATGCAGCACCCGGAATGGATGATTTCCCTGCAAACGCATAAATACATGAATATCCCTTGAAATTTGCGCAAAAAAAAACCCCGAATTATCGGGGTTTTTAAATTTCAACTGAAATTTAATTAAGGTTTTCCACCTTTTTTTGGTTTTGAGCTTGCAGCAGCAACTGAATCAGCGATGCGCTGAGCTTCTGCAGCTTTTGCAACTGAATCAGCAGCTGCAGCTTTTGCAACTGAATCAGCAGCTGCAGCATCTCTAGCAGCTTGTGCTGTAGAGTCAGCAATACGAGTAGAATCAGCGATACGCTGAGCTTCTTTTTCTTGTTCTTCTTTTGAAGGGCCGCAAGCTACGAAAGTAGCGGTCATAGCTGCCACAGCGATAAGAGATAAAACTTTTTTCATTTTTGTTTTAGTTTTTTAGTGGCGCAAAAGTACTTCTTTTTTTGAAATTAAAAAATTTTAACACAAAAAAAATGCTTTTTTTTAAACAGCTTTTGAATTGCTTGTTAATTTCTACCTTCGTGTTCCATGTATAAATTTTTTTTTAAACCCATTTTCTTTCTTTTTGATCCCGAAAAAATTCATCATTTCACCTTTTCAGCATTACGATTTTTCTTTACCCCAAATTTCATCAGAAATTTAATTTCTTCGTTTTTTAAAACAGAAAGCAAAAAACTGAATATTAATACTTTAGGTTTAAATTTCGAGAATCCTGTCGGACTCGCAGCCGGCTTTGATAAAGATGCAATTTTGGTGGATGAACTTGCTTGTTTTGGATTTGGGTTTATTGAAATCGGGACAGTTACTCCGGTTCCGCAACCCGGAAACGAAAAACCCAGATTATTTCGGTTGAAGGCGGATGAAGCCATAATTAACCGAATGGGATTTAATAATTCAGGTGCAAATGCCGCTGCCGAAAAACTTTCCCGCCGGAGAAACAAGCAAATAATCATTGGTGGAAACATCGGGAAAAATAAAATTACGCCAAATGAAAACGCAATCAGCGACTACGAAATC
>OMJH01000023.1 GCA_900299295.1 Bacteroidota bacterium
CCGCAAAAAGCTTTCGCACCATTTTTTGACATTGCCCATTCACCAAAAAAATTTAGATTAGAATAAAGATAACTGAAATCAATTCCAATATTCTGATTTCTGTTTCCCCTGAAATCAAACTGATTGTAGTATGTCGTGCTACGATTGAGGTTGGCTGACAATGAATAATCGAGCAGGGTTGCACCTGCAGTTAAATGCTTGTCGCGATAAGTAAGATTTCCTCCGGTGATTTGCTCGGTAATTTGTTCTTTATTCTGAAGATTACCAACCGTATTGTGAATTCCCCCGGTTATTAAACTACTGATTTCCTCCACATCAAAAAGGCCAGAAGAAATTGTATCTACACTGCTTGCATTTGCATCCACCTTTTTGCGCGAATAAAAGACAGTAGCTTCCATTTTAAACGGCAAACGCAATGTAGTTGCAGCTCCGCGCAAAAATCGATTTTCATCGACTGAATTATATTGATTCAATCCGCGCGCATTTCGTTTTACTCCAATGATATTTGCATTTTTACCAAAACCGTATCCTTTCCACAAAACCAAACCCTGACCAAAAGATGCTTGATAATCACCCAGGGCAAAAGCTTTTACAAATCGAATATTACGCAAAAAAAGATGTGCAGTGTAAAAATCGAATCCCGCTTTTTTATTTAAACCAGGTATTGCGCGAAAAGCTTCACCGGCGTCTTTTTCTGCAACAAATCCGGCTGAAATAACATTGCTGTAAGTGTAACGCACACGTGTAAAAATACGCTCGGGTGAGCCCAGATAAAATGTATCGGGTGAATTCCAAGAGATTTGATTATCGGAAAAAGATGATTTATATCCGCGCTGGTTTTCGGCAATACGTTGAACACGGCTTACCATCTCAAGCTGCCCATTTTTTATCATTTCAGACAAACTGAAATGTGCTGCATTAAAATTATCGTTCACCTTTACAAAAGGCAAAATCCGTTGAATGGTATTCAAATCAAAGCCGTCGATTCCCTGTATCTCATATAGACTGATCAGCTTTCCGTTTTTTGATATATGATCCATCAATGAATTTATCTGTAATTCATTTAGGAGACCAAGTTGAGCCAATTCCTCTTTGTCCGTGCGATTCAAATTTATTCGATGGGAACGAAAATAATTTAATTGTTCAACAAGGTTCGTATAATCGTTATCTTCATTTTCAAGGTTTTCAGAAAGTAATTCCAGGTTTTGATTTTCGGATTGATCGGCATCACCCAGTTTTATTGAATCATTTTGCGCAGATCCGACACGTACAATAAAAAATAAAACTAGGCAGTAAAAAATTGGCTTTAGCCAAATGGTGGTATTATTTTTTTTTACGAAAAACTTCGCCATTGCATCATGGATTGGAATCCGCTTTTTTCATTGACGAAAAAACATAACTCATGCTGAATTGGGGCGAGACTCCCAAAATGGGATGCCATGAGGACGCGATATCTAATTTCAAACCTTTATACAATACGCCCGTTCCAAATGACATTGATGCAGGAAAGGAAGAAGCACCGGCGCGCAGGTAAACATCTTTTGCAGGAACATATTCAATTCCGCCCTTGAAATTAGGGCCGAGGTAGGTTTGTTTTTCGGCCTCACCTACAAGCAGCAATTTCTCTGAAAATTTATACTGAATACCTGCTTTAAGAATCACAGGAAGCAGCTCGTTATTGTATTCTGCGAGCCGAGCGCGAACAATATTGAACAGATGGCCGGAAACTGTAACCTGTGAGGTTAGTCTCGCAATAAATCCTGCTTCACCGGTTACAAGCGATCGTTTACCATAGGCGTTCATCGGATCTTGAATGCCGGTGGTAAAATAATCAAGTTGCAATCCAGCAGAAAAATTTTCACTTAATTTCATCGCATAGGAAAGTCCTGCCTTCGATTGACGAAAAACAGAATACCCAAACGTAGTGTAGCAAAAACCAAACGAACTTTTTTTTGATACCGGGGTTGCGAAAACGAAGGAAGCGCCCGAAAGTTCCTTTAGCAAAAAACGGTTCTCATAATACACACCCGCCTCAGCATTTTTTAAAAACGCAATTCCTGCCTGATTATTTTGACATGACCACACATCACTGAATGTGGAGGAAGCGCCGCTTAGGGAAGATGAACGTGCGCCGGAAGTAAAATTCTGAGCTTTTAAAAGCGAGCTTGATAAAAATAAAACGAAAACGAGAAAGCGTTGCATCTCTCAAATTTAAAGAAATTTAACTGAAAAAGTAATAGAAAAAAAACTAGGAATTCAATTCGCGGGACTTTTCGGAATTATAATTCTCCCAATACTGTTGCTTCAAATTGGCGTTGATTTTATGAAATTCGTTTTTTAAAACAAATTGAATTAATTCTTCATCACGAATGGTAATAATTTGATTTCCCAATGCATTGATAACCTTCGAAAAAAAATCAGCATCTTCCGAATAGTCCAGTGTGAACCTTAAATCGCCCATGATATCATAATCGCCTAAAACTATTTCATGCGTTTTTGGTTCAATAAAAATTCTTCCCCAACCCGTCTCCATTTTTTTGTTCGAATTATCCTTCATTGCACTTCGAAGATAAGTGACCGAATAACCTGAAACGTTCATTCCAAGCGGCAATCCTTTCACAGTAAAAAGTTCTGCGCTTGAATCAGACAACATAGCGGTATAAATCGACCGAGCGGCTTCAAATGAACAAAGAATATCATCGCCATCAACAGAAATAATATAATCGAAATTAAATTGATCAGCACATTGCAGATGCCTGAACGGAATATTGTTATCACTTCCGAAGAAAACCTCCACAACACATTCTTCAGCGGGTTTTAAAAAAACCTCGTTTCCGCTTTTCTCTGAGGTTGCGATTATAATTTTCACAGCTCCGGCTTCAATTTCGCTACCAAACTCGTTTTTCATGCGGGAGCACAACCAATACATCATTGACCGCCCTCCTGCTTCAATCAGGTGCTTTTTCGCCAAACGTGACGAGCCTGCTCGTGCAGTAATGAGTATTCCGATTTTCAAAATGTTTGAACAAATTTTTTAGTTCGACACGATTCTTCTGCCGCGTAGAGCAAACGAAGAACGCGATGATCTGAATCAAGGGTGTTTATAAAGTGCGATTCACCTTTAACAGCATTGAAGAAAGAATTCATTTCGTCGATGTACATCTGCTCAGTAATATTTTTATTGTACCCGCCTTCAGCATCTAGCACATCGTATTTAATGATCTCCCACTCACTCGTTTTTGGATGAAAAACACGAATTGAATTTTCGTCCCAGTTCCAGGTTAGTTGTTTTTCAGAACCATTAATTAATAATCGTCGTGTTGCGCAGCGGGAAACCACATCGATTGTCAACTGCAAGGTAAAAGAACGATAGTCAAACAAAAGGTTATACGTATCGTCAATTTCATCAGCACCTCCAATTTCAATGGTCTTTTTCACCATACCGGCCACGGCTTCAGGAAAACCGAAAAGGCTGCACAGCCAAGTCATTTCGAAAGGAACAATTTCCCGGGCACCGCCTGTTTCCTTATTGGAAACATAAAAATCACTAACCTTTTCATAAGTATGCCAATCCGGAAGAAACTGACCGGAATGGTAAATTACATTGGTAATATTACCAAGGTATCCTGAACGCACCAAGGAAAAAATCTTCTGAATGGCCGGATGAAAATACATGGTACTGGATGGTGCTGCCAGTATATTTTTCGTTTTACATGCAGCTGATATTTCAGCTATTCCTGTATCAACAACACTTGCCTCCACAAAAAAAGGTATTTCCATTTCCACTGCATGACGCATGTAAATGTGATGAACATCGGGTGGCACTGAAATAATAAGCGCCTTAGGATTGGTTACTTTACAAGCTTCCTCAAAAGAAGAAAATGTATTTATCGAATTTTTTTGTTCAGCTTCTTTCCGCCTGTCTTCACGTAAATCAAAACCGTAAACATTTGAAAAACCCAAAGCCTTTAGATTTCTTGCTCTGCGCTTTCCCATCGAACCTAATCCAATGATCAGAACAGCGATATCTTTATCCATCATTAAAAAAAATTACGATTCGACGTTTAATTTTCTGGTTTGATGAATGGCATGAATGGCATTCAATACTTCATCTTGCTCACGAGCCTCAATACTCACAGATGAAGGCAATGAAATTCCGCAAGCTGAAAGCCAGTCAGAAACTGGAAATTTTTGAGCTTCCTTTACATATTTTGTATAAGGAGGCATTACGTGAAGCGGAAAAAATAAAGGACGCGTTTCAACCCCATTCTTCATCATCTTATCAATCAACTCATCCCTTGAAACACCAAATCGCTGATCAATTAAAAAAGTATATAACCAGTAACCGTTAAATGCCCACTCTTTTTCAGGAGGCAAAACAACACCTTCAACAGAGGATAAACCGGAATTATATCGTGCGGCGATATTTCTTTTTGACTGAATAAACTCATCCAATCGTTCAAGTTGGGCAACACCAATTGCGGCCTGCAGATTCGTCAGACGATAATTAAATCCTACATGTTCATGCCAGTAGCGCCGCGATTTACTCATTCCGTGATCACGAAGAACAGTGGCAAATTCATGAACCTTATCATCACGGAAAACGATCATTCCTCCTTCACCCGTTGTAATCGTTTTATTTCCAAAAAAACTAAACGTTCCCGCGTCACCAAAGGTTCCAACATGCTTGCCTTTGTATAGCGTTCCCAGTGCCTCCGCACAATCCTCTACAACCAAAAATCCGTGCTCTTTTGCAATCTGCATGATTGGATCCATGTCGCAAGGATGTCCGTACAAATGAACCGGCATAATGGCTTTTGTTTTGGGTGAAATCAGTTTTCGGATTTCATCAACGGAAATCGTCCAGGTTTCCTTGTCAACATCTGCCAAAACAGGCGTAGCGCCACAATAAATTACCGCATTTATACTTGCTGCAAAAGTGATATCGGGAAGAATAACCTCATCGCCGGGGCCTATATTTAACGCTGCTAAAGCAAGGTGAATTGCAACCGTTCCATTGCTAACGGCCAAAGCACTGGAAGAAGCGGTATACGCTGCAAAATTCTTTTCAAATTTTTTCACAAATGCACCCTGAGAAGAAATCCATCCGGTTTGTAAACACTCTGTAACATAATTCAATTCATTACCATTCAACTGAGGCGTCATAACAGGAATCCGATGAGCACGTGTGTAAGAAGCATAATCAACAGGAACTCCGTTTTCATCAAGTAATGGAATATGACGAATACTACTTGAAATTGTTGACTGAATAATATCAATTGGCGTACTTAACGGAAGCGCGGTAAATTGGCGAATCATAATTTTCTCTATGGATTCATCCAGCGTTTCACCCATAAGTAAGGCCCGACGTATATCACCGTCGGTAACAACACCACATAATTTTTTTTGTCCGTTTACAACAAAGGCAATTCCTTGCGCATTTTGGTCAATAACCCTTAAAGTTTCTCGTATAGAATAACTAATCGGAACAAGTAATTCCGCAATAGAAGGGTACGAACTCATTTCAGTTTTTTGTAACGCAAAGGTAAGCAATTCTCAAGAAAAGGATAATTGTACCGGGTAAAGAAATAACTATCGGTAATTTAAAATTTGTGGATCTTTTGAGAATTCAAGTGCGACTGTTGCATAGGGAAAATTTTTTTTAGGCTCTATTTTCCCGGATGGAAAGGATGGCCTATTAATCCATTCGCGAATTTGCTTTTCAGAATGATTAAACCCTACGTTATAAGCGGCAGAAAAAAATAGTAACTTTTCATCTTCGGTCTCAAGTCGCAGTGCAGGATATTTGGACTCCATTAATCGGTAGAAACAACAGAGATAACGCATTTGCCACCATTCAGACTCAAGTCTATGAAGCCTTTTTTTTCGGATTGTTTCTTCGTCCATTTCCGTTTTTCCGTAATCATGAATAAATGTGAACAGCTTCAATTCAGAATTTTTCAACACTTCTCTTTCCAATTGTTCAATAAAAGTAGGTTTCATTTGAAAATGCCCAATTGAAAAATTACCGCACGATGAACCAAGAGTTGCATACAGATAATAATTTGCAGAAGATTCTATTTTATCTGACAAAATGGAATATCGGGCACATTCCGGTAAAGCTATAGGAAGAACCTGTTTGATTTTCAGTCCAAACGTATTGCAAACAGAATCAGCCAAAGGAAGTTTGGAAAATAAAATCTGTTTGGCATGGAAATATTCTCTTGGAAAGCGCGAACTGAATGAATCATTCAAAAAACTGAAAGAAGAAAAAATAAGTAAAAAAATAAAAATACAAATTCGCATTTCCGGTTTTTAAGAATAAAACGAAATCTAGCGAGTAAGGTTACAAAGCGGAAAAAAATTACTCTTTTGATTTGCTGTCCCATAATTGTTTTTGTCTGACTTTCGCCTCCTGAACCAATATAAATTCTTTTATGTTGGCGGATTCAATAATTCCCAATAGTTTTCCATTATCGATAACCGGAATGATTGAATTACCATTTTGTTTTAAGAGCGTAAAAACAGATTCTAAAGGGTGTTTTAAATCAGTGGTGGAATAATTTGTATTCATAATCTCAGCAAGTAGGGTTTTATTTTCACGTTTTGACAGTGCACGAATAATTTCGAATTGCGATAGCGTGCCGGCCAAATTTCCATCCTTTAAAACCACAAAATCCTTCGCTTGAACGTCCAACAATAAATTCACAGCGTCATCAAGTGTATCATTTACCGAAAGCGAATGAAAATTAGTTAGCAGTACATCGGCAGCGGTAAACTGCTTAAGGTAATTCGCTGAACGTACCATTTCATTCTCAGCTTGTGCCATTAAAAAAACAAAAATTCCAATTACTGCCAGGAATGGATTAAAAAATAATCCGGAAATAAAAAACAGACCACCAAATCCTTTACCAATTGCGGATGCAATTTTTGTCGCCTTTACTCGGTCGCCACTTCTTAAGGCGAGAGTTGCGCGTAAGATACGCCCTCCATCCATCGGAAAGGCCGGAAGTAAATTGAACAAAAGCAAAGAAATGTTTACAAAAAACAAACTTGCCGCAAAATCGTATCCGCTTTTGAGATGAAGAAAATCAACCGAAGGATTTTTTTGCAGTAAAAAAACAGGACTTAAAAACAACGCAAGCACAAAATTTACAGCCGGACCAGCAATTGTAACTTTCAACTCATGAACAGGATTATCAGGAATGCCCTCCATATTCGCAATCCCTCCGATCGGAAGCAAGGTAATTTTTCGAGTGAGATAACCCAACTGCTTTCCCGCAATCGCATGCCCTAATTCATGCATTAATACACAAGCGAAAACAGATAACATAAATAAAATCGAAAAGGCGGTTTGTAACGGTGTGGAACCTGCGCGCACCGCATTTAATGCTACCCACACCAGTAAAAACAAAAACGTCCAATGAATATATAAGCGTGTACCAAAAGGTTTACCAATGAACAAGGACCATTTCATATAAATTCAATTTAATTAAAGACCGAATGGATACGTTTCAGGAAACTGTTTAGGGTCTGCATCAACATGAAACGGATGTAATGCCGTAGTTGAATCGATGTAAACAAAAGCCTCGTAACGCTGAGGAATTAAACTGGGGACATAGTTTCCCCAGCTTTCCTGCTCCGGTCGATACACCACTCCGACAGCCCTTTGATCAATTGGTTGCCTAAACAATTTGTGCTGTTTGAACCTTGAACTAATTAAAATTTTATTCGATGACGATGCCTGATGTAACAGATTTTCCCATGAATCCTCCTTGGCAGGCGGCAAGTTCATTGTTTTCATTTTAGCGCCCCAGCTTGTCCCCGCTAACACTGTTCCTGAGTTTGTACCAAAACCAATACGAATCACGCCTTCCTTCACATAGCGTTGCCTTGCCAGTTGCCCGAGGTTTATCATACCCTGAGCTTCCATATCTGTTGCACGCGCATCTCCAATATGTGAATTATGTTCCCAGACAATTACTTTTGATAGCGAACCATGATAATCCAACAATCTACTCAGTGTTTCCGTCATATGACGGTCGCGAACATTCCATGACTCGGCGTCTCCCCTCATCATTGTACGATAATAATTCTCTGCGTTGGCAACAACACGCGCATTTTGTTCGGTATTGAAATCAAATTCTCTGTCGAACTCATCAGATGTTCCAATTTTCGAAACAACGTTCATCAAATGGTTTACTTCTGATTCGCAAGAATAGGAAAGAACTTGTGTCGCCTGCGCATACGAATTCCCCTCCTTTGATGAGAACGGATGAAAACATTCCTCAACTCTACGCAAAGCTTCACGACCTTCTTTATTCTCCAATTTCAAATGATTGCGCAACTCTTCCATTGATTCCCACAAACTATAAACATCCAAGCCATAAAAACCGACCTTCCTTGCATTGGGCAAATCGAAATTATGTGTACGCAAAAATTCCATTAAAGCCATTGTTTCCCAGTTCGACCACATCCACGTCGGCCACCTACGGAAATTACCTAGCACTTCTTTGGCATTTAAACCGGATTGCGGATAACGTTTAACGTAACGATTGATTCGGTAGCAATCCGGCCAATCTCCCTCCACTGCAATCATTGAAAAATTCTTTTCACGAATAAGTCGCTTAGATAATTTTGCGCGCCACGTGTAAAATTCATGCGTGCCATGCGTAGATTCGCCCAACATCACAATTCGCGCATCGCCGATTAAATCCATTAAGGGTTCCAATTGTTCTGTATTTTCCAATGGATGAGAAATTTCATTCAAATGTTGAATACCTTCCCGTACTTCTGATTCTGTTCTCTCCGTTATCTGCATTCTTTTTCCAGCGAATTAAAGCTCATTGCAACAAAACCCAAAGGGCTTTACTCACAAATGATTTGACACAAATCATTGAATCCATTTCTCGTGCTGCATATTTTTGTAAAAATTTATCATGGGAAAAACATTCATTGCAGATAGAAGAGAGGCGGGATTATTGCTTGCGGAGAAACTGGTGAAATACAAAAACAAAAATGTAATGGTGCTTGCCATTCCCCGTGGAGGAGTTGTTACAGGCGCAGCCCTTGCCCAATGCCTGAATTTTCCGCTTGATATTGTTCTTTCAAAAAAAATTCCGCATCCGCTTAACCCCGAATTCGCAATTGGTTCGGTTGCTTCGGATGTGGTTTTACTGGATCCTGCGAATGAAGTTCCAAAAAACTATATTGAAAAAGAAATAGAACGAATAAAAGAAGAGCTGATCAAAAAACATAAGTTTCTCACCGGGCGGGAAAACTATCCAAATCTGAAAAACAAAACGGTGATTTTGACAGATGACGGGATAGCTACAGGCAACACACTGTTAGCAGCAATAGAAATGTTGCGCAATAAGGAAGTCGCAAAAATTGTTGTTGCAGTACCCATTGTACCGTTTGACAGAGTTAAAAAAATTACAGACAAAGTCGATGATTTCATTTACCTGCAAGCGCCCGGATATTTTCCGGGCGTAGGCGCTTTTTATAGAAACTTCGACCAAGTTACAGATGATGAAGTAAAACATTTACTCGATGAAAACAGACATAAGTTGTTGGAAGAATCAGAAAGCAAAGAAAGCAGTATTCTAAACAATTTTTACCTTTTTTAGTAAAACGAATTTTATGGAACTGGAACTTGAGCGTGAATTGAAAATTCATCAGTCGGTACCCTGTGTGAGTATAGTGCTTCCAACCCAAAGAACATCACCGGGAAGACGTGTCGATCCTCCGCGCTTGAAAAAAATAATTTCGAACGCGAAAAAACTTTTAAAAGAAAAATACGGAAGTGTGGGTGAAAAAATCTTCCCTCAACTTGATCATTTAAATGAGGAAATCAACTTTCTTGAAAACCAAGCAGCGCTTGGTTTATACCTGTCTCCAAATTTCACACGAATTATACGATTTGATTTTCCCGTAGATGAAAAAATCACAGTTGGGGAACACTTCGAAATAAGAGAAGTCCTACAATTAAAACAACAACAAATTCGATACTACTTTTTATCGTTAAGTAAGAAAACTATTCAATTATTCAAAGGGCATGGAAAAGAATTAAAAGAGGTAAAGAACAACGATTTCCCAATTTCAATTACCTCAACGTACAACTACCAGAAGCCTTCCCGTGGAAGTTCGTATGGTAATGCGCTTAAAAATACGGAAGGCGATAAATCCATTAAAGAGGAGAAGCAATTAATTGCCATATTACGTTCTGCCGATGCAAAATTAAAACCTTATCTGGAGCATGACGTTCCATTTATAATTTCAGGTGTTCCTCAATTGACAGGATATTTCAAGAAAATAACACATTCTAAAAGGAATTTAATGGGAATTATTGGTGGAAATTATTCCAATAGAAAAGGGAAAGACAATCCGCCCGTTAAACAAATTGAATTTGAATTAAAAGCATGGCAAAATCAAAAGGAGGATGAATTTCTTGATGCACTGAACGATGCGTTTGGGAAAAGACGCGTTGCGGGGGGATTGGAGGAGGTATGGCACGCACTTAAAAACGGAATGGGTCAAATAATGGTGGTTGAAAAAGATTTTCATCAAGCGGGCTTTCTTTCTGAGGCCACCGGTAATTTAAGCCGAAGGGCTCCAAAAGAAAAACACCAGATCTTTTCTGACGTAGTTGACTACATTATACTAACTGCCATTGAAAAAAACGTAAATGTTAAACTGATTGGAAACGACAAATTATACGAGCACGATCGGATTGCTTTGCTTTTACGTTACAACAAGGAAGTAAAATAATTTTGTCGGGTTTCAGACAAAATCAACGGCGGTTTTTAAGCAGACTGTCGCAAGGATCGCAGGGGATTTTAATAAATATTGAATCCGTAGTTGTTGCG
>OMJH01000024.1 GCA_900299295.1 Bacteroidota bacterium
TAAGAGAAATTCCAAAATTGCATAAAGAAAATTCCAAAATTGCATAAACTTTCTTACCTTTGTTTCATGGTAACCCGAATGGCAATAGATAAGATCAATCAGATGGCGAAAAAGTTCCCCGTTCTGGTTATTACCGGTCCGCGTCAGTCGGGAAAGACAACCATTTGCAAACATGCTTTTCCCGGTTACCGTTATGTAACACTTGAAAATCCGGATGACAAAGCGTTCGCTATGAAAGATCCGAGGAGCTTTCTAGCTCAGTACGATGCTAAAGTCATTTTTGACGAGGCGCAAAACGTGCCGGAATTGTTTTCCTATTTGCAGGAGCGGGTAGATAATGATAACATCAGCGGCCAGTACATCCTGAGTGGTTCTCAGAATTTCATGTTGATGGAAAAAATTTCCCAGACACTGGCAGGTAGAGTTTATATTTTTGAACTGCTGCCGCTTTGCTTCAGTGAAATTTCATCAACAACCAAAAAAGGCTTATTGTCTTTTATTCAGAAGGGTGGATATCCGAGAATTTACGATAAGAAAATTTCACCGGAAGATTTTTATCCTTCCTACCTGAAAACATATGTTGAACGCGATGTGAGGGATGTATTACGTATTCAGGAACTGAGATTGTTCAGGAAATTTTTGGCCTTGTGCGCCAATCAAATCGGACAGTTATTCAATGCGCACTCCATTTCCAGGGATATGGGAATTGATACGAAAACTGTACAGCGCTGGCTTTCCGTTTTGGAAACCGGATACATTGCCTTTACCTTGAAGCCGTGGTACAAGAATTTTTCGAAGCGGGTAATTAAAACCCCTAAACTTTATTTTTACGACACCGGTTTAGCTGCAAGTTTATTGGGAATTGACAACGAAGAAGAATTATCAAGTTCGGAATTCAAAGGCGCTTTATTTGAAAATTACGTGCTGTTGGAATTGATGAAGCACAATTTCGCCAAAGGTGTGAATAAAAATTATTTTTTCTGGAGGGACAGTAATGGCAACGAAATTGATCTAGTAGTAGAGCGGGGGGTGAACGTCAGTCTGGTGGAAGCAAAATTTTCGCAGACGGTGAAGCCGGAATTTCTGAAAGGTTTGCATTACCTGGATCCGTTGAAAGGTTCCTTGAAGTTCAAGCATTACCTGGTTAATTCTGCTGATAAAAGTCAGTCGCGTTCATTCGAGAAAATTTTGAGTTGGCGAGACGCGGGATCGATTGATTGACTCGTGTTTCGCCTCCCTTCGATACACTCAGGGAACGGCTCAACACTCGAATTTTTTACGTGAATACAGCGGTGGCTTCGACTCTTGCTCAGCCACCGCGGGAATTACTTTTTTCTTAACGAACCCCGTACAGCAAATAGGGGTTCCGTATCGAACCCTGAGTTCATCGAAGGGTGAGTGAGGAAATTGCTGCCATTTCCTGATCGCCAATTATCGACAAAAAATAGCTGTTTATCTGATTTAACAATTTAATGAAAACAAAATCAACCGATTAAAAATGAAAATCAGATACGTAAGGCTTTAATTTTAACAAATTAACTAATTGAAAATTAGATTATTATACTTTTTACCCTGTATTTACTCACTTTAGCGGGTTGAAAAACAGTGAATTAAACCCGTTCTCTAAGTAAAATTTCTTATTGGAAATGGTATCGGTTTAGTTTACATTTGAATGGTGTAGTTGATAATGTGTCTGTTGAAAAGGTTGAAAACAAAATATTTTTTTGATGCGAAGATTGCTACAAGAGCTTTCGTTTTCAGTTTTAAATTTTACGAAATTATTTCGTGTTATTTTCTTTTTTTCATTCGTAAAAAATCTTTCTCCTTTATCATTTGCTATTGATTCGCGTGAGCAAAAAATAAATTCAAAATTAAAATTTTCTTTAGCGCCTGTTACGTTTTTGTTGCTGATTTTTTTCTCCCTGGGATTGGTGAATAGGGGATGGGGGCAGCTATCTTATACATTTTCAACGGGCACAAACGCTTTTTTGACAAAAAATATGTATGGGGATGCCATTGATATGTCTACCGGTACAACCCAATTAGTAGCTGCAGCTACTGATGATGGTGCTTCGGTCTTAACTACTTTTTTTGGTTTTACATTCTATTCTGGTCAATATAATCAGTTTGGGGTATCTTCCAATGGGATATTAACTCTTGGAGTAGCGCCAGGAACAACAGTATATGTATTGCCCAATGGTGCGGTACCATCAATTTCAGCATTTGCTAATGACCAAGCAACGGGTTCGGCTGGAAAGGTTCATTATAAAATTGTTGGCAATAGCCCATTCCGTACACTTGTGGTTGAATGGATTGTAAATACGCCATTTTCTACTACCGGTGCAGCGACAAATACCTATCAAATAAGATTATATGAATCAATAAATGCCATCGAATTTGTTTATGGTAGTATGTCTGCAGGTACAGGAACTGCCTCGGCTTATTATGTAGGTTTTTCAATTAATACGACATCTGGAAACTTAAATTCTGTTAGTACGTCAACTCATACAAATTCAACAGTTTCTTTTACCGGGAATAACTATACCTTAAGTTCAACAATTACTGAACTTAATTCTGCGTCGGAAGGTTCACGTAGGTATTATCGATATATTCCTTCAGGTTCTCTTGTTTTTAGTTCAACAACTGCCGGAAATTCCGTTTGGTATGCATTTGGTTGTCCAACAACGGTTGA
>OMJH01000025.1 GCA_900299295.1 Bacteroidota bacterium
ACATCATTTAGGTCTTGATGTTCACGATTTAGGAAGCAGGTTCAGTAAGTTTGAAGCAGGAAATGTTTTTACCTGCGAGCCCGGAATTTATATTCGTGAAGAAAATTTAGGTATTCGTCTTGAGAACGATATTTTAATTACTGCAAAAGGCCCACGCGATCTGATGGCGAAAATACCAATTGAAGCAGAAGAAATTGAAGAGCTGATGCATTCAAAATCGTGAAAGGTAAATTTTCATTTATCTCTTTTCAGGGTGGACAAATTTATTTTCAGGAGACTGGTTCCGGAATGCCTGTTGTCTTGCTTCATGGCTTTTTAGGTTCCGCTTCGGTGTTTAACACGGTCATTCCTCATCTTTCCTCAAACTTTCGTTTAATTCTAATTGACCTTCCCGGACATGGAAAAAGTGATTGTTTCGGGTACATTCATAGGATGGAATTTATGGCAAGGGCAGTTAACGCTGTACTTGATGCGATAAATATTAAAAAGGTTTCAATTGTGGGTCATAGTATGGGGGGCTATGTTGCACTTTCACTTGCTTCCGGCTTTCCCGATCGTGTTCTTTCAATTTGTTTGTTGAACTCTATCACTTTTTCCGACTCAGCCGAAAAGAAAATCGAACGACAACGTTCTATAGAGGTAATTAAGTCAGGACATCCTTTATTTCTTCGTCAAACAATTCAATATCTTTTTGCAAATGCATATTTAAAAGAGAATAAGTCAGCCTTAACTATTGCACAACATATTGCAGAAAAAACTTCCATACGAGGAATATTAGCCGCGCTTGAAGGAATGAAAATAAGGTTGGATAATCGGAAAATTTTAGGGCAGCAAAAAATTCCTGTTTATTGGTTTATCGGTAAGCATGATGCTGTTTTTCCGAAGGAAATTGTTCATAGGCACATGAAAATAATGGGAGATAAATTTATTCGAAAATTTGAAAAATCAGGGCACATGATTATGCTTGAAGAACCGGAATTATTGGCAAATGTTCTTAAAGAAATTTTTGATTCCAATTAGAAATCCAGTTCACCTGAAACACCCATACCAAACAAGGCAAAATCGTATTTCACAGGGTCTTTTGGATCCATTTTACGCAAAATACCTGTAACTTCTTCAACGGCTTGCCAGTCGTTTTGTTTTCTTTTTAATAGCCCCAATTTTCGGCTGATTGTACCGGTGTGTACATCTAGCGGCAGATACAACATTGCCGGAGAAATTTTTTTCCAAAGTCCGAAATCACAACCTTTGTGATCTTTACGAACCATCCAACGCAAATACATGCATAATCGCTTCGCTGCAGAGTTATCCGCTGGATTAGATATGTGTTTTTTTGCCCGATGAATTTTTTTCTTACCCAAAAAAATTTCGCGAAAGTGAATTAGACTTTCTTTGATGTTACCTTTCTCCAATCCTTCACGGAAAATTTTTTCCGGTCCACCGTGATGAATGTAAATTCTTTGTAAATTCTCAAGGAAAAAGGCACAATCTTCACCATTGAAGGTCCGGTGTTTGAAATTTCTGAATCGTTTTCTGTCTGCTGTGCGATGGTTGCGAATGAAATCACTCGGCGCATTATCCATCAACTCCATTAATTTTTTTGAGTTTACAATAATTGTTTTGCGATTTCCCCAGGCGAGGGTCGCTGAAAAAAATCCGGCAATTTCAATATCCTCTTTGGTTTTGAATAAATGAGGAATACAAATGGGATCGTTTTCTATAAAATCCGGTTGGTTGAATTGTTCTGCTTTGAGGTTAAGCAATTCAATTAAATCATTCCATTCTGCGGCCGAATTCATTAGGTAATAAATTCAATTTTTTCTTCCTCAACGTAAATGATCAGCTTTTCAATGTTAGGGAAACCACATTGTTGAAGCGCATTGCCATAATTGTAAAGTTGTTCGTGGTAATCGCTTCGTTCAGTTCCTGTTTTATAATCTATAATTCGCGTTTTTTCTTTATCAAAAATTATACGGTCAGGACGAATAATACTTTTTTCAATCAGAATATCGGGTTCGTTGATGGCGTGAATGTCACTTTTAAATAAGTCACGGATGCTATGGTTCTTAAAAAGTGATTTAATTTTTGCCGCTATTATTGAAGCCTTTTCAGAACTGCAATGTCCTTTGGCAATTAGCCAGCCTTTTGTTTTATCAATGTCATGCTCTTGATTTATTTGTGACATCGCCAGGTGAAAAAGTATACCATCTATTCTTTTATTTTCAATTAACTCGTTCTTTTTTGCGTTAGCAGGTAAATAAAGCAAATTTGAAATGTCTAATTCTTTCCATTGAATCGCAGTCTTTACAACTTTTTTGGGTGTTTTATCTTTAGACTGATCTTTTGACACTTTGCTTCCCATTTTTCCTAACTCAAAACCGTTTTCAAAAGGATTTAATTCGGGGGCTACCTTTGTGAAATTTTTAAGCCAGTCATCCACAAAACTTGATTTTGTTCTGTCTCTTGAAATAATGTGAAGGTGGTTTTCAGGTCGCGTACTTGCCACATAAAACAAATTCACGTTGTCAAGTAATTGTTTGCTTCTTTCTGTTTCATAAGCTGAAAAAAACGGAGTATTGTTGAGTTTGTTATTGGCTTTTACTAAAACATTATTTAATTCAGGTAACTCATCTTCAGCACTATTAATCCATATCAGATCTGATTTGAATAATTCCCAATCGGCAAATGCAAAAATAACAACGGGGAATTGTAAGCCTTTTGCAGCATGGATGGTCATTATTTTTACTGCATTGGTTCCTTCAGGTAACACGGCCGAACATTTGTGTCCGTTTTGTTCCCACCATTGCAAGAATCCGCTTAAATTTTCATGGTTTGTTTTTGTATATTTAAATACCTCATCCATAAAAAACTGAATAAAAACAGGTGACGTATTATCTAAATTCAGTTCATGAATTAAACTTGCGCATAAGTTGAATAAGGACATTGAATTCAGGGATCTCCTGTTGTTTGAAAATATTTTTTTGTTCGTTAAAAAATCGAATATGTCACAATTCATATTCTGGAATTCACTCAGAATGGATTGAAAATCCTTGCCTTCAAAACTATTTTCTTTCGAAAAATAATTGAGGACATTTGCTTCATGAATAGAGGCTCGGTCCTCTCGAACAAGATATAATAATGAAACTAGTGCATTCACACTTTCATTTTTGCTGAGCAAAAGAGACTCGTTGGATACGATGGGAATTCCGTTAGCCAATAAAAAATCTGCCGCCAGTTTTCCGTTTTTTTTATTTCGTGTCAGTATTGTGATGTCCGAAAAGCTGAAACCATATTCGTTTGTATTTAATCTTATGTAGTCAATAATTTTTTCGCATACATGAATTTCCCCTTCTACAGCACTCTCCCGTATAAAATCAATTGACACATATCCACCTTCATTTTTTTCCTTACCGGATTGTTTACATTCGTCGTAAACCTTCTTCAATGAGTCAGGTAAAATCTTTTCACTAATCCATTGGAATAAGTTATTGTTGAAATCAATAATATTTTTCCTACTCCTGAAATTGGTTTTTAATACATCCTTAAAATAATTTCTGCGTAAACTTTCTTCACGCTCCAGCATTATTGCGTCCTTTTCTCCTTTTACAGCCGGCAAATCTGCGAATTGCTCTACGTCTCCGCCACGCCAACGGTAAATACTTTGTTTTCCATCGCCCACTACCATATTAAAATTTCCGTTAGCAAGCGAATTTTCGAGAAGTGGAATAAGATTTTTCCATTGCAATTCTGAAGTGTCTTGAAATTCGTCTACAAGAAAATGAGAGTAATGTTCTCCAAGTCGTTCGTAAACAAATGGAGCAGGCTCCTTTTTTACGATCTCTGAAATCATATTGTTGAATTCATGGATGAATACAATATTTTGTTCCTGCTTAAGGGTAAATAAAATTTTTTCGATTTCTGAAATGACCATGAGCGAATAAATGTTCGCTAGTAAAACCTGATAGGTAAAGTATTTTTGTTTTCCTTCATTACGGTATTCTTCAGTTACATTTAGCCATAATTTTAGCTGTTCAATTTGGGTTGCGTTCAAGGTTGATTTAGCGGATTTCCATTTTTCTTCTGTGTGTGTTTGCCGAACATAGGATCCATAAATTGAGTCGTCGAAAATTCCATCTGTCAGCTTTTTGAAATAATTCCATACGCCTCTTTTGCCTTGAAAAAAATCACCCGGTTCAAGCCCCTCATTTTTCATCCAAGATAAAATCTCTTCAGCCTTTTTTGATAAATTATTGTGAAAGGTATTTACATACGAAGTCATACGACGTTCAACACTCATATATTCCTTAATTTCCGTTTGTCTTATTTTTTTCAGCCTTTCTAATCCTTCTTCATTTAGGAATTTTTTAGTGAATGATAGAATTTCAGCGTCTACACGCCAGTTTTTATCTTCTTCCATTCGAGTTTGGGAAAACTCAGTCAGAATTTTTGTAATTGTTTCGTCTTCTCCTACCTTCTTAGCAAGTTCTTCAATGCACTGTGCAAGGATTAAGTCACGGTTCATTTCAATAGTGAAATTCAGCGGAAGCCGTAAATCAAGCGCAAAAGTTCTAACCACACGATGAATGAAACTATCTATGGTTCCAATTGAGAAATCGGAATAATTATGCAAGATGGCATTTAATAAAACGGAAGATCTGTTGGCCAATTCCTGACTTGATACTGAAAGTTCTTCGCATAACTTTTCACGCATGGCCTCTTGTTTCTCACTACGTGTGAGATTTTTTAATGTTTCAATCACACGTTCTTTCATTTCACCGGCGGCCTTGTTCGTGAAAGTAATCGCCAGAATCCGTTTGTAGATCTGAGGTGGGTTTGCGGTATCGGCCAAAGCGATTTTCAGATAATTCTTTACAAGGTTGAAGGTTTTGCCGGAACCGGCAGAACTTTTAAATACGGTAAAATTTGACATAAAGTAGAAAGATAATTAATTGGTTCGGATTTTCTTTTACGTTTTGTAATATTTTTGATTACATTTTTTATTTACGGTTTAACTATTTTCGGATTAAAATTATTACTATTGCTTTAGTAAAAGTGTATGCGTTTTTCCGGATTATTCGCAATCATTATTCTGATTTTTTCTTTTCATTTTACAGCGCTTGCTCAGATTGAAAGTCCGCATGTAAAAGGACAGTTTATTGTAATGATTGATAAAGTTGGAACTATTGAATCATTGCTTGATCAGAACCAATTTATTGACAACTATATTACAGACCTTTCCTTGATACGTAAGTTGTCGTTTTCGATGAATATATTTTTGCTGCAGGCCGATTCAATGGTGGATGAGAACGCACTATTGCAACAGATTCGTTCAAGTTCGGGTGTAACTTTCGCTCAATTCAATCATTATATGAACTCGCGCAGCACAGTGCCCAACGATACCTACTTCAGCAGCATGTGGAGTCTTCACAACACCGGCCAAAGCGGAGGAACACCTGACGCTGATATAGACGCACCTGAAGCCTGGGATATTTCAACGGGCGGAATTACCTCAACCGGAGATACAATAGTAGTGGCTGTCGTTGATGGCGGATTCCAACTTACCCATCCTGATCTTAATTTTTGGAAAAATTATCATGAGATTCCCGCAAACGGGATTGATGATGACGGCAATGGTTATATTGATGATATAAATGGATGGAATGCTGTTTCGCATTCACCTTCCATTGGAATCAACAGCCATGGTACTCATGTCTCCGGCACAATTGGAGCCCGTGGCAACTCAGGGACCGGAACAACAGGAATTTCATGGAATGTAAAAGTAATGGCCGTTCAAGGCAGCACAGGAACCGAATCCGTTGCGGTTGAAGCTTACGATTACATTTTACAAACCCGCAGGTTATATAATCAATCAGGCGGTGTCGCCGGTGCGTTTATCGTTGCTACAAATTCTTCATTTGGTGTTGATCAGGGACAGCCGGCTAATTTCCCGATTTGGTGTGCAATGTATGACTCTCTTGGAAGTGTTGGTATTTTAAGCGCAGGTGCTACTGCAAATCAAAACTGGAACATTGATGTTGTTGGAGATATTCCTACCTCCTGTTCAAGTCCTTATTTGATTTCTGTCACCAATACAACACGAAACGATATAAAATACACCTCCGCCGGTTACGGATTAACAACCATTGATATTGGTGCACCCGGCACCTCAATTTATTCTACTATACCCACCAGCACATGGTCAATGACGAACTGGACAGGAACAAGTATGGCTACACCGCATGTTGCCGGAACCATCGGTTTAATGTTTGCAGCTGCTTGTCCACAATTTATTCAGGATTATAAAATGAATCCCGGTAGTTTGGCATTGATAATGCGTGATTATTTGTTGAATGCTGTTGATACCCTAGGCACACTAACAAATTTATGTGCAACAGGCGGCCGACTTAATGCATTTAATTCTCTTCAAAATGTGCAATCGTATACCGGATGTTTGAATTCATCTTCCGAAACTATGGTTAGTAATAATGCAGTGATACATGGTTTGTTTCCAAACCCTGTAAATAATCAGTGCGAAATTGAATATACGGCAGCAGATCATGAAATTTCAATTTGCTTTTTTGATATTACAGGAAAGTTATGTCGTAAAATTTCTCGATTTTCCAACCCGGGATATAATCGGCACACGTTAAATCTGGAAGAGTTGTCTTCAGGTGTTTACTTTGTTCAAATACAATCCGCGAGCTCAGTTTGCCATAGCATAAAAATGATTAAATACTGAATTAAAATAGTAATTTTAGGTATATTTTTTTCTAGCGTTTAATTAATCCCGTTTTAAATACTAACAATAACACCAAAATGAAAAAAGCAATTTTTGCTGTAATAGGAACGACAGTCTTATTTTTTGCAGCATTTTATTTTTTATCAAATCGTTCAGCTAACAAAAAAGAACGGACAATTAATCCCGCCTTTAAGCAATACATTTATGCTTTTACATCAGGTTATGTTACATCGGAATCAAAAATACGTGTAGTACTCCAGGACAAATCAAAAGCATCCGAAGAGTTGAATAAATTGCTTGCGAATTCACTTTTCAAATTCACTCCAAATTTGGATGGTAAAATGATGTGGTTGGATGCGAACACGGTGGAATTCAGGCCAGATGAACCAATGAAAAACGGGCAGGAATATGAAGTCGAATTCTTATTAAGTGAGGTTGCAGAAGTTCAGAAGGATCTTAAACGATTTCCATTTTCGTTTCGTGTAATACCGCAGGCGATGGAGGTGGAAATAACAGATTATCATTTAAATTCAAAGGGTAATTCCTATGATATCAGCGGTGTGGTATCAACAGCCGATCGATGTAACAATGAATCACTTGAAAAAACACTGACTGTTTCTTTTAGTCAGGAGAATCTCAAAATAAATTGGACACACGAAAATGCAACTTCACATCGATTTACGATTTCCGATGTTGAACGAAAAGAAAAAGAAGAAAATAAGCTGGTGTTACAGTACAACGCCGAAGCAATTCAGGGTGAACAGACGGGTGAGCTTTCGTTAACCATTCCCGCTCAAAACACCTTCAAGGTTATTGATGTTAAACTTAACAACGGATCCGATCAGCAGGTTACAGTTTTTTTGTCTGATGCCCCCTCTTCTCAAAACCTAGTTGGACTTGTTGCGTTGTCTTCAAATACTGATATAGTAATTGAAAACTCGTATGAAGGCGATGAATATGCTGCACAGCCACAGATTGCAGAAAATAATTTTACCCACTCCGTGGAGGGAAACAAATTGTTGATTTTTCCAACCGGCCGTTTGGAAGGCACACAAACGCTTTCGATTTCTCCTTCGCTAACATCTTCTGGGTCAAAAAGGCTTTCCGGAAAAACAAGTTTCGAACTTTTGTTTGAGCAACTGAAACCTGAAATCAGATTTACTGGCAAGGGGAATATTATTCCGGGCTCTGATAAATTATTACTCCCTTTTGAAGCTGTGAACATCAGCGCTGTTGATGTTACGATTAAAAAGGTTTACGAGAAAAATATCCTCCAGTTTTTGCAGGTCAATGCAATGGATGGGAACTATGAATTGAATCGTGTTGGAAAAACAGTTTTCCGAAAAAAAATCGAATTGGCATCGCTAGGAAATTTACCTAAAAACAAATGGCAAAGTTATGCACTCGATCTTTCAACACTGATTAAAACAGAACCGGGTGCCATTTATAACGTTAAACTTAATTTTAAAAAGTCGTATTCAATATATAATTGTATTAATGATACATCTGCAGTGGCTGATGAATACCAATACTCCTCTACAGAAACTGAGATCTCAGCTGAAGAAGAAGAAAAAGATTGGGATAGTTATTCTTATTATGATGATTACGATGACTATTACGACTACGATTACCGACAACGAGAAAATCCATGCCATTCGTCCTATTATGCATACGGGCGAAGCATTACCAAAAATATTCTTTCCAGCAATACCGGTTTAATTGCTAAGCGCGGCAACGACGGCAGTATTACGGTAATGACTTCTGATTTAATGTCTGCACGACCTGTTGGAAAAGTTGAAGTTGAAGCCTTCGATTTTCAGCAGCAATCATTGGGTGTTGTTACCACAAATGAAAATGGCGTGGCGCAATTTCAATTCACCAAAAAACCTTTCGTAATCATTGCCAAAAATGGCAAGGAGCGCGCTTACGTTAAACTTGAAGATGGAAATTCACTTTCCATGAGCATGTTTGAAGTGGAGGGACAAGAAGTGAAAAAAGGAATGAAAGGATTTATTTACGGGGAACGCGGTGTATGGAGGCCGGGCGATAGTTTATTTCTCACTTTTATTTTAGAGAATCAGGATTTGCTTCCGGAATCTTATCCTGTAAGCATGGAAATTCTGAATCCGCAAGGACAGGTTTTTCAAAAAATTACCCGCACAAAAAATCTTGACGGTTTCTATAATTTCTCAACCAAAACCGAGTCGTATTCACCAACCGGTGTTTGGGTCGCCAAGGTGAAAGCCGGCGGAACTACGTTTTCAAAAAATCTGCGTATTGAATCCATTTTACCGAATCGCCTGAAGCTGGACCTGGATTTTAAAACAGAACTTTTGAAGGGATATCAGCCAGTAGAAGGAGACTTACAGGTAAATTGGCTACACGGAGCTCCCGGTAGAAATTTAAATACTAAAGTTGATTTTGCACTTTCTGCTTCGAAAACTGAATTTAAAAATTTCAAGGGATACAATTTTGATAACCCATCATTTGAAACGAGTTCGGAGTCCCAAACATTTTTTTCCGGACGAACCAATAATGACGGATTTATAAAAGTAAACGGAACTATTCCTGTTCCTGAGAATGCTCCCGGGATTATGAAAGCAAATTTCACGGTCAGAGCTTTCGAAGAAGGTGGAAGTTTCAGTACCGATCGTTTTGCATTGTCGCTTTCCCCATTCCGTGAATACGTTGGAATTAAAATACCTAAACCGGAAAAAGGAATTGGTTATTTATACACCGGAAAAGATCATGTATTTGAAATTGTAAACGTGAATGAAAGTGGAATGCCATTGTCAGCAGATGTGGAAGTGAAAGTATATAAATTATCCTGGCGTTGGTGGTGGGACAACTATACCGGTGATTTTTCCTCTTATATGAGTTCTGAAATGCATACCCCGGTTTCATCTGAACGTATCCAGCTTGAAAACGGAAGGGGTAGATTTAATTTTAGGGTAAATGCTCCGGATTGGGGAAGGTTTCTTGTAGTGGTAAAAAATTATGGAAGCGGCCATACAACGGGTGCAGTTGTACATGTTGACTGGCCCGCATGGGAGGGTAAGTCACCAAAAGGAAATGAGGGCGCTAATTTTTTAAGTGTAACTACAGATAAACAGGAATATAAAACTAAGGAGGCTGCGCGTATTCATTTTCCAAGCGCGGAAGGAACCAAAGCTTTTATTACTGTGGAAAACGGCTCGCGAATCATTAAGAGTTTTTGGGCTACAACATCCAAAGACAGTACTGATGCATGGCTCGAAATAACAGAGGAGATGACACCGAACATTTACATTTATGTTACTCTTATGCAGCCGCACAATCAATCACGAAATGATTTACCGATTCGGCTTTATGGAGTTGCTGCAGTAAAAGTGACTAACCCCGATAACCTGCTTTATCCGAAAATTTCTACCACTGAAGTATGGAAGCCGGAATCAGAACAAATCGTAAAGGTTTCTGAAAAAGACGGTAGGGAAATGACCTATACACTTGCTGTAGTAGATGAGGGTTTGCTCGATCTTACCCGCTTTAAAACACCCGATCCGTATAATGCGTTTTACAGCAAGGAAGCCCTTGGTGTAAAAACATGGGATATGTTCGATCAGGTTTTGGGAGCTACTGCTGGCGGTATTCAGCGTATTTTGGCTGTTGGTGGAGACGAGGCCCTGGGAAATAATCAAAACCAGAATGCCCGACGATTTGTTCCGATGGTGCGTTACATCGGTCCTTTCCATTTGAAAAAAGGCGAAGTGAATACGCATAAAATTAACATACCTCAATATGTCGGTTCTGTTCGCATTATGCTGGTGGCCGGTTACCATCACGCATTCGGAAATGATGAAAAAACAATTCCTGTCAGAAAGCCGTTGATGATTTTAAGCACATTGCCCCGCGTAATTGGTCCAGGAGAAGTAGTTGATTTACCGGTTACAGTTTTTGCCATGGAAAATAAAGTTAAATCGGCAAGAATAACTGTTCAGCCTGGTAATGGAATGCAATTGTTGGAGGAAAATTCAAAGGCAGTGACTTTCGATAGAGTTGAAGATAAGGTGGTCAATTTTAAATTGAAAGTAAAAGATATTCTTGGCTGGAATACAGTGAAAATAATTGCTGAAGGTGCCGGTGAAAAATGCAAGGAAGAAATTACAATCGAAGTGCGTTCACCAAATCCGAAAATGAGTTTTGTAAAAGAAGCGGTGGTTCAGGCAGGTAAAACATATAACGGAGATTATCGTCCTTCCGGTATTTATGGTTCTAATACAGCCACGCTGGAGTTGTCATCCATACCTGCGCTTGATCTTGAAAAACGACTTAATTATTTGATCGAATACCCACATGGATGTATCGAACAAACAACTTCGGCTGTGTTTGCGCAGTTATATCTGCCAAAACTTACAGAGCTTAATTCGTCTCAACAAAACAGAATTGCAACGAATGTGAAGGCCGCAATAAATAAAATAAAATCTTTTCAGGTTAGCAATGGTGGACTTTCTTATTGGCCTGGATTGAATGCTGCTGATGATTGGGGAACCAATTACGCCGGACACTTTTTACTTGAGGCTCAGAAGGCTTCTTATGTGGTTCCAGTTGCCATGCTAGATAACTGGAAAGCGTATCAAAAATCCCGTGCCCAGCAATGGGTGCCTAGCAGGAATGCCCTATTGTTCCGTGAAGATGTTACGCAGGCTTATCGATTGTACACGCTTGCACTGGCAGGAATTCCGGAATTAAGTGCCATGAATCGTCTTAAAGAAAATAAAGAAATTTCTTTGGCAGCTCGTTGGCGTTTGGCAGCTGCCTACGTTTTAGCGGGGCAGAAGGAAGTTGCAAAGAAATTGATATCCGCCTCTTCCACCTCAATAGCTGACTATTCAGAATTAGGTTACACATACGGATGTGCCGAGCGGGATGAAGCAATGATTTTGGAAACACTTACTTTACTTGATGACAAAACAAAAGGATTTGAAGTAATGAAAAAAGTCGCAGGATACCTTTCTTCCGATTCCTGGTTGAGCACTCAGGCAACTGCATATGCATTACTTTCAGTAAGTGAATATGCGGAGAAAAATAGTATTGGGAAAGGTATTGTTGCTGAGTGTACATTTGGAAAAGAAAAAATTTCCGTTAATTCACCCAAATCATTTAAACGTTTAGAACTCACTAATGCCGAAGCTAATTGTCAGGTAGCCATTCAAAATAAAACGAGCGGGTTATTGTTTGTCAGACTTGTTAGTCGTGGTATTCCTTCTGCGGGCGAGGAGCGGGAAACGACCTCCGGTTTAGATGTCAATATTGTTTACAAAAACATGAAGGGTGATGTAATAGATGTAGCACAGATGGAACAAGGCACAGATTTTATTGCTGAAGTGAGTGTGCGGAATACATCCAACATGGGTTATTTGAAAAATATCGCGCTCACACAAATTTTCCCTAGCGGTTGGGAAATTCATAATAAACGTTTGGATGAAAGCGAAGAAACCGTTGCAAAGGCTGATGTCGCTAATTATACGGATATCCGCGACGACCGCCAGTATTCCTATTTTGATTTGGGAGCAGGGCGTATAAAAACTTTCCGAGTTATATTAAATGCTTCCTACACCGGTAAATTTTATTTACCCGGAATTAAAGCAGAGGCAATGTACGACAGCGGTATCACCTCAACACGAAAAGGTCGCTGGGTAACTGTATCGCGTGGCGGAGGCGTTTAATCACGTTTCTTTCTGAAAAATTCAACAAGCAGTGCTGCGCATTCTTGTTCCAGAATACCACCTTTCAAAGTTGTTTTTGGATGCAGTAAGTTGCTATTGAATTTGCGGTAACCCCGTTTTTCATCGCTTGCTCCGAATATAATTTCCTTTGCCTGTGCCCAGTTCAAAGCACCTGCACACATCGGACACGGTTCAAGGGTGATGTAAACGGAACACTCGTTGAGATACTTTCCGCCAATGTAACTTGCAGCAGAGGTGATGGCTTGCATTTCAGCGTGCGCAGTAACATCGTTCAATAATTCGCAAAGATTATGAGAACGTGCGATTATTTTCCCGCCGCTCACCACAACACATCCTACAGGAATTTCATCCTTTTCAAAAGCTATATGGGCTTCTTTCAATGCCTCCTTCATAAATTTCAAATCATCATTTTCCATAGCCTTTTTCAAATGTTTTTTACAAGCTCCATCAATTTTTCTTCTGTTCCTGAACTGAAATAATCTTGCTGCCATTCAGGTTTTGGTAAAACACTAATGTCTGAAATTTTATTTATCATTTTGAACATTCGGTGTTTCGAATTGTATTTTGCGAGATAAAGTTGTTCGCTTTGTCCCGGAGTAGGATAAATGAAGGCAGCTTTTTTCATTTTAACAATGTCCATGATGCTTGAATAACCACTTCTGCAGACAATAGTTTCAGACACGGAAATTATATGTTCAAGTTTTTTTCTGTCAGGCAAGTCAAACACATCACAATTGAGCGTGGTTTCTATAATTTTATGGTGTAATGAACTTCCCCGTACAATAGCACATTTTTCATTCGAATTTTTCACGAATGCTACTGCCTCTTTTTCAAAAATGCTTCGCAATGATTCAGGTCCGGAAATTAAAAAACAAAAAGAATATTTCTTTTCTTGATTTATAGTTGAAGGCTCTAGTCGTGATAAGGGTCCAATGAATTTAGTGGTGAGCTCGAATTTTTTATTGCGTGATAATTCCCCACTTAAATTTAAAGTTTTGTTATCGAAGTCGGGAACCCATATTTCCTGAAAATGTTTTACAAGGTGGTTTACAATATTTTCGGAAAAAAAACTCAAACCGGTTTGTTTAAATTTTAATTGATGTGTTATGAGTATATTTTTTGCTTTGGGAAAATAACAACCGTAACGATTGTCGCTTATTACAACGTCAGGATTGATTTGATCGAAAATTTTTTTTGTAATTTTTTTTTCACGCTGAATGTTAGTTAATAAACGCGGCGTTTGCAATAAGATGCTGAACCATGCGGGCAGGAATTTGTGGTAATGTATTTTCGTTTCTGATAAATAATATTTATTTAAATGAGTAAACTCTTCATCCAATATTTTTTTTGTTGTTTCCGTTACACCAAAATGAACCAAATGCCCGGCTTGTATAAGTGAACGAATCAGAGGCACACAGCGCGTTGCGTGACCCAATCCCCAATCTAATGGCGCTACGAATACTGTTTTCCCCATCTATAATTTTTGCAAAGGCTTGTTTTTTGTTTTGGATGCAATTTCATCGTTTATTCAGAAAGAGCTTTAAATGTATCGTTGTTGTCTTTAAAATCAAGTTAGAACTGTTATTCAGCATTGAGCCGATTTATTTTGTTTTTTTATTTAAAAGTTTTTGGGCAAAAATCTTACAAAAAAAATCTTTTAAGTAAGTTATTATTTTCGATGTATTTTTTCCTTTTGATGAATTTCTTCGTGGTATTTGGTGCTAAAATTCCATTCATTGGCTTTTTTATCATACTTGAAAATAGCAACCGGATGATCAATATATTCTTCTTTGTGCATGCCATGCTGTGGATGTAATTCAATTTCAAATGCAATTTCATAGAAGTTTAATTTAGCTTTTCCTTTGTGTACGTGCATATCAATTATCACATATTTATCAGGAAAGCCCTCTTTGTGAAATGAAAGCGCATAAATATCATTTCTGTGTAATTCGGCAGCGACTACTTCTGTTTTTTTTACAAAGTGTGAATCCACTGTATATCCGTTGCGATGAAGGCAAAAACTGTAATCACTTGCTTCCTTTCCATCAACGGTTAAAGCGGAATTAATGTCCATCATTACGATTCCGGTATCCGGTTTTTCAATTTTTTTACGTTGAGAAAAGGTTTGAAAAGTGATCAGCATTACTATTGAAAAAAGAAATAATTTAAAAGTTTGATTTTTCATAGGCGAATTCTAATCCAGCAAAGTTAGAAATTCCAATCGCTTTATACTTATTCCTAAGCAGTTTGAGTGGAAAAATGATTGGTTATAATTGTAGCTTTGGAAATTCCTATTTCTTCAGCAAGTATATTTAAAGTTAATGTGCGAATTACACTGATAGATTTGAATTTCTTTAAAAGTTTTTCTGCTGTTTTTATGCTGATTCCTTTAATTTCAGTTAGCTCTGTCTTAAGTAATGCCTTACTTCTTTTTTTGCGATGGTGGGTTATACCGAACCGGTGCGCTTCATCGCGTATATGCTGAATAATCTTTAGTGTTTCTGATTTTTTATTTAAGTACAACGGAATGGGATCATTTGGAAAATATATTTCTTCTAGTCGTTTGGCGATTCCCACAATTGCTATAGATCCTGTAAGTTGTAGCTTATCAAGTGATTTCATTGCGGCACTTAATTGCCCTTTTCCACCATCAATTACAATTAATTGGGGAAGAGGTAATTTTTCTTCTATAACTCGTTTATATCTTCGGAAAATTACTTCTTCCATGCTTGCAAAATCATCAGGACCTTCAACAGATTTAATATTGAAATGACGATAATCTTTTTTACTGGGCTTCGCGTTTCTGAAAACTGTCATTGCACTAACGGCAAATTCACCCTGAATATTGGAATTATCAAAACATTCAATCAAACGTGGTTCTTCTTTAAGCCGAAGGTCTCGCATCAAGGTAGATAAAATTCTGTTAGTATGTCGTTCAGGACTTGCCAACTCTTGCTGTTTGTCTTTCTCACGCTTAAATTGGATAGCATTTTTTAAACTCAGATCCAGTAACTGTTTTTTTTCTCCTGCTTTTGGAATCGTTACAATTACATTATGAAATTCATATTCCAAATTATACGGAATCACAATTTCCGATGCGTCGCTTTGTAAACGATTACGGATTTCATGAATGGCAAAGTGAAGTAATTCAGTATCGTTTTCCTCCAGTTTTTTTTGTATTTCGTAAGTGAAGGCATATACCACCGCACCTTCTTTTAATCTTAAGTAGTTGACAAAACCTGAATTTTCATCGGAAATTATATTATAAATCTCTGCATCCTGAATTGAAGTACTTGAAATGGAACTTTTCGACTGATATTTTTCAAGCAATTGAATTTTTGTTTTTATGGTGTGTGCTTTTTCAAATTCCATTTTTTCCGAAAGCGAATTCATTTCTGATTTCATTTCTTTCACAACAAAATTGAAATTGCCTTTCAGTATTTGTTTTATTTTTTGAATTGAAAAAATGTATTCATTTTCGGTTTGTTCGCCGATGCATGGTCCTTTACATTTTCCGATATGATAATCGAGACAAGTTTTAAATTTTCCGGATTGAATGTTTTCTTCACTTAACAGGAATGTACAGGTGCGCAGCGGAAACAAGTCACGAATAAGTTCTAGTACCGTATTCATAGCTTTAACGGAGGCGTAAGGGCCAAAGTATTCGCTGCCATCTTTCTCCGGGAAGCGAGTAGGGAAAATGCGTGGGAAAGATTCATTTTTTAAACAAATCCAGGGGTAAGTTTTGTCGTCTTTTAGGTTAACGTTGTATCGCGGTTGTAATTCTTTTATCAGATTATTTTCCAAAAGAAGGGCGTCAGCTTCAGATTTTACCACGATTGTTTTTATTTCATCAATTTTTTTTATGAGTAGCCGTAAACGTGAAGTATCATGTTCCTTTGTGAAATATGAACTCACTCTTTTTTTTAGATTTTTGGCTTTCCCTACATACAGTATGCTTCCTCCGCTGTCAAAATATTGATACACGCCCGGTTCATCGGGCAAAGATTGAATTCGTTGTCGCAGTTTTTCCGGAAAATCCTGAAGCATTACTTCCTAAAATTAAGAAGAAATGAAATTCATTGCTCATTCTTCACAATATCTTATTTCGGTTTCACAGATTTTAGTAAGTTTGCCATCGCTGATTAACAATGATTTTTCACCTTTCCATCATTCGGAAATTTAAATCAAACTTCATGCGGTTTAATCTTCACCGCCTGATGTCGCCATTTGAAAATTTGATGTTGAATCTTGGCAATTTATCACGACTGAGCCGTTGGAGGAAAGCAAATTCAAAACTTCCTTTTAATGATTTTTATTTATCGAAATGGGATTATCAGAAACGCTTTGTTCTTTATGAATTTTTATTGGCAAATCAAAATTTAAATGAACCTGTTCAATACCTCGAATTTGGCGTTGCAGCCGGGCGTTCATTTAAATGGTGGGTCGAAAATAACCGTCATAGTGATTCCCGTTTTTATGGCTTTGATACATTTACAGGGCTTCCGGAAGACTGGAATGTTTTTAAAGCAGGCGCAATGAGTACTGGCGGTGTTTTGCCTGATGTAAACGACGATCGTGCTCAATTTTTAAAAGGTTTATTTCAGGATTCACTTCCCGAGTTTTTAAAATCCTTTCAAATTAAGAATCGTTTGATAATTCATTTGGATGCTGATTTATATTCTTCCACCTTATACGTTCTAACTATGTTGCATCCTTTACTTAAAAAGGACGATATTTTGATTTTTGATGAATTTGCTGTTCCGCAATCTGAATTTCTGGCCTTCACCAATTTTGTACAAGCCTATCGTTTTGAATACGAAGTGTTGGCAGCCGCTAACAATTATATGTTTGTGGCAATGAAAGTAAAATGAATTTAAAAAAAACGGATAGTTTATTTTGAGCTGTAATTCGGAGCTTCCCTTGTTACAACTACATCGTGCGGATGGCTTTCGGCAACTCCTGCCGCAGTGATTCGTATAAACTTTGCTTTTTGCAGCTGGGCGATGTTCTTAGCGCCGCAATAACCCATACCGGCGCGTAAGCCACCGATAAATTGATACATAACCTCTGAAAGGCTTCCCTTATAGGGAACACGTCCAGAAATTCCTTCAGGAACTAATTTTTTAATGTCGTCCTCTGCATCTTGAAAATATCGGTCTTTACTACCTTTCTGCATGGCTTCCAGCGAACCCATTCCCCGGTAACTCTTGAATTTTCTTCCTTCAAAAATTATTGTTTCACCGGGTGATTCCTCGGTTCCCGCGAATAAACTACCAATCATCACAGTGTTTCCTCCGGCCGCAAGTGCTTTTACAATATCTCCTGTGTAACGAATTCCGCCATCTGCAATAACAGGAATTTTTCCATTTACGGCCCCGGCTACATCCATTACTGCAGTTAATTGGGGAACCCCAACACCGGCAATAACACGGGTGGTACAAATCGACCCGGGGCCAATTCCAACTTTCACCGCATCTGCCCCTGCCTTCAACAGATCTAATCCTGCAGCTCCGGTTGCAATATTTCCAACAACAATTTGGAGATCTTTGAATTTTTTTCGAACATTTTTCAATGTTTCGATAACGCCTTTGGAGTGTCCGTGCGCGGTGTCAATTATGATTGCATCTACTCCGGCATTTACCAATGCGGTTGCACGTTCAATCGTATCGGCGGTAACACCGACAGCCGCCGCCACACGCAATCGGCCTAAATGATCTTTACAGGCATTCGGGCGCTCCTTAATTTTAATGATATCGCGAAAGGTTATGAGGCCAATGAGTTTGCCTGATTTATCAACCACCGGAAGCTTTTCAATTTTATAATTCTGTAGAATTTCTTCGGCTTTTTTAAGATTAATTCCTTTTTGAGCAAAGATGACGTTGTCACCTTTAGTCATGATTTCATGGATTGGTCGTATGTGGTTTTTTTCAAATCTTAAATCGCGATTCGTGACGATGCCAATTAATTTTTTTTCTTTATCGGTAACGGGTATTCCGCCGATTTTATTTTCAGCCATCAGTTTAAGTGCGTCAGCAACAGTAGCCTCAGCTGCAAGTGTAACCGGGTCGATAATCATTCCGCTTTCAGATCGTTTAACTTTTCGAACTTGTTCTGCTTGATTTTCGACGCTCATGTTTTTGTGCAGTACGCCAATTCCGCCTTCGCGCGCAATGGCGATTGCCATCTGATGTTCAGTAACCGTGTCCATTGCGGCTGATACAATTGGGGCATTCAAAAGTATTTCACGTGTGAAGTGCGTTTGCGTATTAACCTCGCGCGGCATTACTTCCGAACGGGCGGGCACGAGCAGAACATCATCGTAAGTTAGACCTTCAGAAACAAATTTTGAGGGGTGAATTTTGCCGGCCATGTGAATTTTATTTCTTAATTAAAATACTGAATAAAATTCCGGCAAATATACGATTAAAATTCGTCAAAAGGAATTTTAGTTTAACAAGGAAATCAGTTCGCTTTTTAATTGGTTATGCTGCTGATAAAGGGGATTAAAAAGTAATCGAATTTTGGCAATGTTTTTCTTCTGCTCAGAAAGGGCCTCAATTGTAATTACGCTTTGCAATTCGTTTTTTAAATCCAGGTATCCATAAATGGTTCGAAGTTGATGTGTAAAACTTCGAATTTTTTTAAAATTGCCGGTTTCAATTGCTTCTTTAAGTTGCGGGATATTTGTTTCGAGATTACTTGTAATTGAGGAAATCAGTTCGTTGAAAGTTTTTTGATTTCCATTTGCGATGGAATTAATTTTTTTAAGGTTAATGGGGTGTAATTTCTCAGTTTCCGAACTCTTGCTTTTCAATGAAGTTTTATTTGCTAAACATTCGATGGTTTGTTTTATCAATTCCTCATTGCTAAACGGTTTAAATATTATCCCTGAAAACCCTGCCCGGTCACATTTTTTAATTAGTAATTCGCCATTACCTGCAGTTACCGCTAACATGGGTGCTTTGTTTTTTTTCTTTAACTCCTGTGCAAGTTCGAAACCGTTCATTACCGGCATATTTAAATCAATCAAAAAAATATCGAACGTTTTTAATTTTAAAAGCGGAAGTACTTCTTTGCCATTCTTCGTCATTGTTACAGTTGCACCCTGTTCACTCAGCACTTTTTCCATGATCAACAGGTTAACCGGGTTATCATCGCAAATCAGAATTTGTTTGCCTTGAAGTAATAATTTTTTAACGCCGGTATTCAACCTTTTCTTTTGTTGTCCTAATTCAAAAGGAATCGTTACGCTAAAGGTTGTGCCACTGCCCGGTTTACTTGTAACATTAATAGTGCCGCCGTGAATTTGTACCAAATGCTTACTAATAGCCAAGCCTAAGCCTGTGCCGGCTGTATGTAAAGGTGTAGGTGTATCTGCCTGATAAAATTCGTCAAAAATTTTTCCCAGTCTATCTTTCGGAATTCCAATCCCAGAGTCAGATACTTTTAGCTCTACCCAACCAATATTGTTTGCTTGATGCAATAATTTGGTTTCTAAATAAACAAATCCGCGGTTAGTGAATTTAAATGCATTGTTCAGTAGGTTATTTATTACCTGGCTAATTCTTAGGCTGTCACCCTTTAATATTGCCGGTATGGCTTTGTCATAGCTTAAATTAAAATTTATTTTAGTGTCTAAGGAAATAATAGAAAACGCAGAGGCAGTGTAATTTATGCAATCCTCCAGTGAGAAATCAGCAATTTTCAATTCAAATTTACCCGATTTTAATTTTGAAAAATCCAACAATTCATTGATCATTGTAACCATGTTTTTGGTTGAATGAGTGATACTATTCAGATAATCCGATTGTGTTTGGTTGATTTTCGTTTTTGAAAGCAGTTGTAATATGCCTGAAATTCCTGTAAGTGGGGTCCTTAATTCATGGGAAATATTAGTTAAGAATTTTTCTTTACTCGAAAGTGCTTCTTTTTCTGCTCGTCTCGCTGCATCGAGTTTTTCATTTGCTTTGAGTAATTTTTGAAAGTTGTGGTCAGCTATACTGTTCAAGGCCTCAATTTCTTTTATTAATCCTTCCGTGTTTTCTACAAAATTAAAAACCACATCAATGCATGATTTATCTGGTTGCAGAATGTAAATAGTCTGACAAGATTGTATATCTGAGTCGCCGATTTTTAAATCTCCTGTCTGTTTAAATATTTTTTCTGTTTCAAGAATTGATTTGATTTTTTTAAGTGAAATATTTTTTTTGGCAAAAAAAATAGAGGATAACGTAATATTTTTTTTGTCTGTATTTTTACTTAAAAGAATTTTAAGAAGTGATTTATCCGCATCAATAACTTCACCTTTGTAATTTATTCTAACATATTTTGTCTCTTTTTGAGATAATTGTTTGATTTTCGCCACCTGCGCCATTTTTTCGCCCGTTAAATTAGCTAATATTAATTATTCGTTTTTAAAAAATATTTACCTATCTTTTCTATTTTTGTGTTTATTCAATTTTAATTATGCGTTTATTTCAGCTTCCGGTTTTTTTATTACTCTCTGTTTGGGCTACAGCTCAAACACAATTCAACATCGGGATTGATTTATCGATGATGGACAGGCTCGCTGATCCTCGTCAGGATTTTAATCGTTTTGCAAATGGCCGATGGCAGGATAACGCAGTTATTCCACCTGCTGAGGCACAATGGGGTAGTTTTTCTGAGATTCGTGATCGAAATGAAAAGAACCTAGACAAAATTTTACGCGAAATTGCTTCTGAAAAAAATTTAATTCCCGGCAGTGAAAAAATGAAAATCCGTGAACTTTGGATTTCTTCAATGGATTCAACGGGAAGAAATTCTAATGGATTTTCACCATTAAAACCTGAGTTGGACAAAATTAATTTTGCAAAAACTAAAGTAGATTTATTTAAAAGTTGTGCACGTCAACATCAATTTGGCGCAGGAACACTTTTCAGTTTTTATGTCTATATCGACATGAAGGATTCCCGCCGGAATCGTCCTTACCTTTCTCAGGGAGGCCTGGGCTTACCCTCGAAAGATTTTTACATTCTTAGCAATTACGAA
>OMJH01000026.1 GCA_900299295.1 Bacteroidota bacterium
AAGATACGTATGATTCGGGTGAAACCCGCGCTTGCACATAACAACCAACTGTATCGAATCGTATAACAACTCTTTCTCCTCTTCATTCAATTCACTACTGGAAACAGAACTAAAATAATTGTCAACTACCTGTCGCCCGTAAAGAGAGGCAAACAAATCAAGATAAATTCGTCGCGTAATATACATGTTCAACAATACATAAATCGGTGTTCCAGCCAGATCAAGCACATATTTCAAAACATAGCGCGAAGAGAAACGTTGAATCAGATAACGTAAAATTTTATTTGCGATTACAGCCTTCAGTACATTGAGAAGATTGATAAGAAAAAGTAAAAACTTACTTATTCCCTGAAAAGGATTCAAACCAAATCCTTTAATTATTTTATCATGCTGAAGTGTGGCCACATTAAACAGATCATTCGTTACTTCGTTTTTGGTTTCCATATTCAAGGTTCCGGCAATAACCGCGATGTTATGAACCATCCGAAGATGTACTAATGTGAGGAAAATAATTTCCAAAAACGTGAGTAAGGCACACCAGCTCACCTCGGCACAGGCAAAGTCAAATGTGAAACCGAAAATCGTGAGTGAAATTTTTTTCTGAAACACAGAAAAAAAATACATGGGTAAATAAAAAAGAAAAACACCACCTGCGCCAAGCATCCCTGCTTTCCACAGCGCAGAATGGTATATTTTTTTCACGCTTGCGTGAGAATGTAAATCAACAGGCTGCAGCTGAACCTTAGTAATCGGCTGAATTTTTAATGCACGAATGTATCGCTTATATAAAAAGTTCACTCTGTAAAGGTCAGTAATAGGTATGCGAAATCCAAACATGTTGAATTTTATTATGCCTTGATTCTTGTTGTTCGCGTTTTATTTTTTAAGTTTGAAGTGTAAACATTTAACTACATGAAAAAATTATTACTTACAGGAATTTCGTTGTTAATCGCAATGAATTCTTTTTTACATGCACAGGCTACGGGCGGTCCTGATACCTACGGGTATACCTGGAAAACCAATCTTGCTACCGGAGGTCCGGCGTATAACTGGATTGAAATAACCAATCTACCCGGTGTACAACAAATCAGCGGACTCGCAGATGACAATAACGTTGGTCCTTTTGCTATCGGTTTTCCATTTCATTATTATTGGTACGATGTAACTCAATTCTGGATCGGATCCAATGGATACCTTGGATTCACCAACGGGCAATTATCCGCGAACTTCCCCACAATACCTTCAACGGCAAACCCACAGAATTTTTTAGCGACAATGGCTTCTGACTTGCTATTCACCTCTACTAATGGTGCTGAATGCTGGAAGTATACAAATCCCGCCAATGATACACTTATCGTTTCCTGGAAAACTGTTCCATTCTGGGATGCGACTAACGCCCCGGGGGTTGGAAGCAATACCTTTCAGGTTATACTGAGTGCAATTGACAGTTCAATTACCTTTCAGTACCAACTACAATCAGGAACACCAACGCAGGTAACAAGTGTTGTAGGCATAGAGAACAATTCAGGTAACATCGGGCTTCAATACATGGCAAATGCTTATCCTACTACAGGAACTGCAATTAAATTCTATTATCCTGCCAACACTACCTACGCTGTTTCCGACGCTTCTACAATGTTCAATGGGAATTCTGAAAACGCAGGGATTTTCCTTTCTAAAAACGGAGCAAGCTACCCAATGGTAACGGAAGTAAAAAATACCGGTAATCAAAATCTGAATGCATTCAATGTGTTTTCGCGCGTGGTTAATACTGCAAATGCAATACAAGTTCAAGACAATTTAACTACGAATACCTTAACTCCAGGTCAAACTCAACAAATAACAATGACACAGCAATTCAATCCTGTAAACCCTGGAATTTTCCGTTTCATAACCAATACACAACTTACCGGAGACGCTACGCCAAGTAATGACCAAAAAATACAGGAAGTTAACGTTGTAGATACAACTACCGCATCTATTCGTTTATCATACGATAATGGAGTTGAGGCCGGAGCAGGCGGATGGAGCTGGAACGGAGGAGACGGTGGTGTAGGTTCTTATTTCGTACCGCCCTTTCATCCTTGCCGCGTAACAGACGTGATGGCTTACATTGTGGATGACCCGAGCGCTTCAGGATATTCAATGCTTGTTTTTGATGACAGCGGACCAAACGGTACACCGGGCAATTTAATCGATTCAATTTACGTTGCCCCCGGAACAGTAACACTTGGTTCTTTTGTAACTACTCAGCTTACCAATCCGATTTTGTTGACCAGCGGTGGTGTTTATGTTGTCTGGAATATGACCGGTCCCGGATGTGTTTTGGGCACCAATCGTGTTTTACCTTATAGTAACCGCACCTTCGAATACATCAGCGGAGCATGGGCCGCTCACCGTAATCGCGAAATTGAAGAACTGATGATTAATATCCTTATTGAAAAATTGCCTGATGTTGGAACAAACTTAGAAACTTTTAACTCGCAATTTGGAGCGTTTTATCCAAACCCGGGTTCCAATGTGATTGCCTTGAATTGTGCATTGAAAAATGAAAACAATGCTGTTCCATGTGAGGTATATGACATTCAAGGCAAATTAATGCAAGCCTTTACCGTTACAATAAATGCCGGAAAAATTCATCTTAATGTCAATTCACTTGAAAACGGAATCTATTATTGTAAATTTTACAATGACGGTTCATTTGTAACAAGAAAATTTGTGATCAGTAAATAAAATTATTTTACCATATTCTTAAAGGCAGTTCGATGGACTGCCTTTTTTTTCTCTATAAAGAAAACAAACTTAATTTGTTTCGTTGCTTTTTTTCGTTGAAAAAAATTCATTTCGATTCAAGACCAAACTTCTTTCATTTGCTTACTTTCGCTACGGATAATAAAACTTTATGTCAAAAACAAAAACGAGTTATTTCTGTCAGAATTGCGGAGCGGAATCGGTGAAATGGCAAGGCAAATGCCCTTCCTGCAACGAATGGAATACACTGGTAGAAGAAATCGTTACAAAAACTTCGAAAACAGGATTCACCCGTTCTTCCGCAGATGGGAAAAACGCAAAAGCAATTCCCATTGGTGAAATCGGACAACAGGAACAGTCGCGTTTAGCCATTTACGACGGTGAATTGTCCCGCGTGTTGGGTGGTGGTATCGTTCCGGGATCATTGGTTTTATTTGGCGGAGAACCGGGAATTGGAAAATCAACCTTGATGCTGCAACTGGCGTTAATGTTGAAAGGATTTAAAGTGATTTATGTCAGCGGCGAGGAAAGTGAACAGCAGATCCGAATGCGTGCCGAACGTATCGGTATCACCAATGAGCAATGTTTCATTCTCACAGAAACAAACACACAAAATATTCTGCAACAACTGCAGCAACTGCAGGCCGGACTTGTTATCATCGATTCAATACAAACACTGCACACCTCCACGATTGAATCTTCGCCGGGAAGCGTCAGTCAGGTGCGTGAATGCGCGGCAGAGTTGCTTCGTTATGCGAAAGAAAGCGGAACACCTGTTTTCATCATCGGGCACATCACTAAGGAAGGAAGTCTTGCGGGACCAAAAGTACTCGAACACATGGTAGATACCGTGTTGCAATTTGAAGGCGACCGCAACCATGTTTACCGTTTGTTACGTACCACAAAAAACCGTTTCGGCAGTACCAACGAATTAGGGATCTATGAAATGCAAGGCAACGGATTGCGGGAAGTCCGTAACCCGAGTGAAATTCTTATTACCCAAAGAGAAAGTGCAACGAGTGGTGTTGCTATCGCTGCATCAATGGAAGGCAATCGGCCGCTATTGATTGAAACACAGGCGCTGGTCAGCTCAGCTGCGTACGGAACACCCCAACGTTCGAGTACGGGCTATGATTTACGTCGATTGAATATGCTGTTGGCTGTACTTGAGAAGCGCTGCGGATTTCGTTTGGGAATCAAAGATGTTTTTCTGAATATCGCGGGAGGAATAAAAGTCGAAGACCCGGGCATCGATTTAGCTTTAGTTTGCGCCATATTATCAAGCAACGAAGAAATTCCACTTTCGCAACACATCACTTTTGCGGGTGAAGTCGGATTAACCGGAGAAATTCGTCCGGTAACACGCATTGAACAACGAATTGCTGAGGCAGAAAAACTCGGCTTCAAAAAAATTTATATTTCGGCATACAACAAAAAAGGCATGAATGCTTCATCGCACTCCATTGAAGTTGTTTCGGTTTCAAAAATGGAGGACTTATTTCAGAAGTTGTTTTCCTGATGTGAATTTTACCGCAAACGCGTACAATTCTCCTCAAATTAAGGCCATAACGCTATTTTAAAAAACTGACAATCAGAATTTTGCATGATTTATGCACATTGGAAACATTTTTTATGTAAAAAGTTTCCGTAGTTTTGCGGGCGAAATTTTAATGGAGGCAAAAGAGAAAATATTGAAGGGTGCAACCGAATTGTTTTTCAGACTGGGTGTGAAAAGCATCACCATGGATGACATTGCGCGTGAGTTAGGTATCAGCAAAAAAACACTGTACCAGCATTTTGAAGATAAGCACCAGATCATACTTGAAATGTGCAGCGGTATTCTGTATATGAACTTGCAAGTGATAGAAAAAATTGCAAAGGAATCAAAGGATCCCATTCATGAAATCATTCAAACCGGAACGCACCTCAGTAAAATTTTTTCCAGTATCAATCCCGTACTCATTTACGACCTGAAACGCTACTATCCTGAAGCGTGGCAACTCCTAGAAGACTTTAAACAAAAACACATTTTAGGCATACTTGAAAACAATCTGAGAAAAGGCATCAAGATGAAAATCTACCGCTCCAATCTCAACGTGATGTTAATGGCACGTTACAGGCTGGCGCAATTTGATCTTGCATTAAACACAAGTATTTTCCCCGATATAAATTTGAGTATGGGAGAAATACAGCTTACCATACTCGAGCATTTTCTCATTGGAATTACAACATTAAAAGGGCACCAGCTCCTTAACAAATACAAAAATTTAAATGACTAAACTGAATATGAAAAAAATAATTGTATGGATTGTTCTTGCGTTTCAACTGATGAAGGGGCAACAAAATACCTTCACGCTGCAACAAGCGTTGGATTACGCGTATTCGCACAACACTGCTCAAATAAATGCTGAGCTGGATGTAAAAAATCAGCAATACCTGAAAAAACAAATTGCCGGCGCAGCCTTACCGCAAATCAACGCCAGTCTCGATTTCAAAGACTATGTTGAACTTCCAACTTCGTTATTACCTGCAGCTGCATTCGGTGGGCCTCCCGGTACATTCATTCCGGTAAAATTCGGTTTGCAATACAACGCAACTGCAAGTGCAAGCGTAAGTCAGTTAATTTTTTCCAGCGATTATATGATTGCGCTAATGGCAAGTAAAGAAGGTGCGCGGCTTGCTGAAAAAAATGTACTTCGAACAAAAACGGAAACTGCACAAAATGTTTCGAAAGCCTATTATGGAGTCTTAATCAACCGCGAAAGAATAAAATTGCTGGAAGCGAATATTGAACGGTTGAAGAAAATGCTGAACGACACCAAGGCAATGAATACGGCTGGATTTGTGGAAAAGATTGATGTTGATCGCCTGGAAGTTACATTCAACAATCTGAATGCAGAAAAGGAAAAAGTGTCAAGGTTGGTCGGCATCAGTGAGACACTGCTGAAATTTCAAATGGGATATAAAGTAAATGAGTCGATTGTTTTACTCGATTCGATTAAAGGTATGCAGGAGCCATCCGCAGCGTTGAATGAAGCCGGGAAAACTTCGTACGCAGCGCGTGCCGAATATGCCTTACTGCAGTCGCAGCAAAAATTGAACGAACTTCAATTGAAACGCTATCGTCTAACTGCATTGCCAACACTGGTTGGTTATGGAAGTTTTGTTGAACAGGCGCAACGCACAAGTTTTGACTTCTTCGACGCCGATAAAAAATGGTACCCTATCGGTATTGTCGGAGCAACATTAAATGTGCCCATTTTTGGCGGAGGACAAAACGGTTTCAGAATAAAACAAGCGGGAATAACAATTCTCAAAACAAAAAACAACATCACAAATCTGGAGCAGGCCATTGACATGGAAATTCAAATTACAAAAACTTCAGTGCTCAATGCGATGACCAGTCTTGATTCCCAAAAGAAAAATCGTGAGCTCGCGCAAAATATTCTATCGGTTGCAACAAAAAAATATGAGCAGGGCGTTGGAAGCAATCTGGAAATCATAAATGCGGAAACATCGTTAAAAGAAGCCGAAACAAATTACTTTAATGCATTGTATGATTTGTTCATCGCTAAAATCGATTACCAGAAAGCTACCGGAACCCTTGTAAAATAATTCCATCATGAATTCGCTTTATTGCACCTTCAAAAATTTAATTCTTTTCATAACCATTTCATTCGTGATGCTGGCCCTATTTTCCTGTAAAAATAAAAACACAGAAACCCGGCCCATACGAAAAGACATTACACAATGTGTTTACGCCTCCGGAAAATTATTTCCTGTTGATGATTATAAAGTGTATTCGAAATTTCCGGGTTACGTTTCCGAGATTCATGTCCGCGTAGGCGATACTGTTGCCGGTGGTGCAACACTCATCACCATTCGTAACGACCAAACCGAATTCAATGCAGAAAGCGCTAAAAATGCAATGCTGCTGGCTCAAAAGAACAATACCAACAACTCGCCTTTATTATCTGCATTAAAAAACGAGGTTTCCACAGCAAAGGCACGTTTTGATCTTGACTCACTCAACTTTGCGCGTTATTCAAATCTCATCAAACAAAATGCTATTTCACAATCTCAATTTGAACTAAGCAAATTACAATATGAAATAGCCAAACAAAATTTGATGAAAGCGCAAAACAACTGGCAAACAACAAAAGATCGCTTGGCTACTGAAGCAGCAAATGCTGAATTGCAATATCAAACCTTGCTCGCCAATAAAAATGAATTCCTGATTACAGCGGAGAAAAAAGGAATGGTGTATGACGTCGACGCGAAAAAAGGTGAAATGATTTCTCTTCAGAAACCCGTTATGGAAATCGGTGACAAAAACAAATTCGAACTGGAGTTATTTATTGATGAAACCGACATCCGCTTTGTGAAACCCGGACAGGAAGTTGTTTTCACTATAGATGCTTTCGAGAATGAAACCTTTAAGGCAAAAGTACGTGAAATTTATCCGCGCATATCGCAAACCAACAAAACAATAAAAGTAATTGCAGAAATTGAAGCGCAAAATTCATCTGCGTTCTACTCGTCGCTATCTGTGGAAGCTAATATTATTATCAGCACTAAAAAGAACGCACTTGTAATACAGAGAG
>OMJH01000027.1 GCA_900299295.1 Bacteroidota bacterium
ACCCTCGTTACAGTAGAAGGAAAAATCAATTACCGTAACTACACCGACAAAGATGGTGCGCGTAAAATCTTCACCGATATCGTGGTACTAAATTTTAAAATTCATCCAAAAAACTAAAAAAACAAATCCCCCGCCTTAATGGACGGGGGATTAATTTAGTATGAAAAAAATTATTACTATCGACTACAAGAAAGCGGTTGATCAACTCAACCTGTTCTATAACGATTGGATCAAACATCTCAACCTTCAAAACGAAAACGCGTCAGGTCCGGATGAAATAATTCCGTTGTTAAAGAAACTGAAAAAGGCCGGGGCAAAAATCGGGAACATAGATATAAGTACTGCTCCGGATCTTGCTTCTCTCTCGTCAAGGAAAACAGATTTAATGAAGCGAGAAATTCTTTCACTTCGTGAACTGAAAAACACGAAAATTGAACTTCGGCAATATGGAGAAGCGGTAGAGTTGGATAAAAAAGAACATGCCGCAAGAACAGAACTCAACAAATTCATCTGCGAAATCGTTTTTGAAACGCGAGATTGCTTTTATGAAATTCCAGAAGATAAAATCGGCTTCGTTTATAGTGGGAATAAGTTTGTGGACGTGTTGTTTGAAAAATCTTTCACAAGGGTATTTAAAGAATTTCCCGTGTTTGGTTTACAGGGAATCACTAAAAAAATGGCTTCTTCAACGCTTTCAATGGAATTACTAAAGAAAGCGGCATAAACAACTTTCGCACGGCATATCCTTGCTAAGTTCTTCTTAATTTAGACGACTAGAATTACGTGGAACTTGCATAAACTGAAAAATATACTGGTCGTCATTTGTTTTTTGCCGATTTGCTTCTTTGCGCAGCTTAATCTTCCTTTTATATCGCATCTGCAGAGAAATAATCTTCAACGCGAATGTGAATCCTATCTCCGGTCGGTTGAAAAAACAACACCAACAGATTCCTTGCATTATGCATGGGCCAAGTATTACCTTGGCAATAACAACGCGAACAAATTTCTTGCACATTTCGATTCTTCAGCATTGCTATTTATACGCGATACGCAAGCAATGAATGTAGCCGCCATTTTTGCGTTACGCAACCCCACGGTTGCTTCGGAAATTTTTAATAAAAATTACCTCGATCAAACATTGCCACAGAATTTTTTAAATGCCCAATCGGCCTTTTATGCAGCAAACCAACCGCGCACATCCTCACTGCTTTTAGTTGATGACCGGCTGCAAAAAGAATTCGAAACGTATAAACGCTTCGACAAAAAAAAACCCTTTGTTGGCGGCTTGCTCAGCACCTTTGTCCCCGGACTCGGCAAGGGATACGCAGGCCGCAATCAGTCGTTCGTGAATGTATTCTTTGTACACCTGCTGTATGGCGCAACTATTTATGAATCCGTAAGAAAAATTGGATTAAAAAACCCATATACCCTGCTCAACCTAAGTTACTGCGGGATTTTTTATCTGTCAAACGTTTACGGAAGTTATCTTGAAGTGAAAAAAGTAAAGAAAGAAAAGAAGAAGCAATTTATACTGAATGCAGCGCGTTATCTTGAAATTAATAATAACAGCCGTTTGTACCCTGAACCTTAGCGCTCAGGTATCTTCAAACGAACAACTGTTAAGGCTTGAAAAAGAAATATTCTTTTCCAAAAACGACACGCTGCGCAACACCCTGTTGTTAAATAAATCGGAGATTTACTTCGGAAATCAGATTATAAGCGCGGAAGCAGTTGCCGAAGTGAAACGGGTAAAAAAAGTGCTGATTGAAAATCAAGTTAGCAAAATCAACTTTTTATTCAATGCGAGTTTACTTTTTTTTGTGACAAACGATTTTAATAATGCAAAAACCTATTTTTTAGATTACCTCGAAGAGAAGAAGGATACAAGCGCTCAGGATTTGTTGCTGGGCGCATTGATTTACAATCAATACGACACGTCCTTAGTTAGTTATTTTATTCGCAGGGCTGCCTTAAAAGATTCCTCCGTTTTATGCCTCGAATGCCTTAACCAAGTTTTTCGCTACGAAACAAAACGAAAAAAAATGTTTCTGACAATGTCCTACCTTATTCCGGGATCAGGAACAATTGCGAGCGGTTTCGTTGGAAGGGGATTGACTTCATTAGCAATAACAGGGGGACTTGCAACAGGAATTTATTTTTTGATTGCCAACAAACTTTACTTTAATGCTGCCTTTACCGTTTTCCCTTGGTTTGCAAAATTTTACGGTGGTCAAGCGCGCCTGACAAAAAAAATGATTGAGCGTAAGGAGTTAAAACGAAAAAATAAAATGGCAGGTTCCTGCTCCGAAAAACTATCCGCGTTGATCCAAAAATATCCTCTGCAATTTAAAATGCGCAACGAATGAAAAAAATTGCGACATTACTTTTATTCGTTTTATTTTTTTCTTGCAACACAGAAGAAAAAAATGAAATTGAACTTTCAAAAACGATAACTTTTGCAAATGACATTGCGCCGATAATTTTTAAAAATTGCACGCCGTGTCATCGCACAGGCGAAGCAGGACCTTTCCCGTTAACCAGTTATTCGGAAGTAAAACGAAATTCCAACCGAATAAAATTTGCCGTCACCACGCACTACATGCCCCCATGGCCCGCCGACCCAACTTATTCGCATTTCGCGGGAGAGCGCGTTCTTACAGATTCTGAAATTGTACTCATCAAATCGTGGATCGAAAACAAAATGCCACGCGGCGATACAACCATAGAACCTCCGTGTCCGAATTATTTTACCGGTTCATTTTTCGGGAAGCCTGATCTCACCATTAAAATGAAAGATGCGGTGACAATTAAAGGCAATGGCACTGACCAGTTTTTGGTTGTAAAACTTCCTTACGAAATTGAACGTGACACATTTATCCAAACCATCGAATTTGTGCCCGACCAGCGCAAACTCATTCATCACGTGAACGGACACACCATTTCTTTTGATGAGAAAAAAAAGAAAAATGTTTTTGAAGGGAAATCAATTCTTCCGGATGTGCTCGAAAATTTTAAAGAACAATTCAATGAAATGGGACTTGCGCAAGACGACGGCACCTTCCCCGTCTTAACTCCGGGAACAGTATACTA
>OMJH01000028.1 GCA_900299295.1 Bacteroidota bacterium
CAAAGTGGAAACGGCCTTCTTGTTTTTAAGATAAGAGAAAACAACACGACGGCTCGTGGTAGTATCATTCTTTGATTTTGTAATCAATGGTTCAACAAACAGACGCAAAGCTTTCGCCTTGGCAAGCGTAGTAAATATACGTTTGCTTTCAATCAGTGAGCATGCCATTGTGCTCAACATCGCTTTGCGATGTGAACTGGTTCTGCTTAGGTTATTAATTTTATCTCCGTGACGCATTTTTTAAGTGTTTCAATTATTCTTTATCCAATTTATATTTTGCTACATTCATTCCGAATTGTAATCCTTTGCTGTGTACCAAGTCTTCTAATTCAGTCAACGATTTTTTACCAAAATTGCGGAACTTCAATAAATCATTTTTATTGAATGCAACAAGTTCTCCCAATGTTTCCACATCCGCAGCCTTAAGACAATTCAATGCACGAACGGATAAATCCATGTCAACTAATTTGGTCTTCAACAACTGACGCATGTGCAGCGACGACTCATCGAATTCGCTTTCACTACTTTTTTCTTCAGCATCCAATGTTATTTTCTCATCCGAGAAAAGCATAAAATGATGAATTAAAATTTTTGCAGCATCCTTTAAAGCATCTTTCGGATGAATTGAACCGTCTGTGGTAATTTCCATCACCAATTTCTCGTAATCTGTTTTTTGTTCCACACGATAATTTTCAACATGATATTTCACATTGCGAATTGGCGTATAGATTGCATCAACAGGTATTAAACCATGAGCAGGGTTGCTTGGCTTGTTTTCTTCTGCAGGTACATATCCACGTCCCTTTTCGATCACGATTTCCATTTTCAGTTTCATATTTGCATCACAATGTGCAATTACCAAATCCGGATTCAAAACCTGAAAACCATTCAAGTATTTCCCAAGGTCACCTGCAGTTAATAATTCTTTTCCTGAAAAATTAATTACTGCTTTTTCATGATCGTGGTTATCTAGTTGACGTTTAAAACGAACCTGCTTAAGATTCAAAATAATTTCAGTAACGTCTTCAGTAATTCCCTTTATAGTTGAAAACTCATGATCAACACCATCAATTCGAATTGAAGTCACCGCATAACCCTCCAAGGAAGATAATAGAATTCTACGAAGCGAATTTCCAATGGTAATTCCAAATCCAGGTTCAAGCGGACGGAACTCAAACGTTCCGTGGTTTTCTGTTCCTGAAACCATAATGACTTTATCTGGGCGCTGAAAAGCTAAAATTGCCATATTTTTTTTTTTAATTGTTTAATATTGATTTTAAAAACACAATTGAACTAAAATTACTTAGAGTACAATTCAACGATTAACTGTTCCTTAATATTTTCAGGAATCTGGGCTCTTTCAGGGCGGTTGATGTATTTACCAGTTAAGGTTGATTTATCGAAGTCCATCCATGAAAATTTTGAAGCAGCCGAAGCCACGCAATTGCTGATTGCCTCGAGTGATTTAGATTTTTCACGCACTGCAATTTCATCACCAGGTCTCAAAATAGCTGAAGGTACATTTACTACCTTACCGTTAACGGTAATATGGCAGTGGGAAACCAACTGACGGGCAGCTGAACGCGTTGGCGCAATTCCCATACGATAAACAACATTATCAAGACGAGATTCGATTAGTTGCAAAAGCACCTCACCGGTAATACCAGAAGCAGAAGCGGCCAATCCAAAAATTTTAGCAAACTGACGTTCCAGAATTCCGTAAGTATATTTCACTTTTTGCTTTTCCTGCAACTGAACAGCATATTCTGATTGCTTTGCTCTTTTCTTAGCCGCGCCATGTTGCCCAGGAGGGTAATTCTTTTTTTCCAGGGCCTTATCCGGACCGAAAATAGGTTCCTTGAATTTTCTCGCAATCTTTGACTTTGGACCAATGTATCTTGCCATACCTTATATAAATTACAATTATTAAAAATTAAACACGTCTTCTTTTTGGCGGACGACAACCATTGTGTGGAATCGGGGTAATATCAACTATTTCGGCAACTTCGATTCCGGTTGTTCCTATAGTTCTGATTGCAGATTCACGACCTGCTCCTGGTCCCTTAACAAAAACTTTCACCTTACGAAGTCCTGCATCATGAGCAACTTTTCCACAATCTGCTGCAGCCAATTGTGCAGCATAAGGAGTATTTTTCTTAGAACCTCTGAATCCCATTTTACCAGCACTACTCCATGAAATTACTTGGCCAGTGTTATTAGTAATGGAAATGATGATGTTGTTAAAGGTGGCGTTGATATGAACCTGACCGGTTACCTCTACCTTTACCACTCTTTTCTTTGCCGCGGCCTTGGCAGAAGTTGCTGTGCCTTGCTGTTGTTGTTTTGCCATTCTTATAAATTTAATCGCCGGTTAAAATGCATACCCCGGCGTTCGGTATGATAATCCGCAAACCCCGGCAGAGGCTCGCTCCTAAATTCAATTATTTGGTTGCCATTTTCTTATTGGCAATTGTCTTACGCTTTCCTTTGCGATTACGCGCATTGGTTTTGGTGCGTTGACCACGAACAGGAAGTCCAAGTCGGTGGCGAATCCCACGGTATGAACTAATATCCTGCAGACGCTTTATGTTTAACTGAACTTCAGAACGCAATGCACCTTCCACCTTCATACGGTTAATAATTGTACGAATAGCGTTTTGTTCATCATCGCTCCATTCAGAAACTTTTTTATTGAAATCAATATTCGCTTCGCGCAAAATTTTCTGAGATGAACTGCGGCCAATGCCATAGACATAGGTCAATCCAATTTCTCCTCTTTTGTTTTTTGGTAAATCAATACCAGCAATCCTTGCCATTATTTAAGTTTTAAATGGGTTTGCAAAATTACGACAATTATTTTTGTCTTTGTTTGAACTTAGGGTTCTTTTTGTTAATAATATAAAGTTTTCCTTTACGACGGACGATTTTACAATCGGCGCTTCTCTTTTTTATTGATGCTCTTACTTTCATTTTTCTAAGTTTTTATCAACCAATTATTTATAGCGGAAAGTAATCCTTCCCTTTGTTAAATCATATGGACTCATTTCAACTTTAACCTTATCTCCGGGTAAAATTTTAATATAATTCATTCTCATTTTACCGGATATGTGTGCAATAATTATATGACCATTTTCCAACTCAACCCTGAACATTGCATTACTCAATGCCTCCACAATGGTTCCGTCTACTTCTATGGATGCCTGTTTCGCCATCTTACATTTGATTTTGTTGAATCATTGCGCCACTTGTACGGCCCTTAATTTTACCGGATTTCATAAAGCCATCGTAATTTCTATTCAACAAGAAAGTTTCGACTTGCTGTAATGTATCTAACACAACACCTACAAGAATTAACAACGAAGTTCCACCAAAGAAATTAGAAAATTCATTTTGAATTCCCAATGAGAACGCAATTGAAGGAAGAATTGCCACAACAGCCAGAAAAACAGATCCAGGCAAAGTTATTTTACTCATTACCGAATCAATAAACTCGGCAGTACGCTTGCCTGGTTTTTCACCCGGAATAAATCCTCCATTTCGCTTCATTTCTTCAGCCAGTTGGTTTGGATTAACCATAATAGCAGTGTAGAAGTAAGTAAAAAGAATAATGAGGATTGCAAAAGTTAAATTGTATGCAAAAGAATATTGATTAGTGAAAGACGATAAAAAACCGGTATTTGTTTGTTCAAACCGTGTAATTGCAGCAGGGATAAACATAATTGCCTGGGCAAAAATGATCGGCATAACTCCCGCAGCATTTAGCTTTAAAGGAATATATTGTCTAACGCCGCCATACTGTTTGTTACCCACAATTTTCTTTGCAAACTGAACAGGGATTCGACGGGTACCCTGTACCAACATGATACATCCAATTATTACAAACATCAACACTACAACTTCCAAGAGCATGAAAATCATACCTCCACCAGTAGTACTGCTCAGCTTTGATCCAAATTCTGTTGAAATGGCATAAGGAAGTCGGGCTATAATACCGATCATGATGATCATTGAAATTCCATTACCTATCCCCTTGTCGGTTATTTTCTCTCCCAACCACATCACAAATAAAGTACCTGTAACCAGAATAACAGAAGATTGGATTCCCCAGAAAAAAGAATTATCGACGATGGCGGAAGGATATGTATAAACCTGAGTAGCTAAATATCCGGGTGCCTGAACTGCTGTTACTGCAACCGTCAACCAACGTGTGTAACTGTTAATCTTTTTACGACCGCTTTCACCTTCTTTTTGAAGCTTTTGGAAATATGGGATCGCCATTCCTAATAACTGAATAATAATGGAAGCCGTGATATACGGCATAATCCCCAATCCAAAAATTGATGCTTTAAAAAAGGCACCACCTGCAAATGTGTTGATCAGGTCAAGAATACCCCCTGAAGAACTTTTTGCGGCTTGCCTGGCTTGGTGTAGCATATCAGGATCAACACCGGGTAAAACCACGTTGGAAC
>OMJH01000029.1 GCA_900299295.1 Bacteroidota bacterium
GTGGTTAGGAAATTTGTCTCCGCATGCCATTATGTTTGATAATAAGAAATGGAACACAAGCGAGGCCCTATTCCAAGCTTTACGGTTTAAAAATATGGATATAAGGGAAATAATCAGGAATGAAAAAAGTCCTATGGGAGCAAAAATGAAGGCGAAAAAGTATAAAACCGAAATGAGTATAACCCCAATGTCAGAAGAGGATTTGAATAATATGCGCACCTGTATTAAATTGAAATTTACTCAAAATGAAAAACTAACAAAATTGTTATTAGCAACAGGTGACAGACTAATAATAGAGAATATTGGTAAGAGAAAGGGAGCACGCCATGAATTTTGGGGTGCTCGATTGATCAATGGAAAGTGGGAGGGTAAAAATGTGATGGGGAATTTATTGATGGAATTGCGCAATGTTCTTTCAAAGGAAGGGCCGATTGCATAGAGATTTGACGCTCCGTGAATTAAATTATTGTAAAACTAAAAATAATACTATGGATCAAGAACGATTAAGTGTTTTAAAAAACATGGAATTTGTAGCGCTTAAGCTACGAGCACCGCAAGACAGTCAGTACACTGATTTCAGTAAAGAGGTACTTCAATTGCAGGATTCGCTTGCAGATATTTGTGCCTATTTAAAATGTCCTCCCAATCAAGCCGCCTTGTTTTGCGTGGTATTGTATCTGACGTTGGTAGGGTCACGTGTTCAAACTCGCGAAATACAGCGACATATCAGATGTAGCCCATTTGATGCAATTGAGCTCGATAAATTATTAAAGGAATTAACGGATCGCCGTTTACTCCAGAAACTTACCAGTTCGAAAAATTTGTCTGATCGAAATTTTACTGTTCCGGAAAAAGTTTTGGAGACCATTTCCAACGAAGATCCTCTTGATTTGCAAGAGGAAAGTTTGGATATATTTTCATTAGGGGAAAAATTTGACCTGGTTTTTTATGACAAGCAGAGTGGTGATATTGATTATGAGGAAATGGTAAGCAGGATTACAGTTCTAAAGCAAAACAATCTGTCGTTGCCCATATTTGATATGTATGCTGGTTTGAATATCAGTTTCCAAGAGGAGATAATGCTGTTGTATATCTATTCAAAGACCTGCTTGGGGATTCATGAAGTACAGATCGAGCAAGGAATAAACCGGCTGATCGTTCCGATGCGGGACCGAATTGAATTAAAGCGCCGATTTTTATTCGGTAAATCGATCTTATTTGAACGAAAAATCATTGAACAATCAAAAGATGCGTTTGTAAGTGGAACTCAATTGATGTTTACCAAAAATGCCTTAGAAAGGATCTTTGGGGAGGATGCGCAGTTACTAAGAACAAAAAATGCGGATCACCAAGGGTCGAAGTTGATTGAACCGCAGAGCATAGCATCTGTGAATCTGATTCATAACGAAACCATTCAGTCCCAAATTGAGCTGATTCACCGTGTATTGATGCCAGGTAAATATGAGGAGGTTTTAGCCACTATGGAGGAAAAAGGCATGCGAGGAGGGTTGACAGTGCTTTTTCATGGCTACCCTGGAACCGGAAAGACGGAGTCGATTTATCAAATAGCACGACAAACCGGCCGGTCCTTGTTTTTTGTTGATGTAACACAGATCAAAGATAAATGGGTGGGGGAGTCTGAAAAAAAACTGAAGGAGGTATTTGATTCTTACCGGTCTGCTGTTAAGAAGCTTCCGATGACTCCAATTCTGGTATTCAATGAGTGTGATTCAATTATTGGAAAAAGAGTGTCAGTTTCGAACAGCGTGGATCAAATGCATAATTCGATGCAAAATATTCTTTTACAAGAGATCGAGGATTTCAAGGGAATTTTGTTTGCAACCACCAATTTGACCAAAAATTTGGATGATGCTTTCGATCGCCGGTTTTTATACAAAATAAAATTTGAGAAACCCACCAAGGAGGTTACGGCAAAGATATGGAAGCAAAAATTTGATTTTCTGGCTGAGCAGGATGCAATGTTGCTGGCAGATCAATTTTCTTTTTCAGGAGGGCAGATCGACAACATTGGTCGAAAGACCTTCCTTGCTCATTTGTTATCTGGCGGGGAATCTACCTTTGATGAGTTATACCGTCAATGTGAAAATGAATTGATGAAAGAGAATAAAGGGAGGTCAAAAAAAACTATTGGCTTCCAATTTCCTTCAAACTGAATAGTAAATCCAAATTTTTAAAGACATGAAGCAATTACATGAGTTATTTAGTCCACATCAAAATTTTGGTGTAAAATACTTTGCCCAGCATTACAATGCTTTGCCTTTGGCCCGCACTTACATTGCAAAAATTGATTCCGAAAAGTTATTTGGCTATCTTCAATCCAGGTATCAAGATGGTGCAATTGCCTTGAATAATAATAAGAATTTCAGATATAAACAAGGTCAGGATTGGATTCTGACATCAGGAATAGTGTTCGCTCATTTGGCAAATAATGTGGTCATTCACTTTGAAGATGATTTTTTATCTGTCTGTTATGATAAAGGAGTATCCGAAATTTGGCTTGCTGATTTCGAATCAGACCTAAAAGACTTGACAAGTTCAAATGACTTGCAATCGAGGTTTTCAATGATCAAGAAATCGGAATATGAGGGTTATGCCATTGCAGATTTCAACATTAAAAACTCCGAAATCTCTTTGGTTGAAAACTATAATGATGACCTGATTTTGTTGAACAATGGCTTGTTAGATTTTATTAAAAAACCGGACCAATCTGGGATAGTATTGTTCCATGGGGAGCCGGGTACAGGCAAAACGTCTTATTTACGTTATTTGATTGCGAACAGCACAACTAGGTTTATTTATATTCCAAATAATCTCTTTGCTCATTTAAGTGATCCGGAGTTTATTACGTTCATTAGCACTTTTTCTGAGAGCGTGATTGTCTTGGAGGATTGTGAGGAATTACTCAAAAAGCGTGAAAGTATGAGCTCCTCATCAGGAATATCGACCCTTTTGAATTTAGGGGATGGATTACTGGGTGATGCTTTGAAATTGAAGATAATCTGCACATTTAATTGCCCGATCTCGATGCTCGATTCAGCCATCATGCGGAAGGGTCGAATGATTTATCGATATGAATTCAGAAAACTCGCTGCCGGAAAGGTGAAAGCAATTTTGGAGAAGCTAAATTTAGATACTGCCCCTTGTAAGGAAATGTCTTTGGCTGATGTATATAATTACCAGCATTTGAATAATTCAATATCTGATGAAAAAAGGCCGGTAGGTTTTTCTTTGTACGGTATTACCTCGTGAGGTTTGGATGAAATAAAATTTAGTGATTACTGGATTTTGGTATCGGTTATTTATTCTTCAAAAGATAAGTTTATGTAAAAAATAAGTAAATTATGGTATAAAATTATTTATTCTCCCCAAACACTATTTAGGTACTACATTAAATATTTATTAAAAAATGAAGCTAAAAGAGAAACTTGCTGGAGAGTTACAGGGAATTTTACTTTCTACAGAATTATTTAGAAAAGAACATCTTGCAATCACTTTGATAAAGGATTTTATCGAAAAGCTTGACAACTTGAACGATAAAAAACTAAAGGCTGATTTGTTATATGAAACATGGAAATATTATCGAGTCTTTAAGATGAAAGAGTTTATTTATTTGTTTAAAGATCGTATTAAAGTAGAGGCAATTAGAATAGATTCCCCTTCGAATAAAACTATCCAAATGCTTGATGCTGCCTTCTTGTGGTATATAACAAATTGGTCAAATGATTCTATAAGAAAATATGAGCAACGATTCTATTCAGATAACGCACTGGTGTAACCCTCCCTTAATTAGGACAGCACTAATTTAGTTTATTTTCATTTA
>OMJH01000030.1 GCA_900299295.1 Bacteroidota bacterium
CTCATTCCCGGACATTCACCGTTTGAAATTTTCCTTACTTCATTGTGCCTTGCCGGTGTTTTTCAAATTATTCTTGGAATAATTAAGGCAGGAATAATTGGATATTATTTTCCTTCCTCCGTAATTAAAGGAATGTTATGCGGGATTGGGATTTTGCTTATTGCAAAGGAAATTCCACATTTTTTAGGAGATGATCGTGACCCTCAGGGGGATGAAAGTTTCGTGCAAATTGATAAAGAAAATACCATAACTGAAATATTATCGGCAGCCGCAAATTTTTCACCGGGTGTTTTATTAGTCGGAATTGTATGTATCACGGTTATTATTGTTTGGCAAACAAACTTCATTAAACGAAACAAAATTTTAAACGCGGTGCCTGCTCCATTGCTGGCCGTAGTTGTAGGCATCTTATTAAATGAAGCTTACATTACATCAAATTCTGAGTATGCCATTTCAAACCCACAACATTTGGTAAATCTGCCAGTTATAACCTCGGCTACTGCGTTTATGAGCAAATTACATTTTCCTGATTTTAGTGCGTTGGGATATTATAAAGTTTGGGAAATCGGGTTTCTGCTTTGTTGCGTTGCCAGTTTAGAAACCTTATTGAGTGTGGAAGCCATTGACAAATTAGATCCTGAAAATAAAATAACTCCTACTAACCGTGAATTAATTGCACAGGGCAGTGGTAATTTATTGTGCGGATTATTAGGTGGCATTCCAATTACTTCAGTAATCGTTAGGGGATCCGCAAATGTAACTGCAAAAGCGAAAACGAAATTTTCAACTATTTTTCATGGGATATTACTTTTGATTGCAATTTTCATTATCCCCTCCCTACTCAATAAAATTCCTAACGCTGCTTTAGCTGCTATCCTAATTATGACCGGTTATAAATTAACGAGGCCCTGGATCTATAAAAATGTGTACAGCCAGGGGTGGGATCAGTTTTTACCATTCATTATAACCATCATCGTTTTTTTATTAACTGATTTATTACGCGGCGTGAGTATAGGAATTATAGTTGCAGTAATTTTTATTTTGCGGCAGAATTACAAAAACCCCTATAAATATCTTACCGATACAATTGATGGGGTTCCTCATTATTTTATTAAGCTATCACAAAATGTAACATTTTTAAATAAAGGTAAAATTGTAGAGACACTGCAAACAGTTCCTGCCGGTTCAAAAGTTTACATTGACGGAGGAAGAAGCCAGTTTATTGATAAGGATGTTATTGAAGCAATAACGGAGTTCAAACATTCAGCGCAATTAAAAAACATTATTGTAATTTTAGAAGAAATTAATGAAGTGGAATTAATTTCAGAACATTAAATTTAAAAAATGGAAAAGAGCTATAAAAAATTAATTGATGGCAACCGAAAATTCGCCATGGAAAAAAAACAAGATGATCCTGACTATTTTAAACGTTTATCATTGGGTCAGGAGCCACAATATCTCTGGATTGGTTGCAGTGACAGTCGTGTGCCTGCAAATGAAGTTACCCGTACCGCAGGTGGCGAAATTTTCGTTCATCGCAACATCGCAAATATGGTTGTGCATACCGATGTAAACCTAATGAGCGTGCTGGATTACGCAGTAAGTATTCTCAAAGTAAAACACATTATTGTTTGCGGACATTACGGTTGCGGGGGAATAAAGGCGGCTATGAAACCCGAGTCGTTTGGTTATGTTGACTCCTGGTTAAGAAACATTAAGGAAGTATATATAAAACATGCTGAAGGACTTAATAAAATAGAGGATTTCGAAGAACGTACGAATCGACTTTGTGAATTGAACGTGATTGAACAGGTGAGAAATCTAGCGAAAACTAAAATTATACAAGAGGCCTGGAAAATCCGCAAATTACAAATTCACGGATGGGTGTACGGGCTTGAAAATGGACTGATTAAAGAACTTGATACAGTAATTGATCAGATTAAAGACCTGGAGGATGTTTTTCATTACAAAAACATATAAAAGCTTAACCAGATAATTAAAAGGGAATGGGAAATGAAAAATTCAGTTTTACTGAGGAAAATTATCTGAAATCGATTTACAAGTTTCATGTTTTCAGTGAAGAAAAAATAACGAACGTTACGATAGCAGGTATTTTAAATGTAAATCCCGCATCCGCGCTCGAAATGATTCGGCGAATGGCAAAAAAACAATTACTCAGCTACGACAAAAAAAAGGGAATTCACCTTACATCACGCGGTAAAAAAATTGCTATTAATACGATTCGAAAACACCGTTTATGGGAGGTTTTCCTTGCCGAAAAACTTGGCTTTTCTTGGGATGAAATTCATGAGATTGCTGAACAACTTGAACATGTTCAAAGCTATACATTAACTGAACGATTGGATAAATTTCTTGGCTTCCCGGATGTTGACCCCCACGGAGACCCAATACCGCGCTTAACAGGAAAAACTTTACGCCCGCAGGGATTTCCGTTGAGTTCAATAAAAAAAAACAAAAACGTTATTCTTGTTGGAGTAACCGATCATCAAGATAGTTTTCTTAAATATTTAAATAAAATCGGAATTGGTCTGGGAGTGAAAATTCAAATCCATTCGGTTGAATCTTACGATAACAGCCTTAGCATTTCCATTCATGAAAGAAAACGCTTTACCATAAGCGAAAAAGTTGCCGCTCAATTATTGGTGAGAGAAATGTAAGAGTAGAAAAATAATTAATTAAATGCTATGCTTTTTGTGCAATATAGGAATCAATATGCCGTTCCTTTTTTTGAGGATAGATGTCCTTAAATGAAATCATAATACCGGTCTCTTCAACTCCCCCGAACGCAGGATTAAGGGAAGTGCCAAATGTTCTCATCACCGGAGAAGTATTCATATAGGAATTAACAAGCGGAGGTATATTTACCCCTAAAGAACGAACACTTTTATTTAATATAGCATGCCCCTCTTTATAGGGTAATCCTTTTAATTGTTCCAAAAACAAACTAACGTCTGTGGAATATTTTACGGCATGCTTGGGTGTGACCAACTGATCATTATCCGGAAAATAATGATGCATAAATGAAATAATCATATCCCTTGCCTCCCGATTGAAATCAGAATACATCGTCACCTTTCCATAAAAAAAATTTTGATCCGGATTATCGACAACCACAGCACCCAAACCATCCCATAAATTATCAAGAGAAAATAATCCTTTTCTGAATTCCTCACTTGGCTGATAAGAAGGCTGAATCCAGCTGCGGCCTAATTCGATTGTATATGGCACAAACTCACGATAAAAAAGAGGAGAAAAATCAAATAATTCAGTAGTTGCCACCTTAAGTGAACCATTGACAAATTCGGCATCTTTTAATTTAATAAAACGATATGCACCAACAATTTCTTTATCGGATGGATTCCAAACCAATAATTGCTGATACGGATGTGATGAAGTGTCATATTCGTCTAAATCAATACTTTTACCTGTACCACCGCCGGCATGACGAAAAGTAATTTCACGCAAACGACCGATTTCGCGCAACACGTTTGGTGCCGCCGTGTAGGAAATAATATAAATTTCGTTTTGGCCTTTAAACGTTTTCCGGACGCATCCCGATTTGGCTAATTCATCTTCAAGTAGATTCTTATCAATGGGATTGATTATAGATTCCATTTTCTCAAGTATGCCTAAAGATAAACAATTATTTTTCCTTTCGCTGGCTTAAATATTATCAGCAGCCCTTCAAAAATTCAGTAAAACAACCGGGAGCATCTGATTTTATTGTGTAAACATATTCTTTAACCAATCGTGCCCACTCATAATGAGTCTTTGAATTATCAAAAACTGTATGTGGTATAGGTTTTCCAAAATTTATTTCTATTTCTTTACCTTTCTGATTTACCATTTCATCAGGTAAATATAACATCTCAATATTGGTTTTAATACCCAGGAACTTTCTAACTGAAGCCAAATTGTAAAAGAAATCTGAATTTTTTCCGTCTATGAAAACCGGAACAACATCCTTTTTATTTTCAATAGATTTTGTAATGAAACTTTTTTTCCATTCAAGATCCTTTATCACTCCTGCTTGTTTTCTTGAAACAAGTCCGGCGGGAAAAATCAAGACAGCCTCATCGCCGGCATAAATCTCATCAATAAGTTTCAGCGCCGATTTAGTGTTTGACCCTACTTTGTTTACGGCAACAAACAAAGACTGAAAATTTTCCAGTTTCTTTAAAATGTCGTTCACCAAAAAGCGAATATCTTTTCTTCGGCTGCTCACGGCTTTAATAAGAGCCATACCGTCGAGTCCGCCAAGCGGATGATTACTGCACACAATTACACCTCCTGTTTGCGGAATGTTTTCTTCGCCTTTCCATATCACAGAAGCGCCCATATAACTCAATGCGCAATCATTGAAAGCCAGGTGATAAACATCTTTGAATTCAATGATGCCTTCATTAATGAAATCCTGATGGATTTTACGCTTTATGTAGTTAATGATAAAACGTGGCAATAACCGATAAAGCGATGGATTTTTTTCCTTCAGAATTGCATCCACATCTATAAATTTTACCTGCTGTTTTTCCATTAAGTAACTCAATGTTACAAATATAATGCATTGATAAAGCAACTTGAGCTCTCAATGAAATCATTCTTTTAAGTTTCAAAACCAAAAGGGCCTATTAACTTTTCAAAAAAGTTATCAACAAAGTGGGAAAAAATGGTTATTAGTGGTAGAAAGTGGGAAATTTCAATTATTTTTGCAGCGATTAAATAGTGAAATTTTATGACAGGTTTATGGGGAGAATTTGAATGTAAAGTGGATGCTAAGCTTCGCTTTATGTTTCCTGTAAAGCTGAGGGAGCAAATGGGTGATGCTTTCGGAGAGGGGCTGATGGTTGCTCGAGATTTAAACCGCAACATCCTCAAAGTTTACCCAATGAAAAACTGGAACCGAATTAATAAACACCTGTCCAAATTGAATCGTTTTATCAAGAAAAATGATGATATCGTAAGAAGAATAACCGGAGGAGCAACGGCAGTGGAGGCAGATGCTGCAGGTAGGATTTTATTACCGCGTCCATTAGCGGATTGGGCAGGTCTTACTTCGTCAATAGTTGTATTTGGAAGTAACGATGTGATTGAAATATGGGATAAAATGTCCTATCAGAATTTTTATAATGAAAAAGCCGATATCGAAAAGATGGCTGAGGAAGTTTTTAATGGGATGAGTTTCAGCGAAGATGATGATTAATTGAAGCCGAGATGGCCAACAACAATTATCATCAGCCCGTTCTTTTACATGATTGCATAGCCGGATTAAACATTCGTAAAAACGGAGTATATGTGGATGCGACATTTGGAGGAGGGGGCCATTCGCATAATCTGCTTAAACATCTTGGCAAAGACGGAAAGTTATACGTGTTCGATCAAGATCAGGATGCAGAAAAAAATCTTTGGGAGGATCCAAGGCTTATTTTCATACCAAACAACTTTCGCCATTTAAAGAACTTCCTTCAGATGAAAGGTGAAAAAAGTGTTGATGGCATCCTTGCTGACTTAGGAGTTTCCTCTCATCAATTTGATGAAGCAAAAAGAGGATTTTCTATTCGATTCGACGCGAAATTAGACATGCGAATGAGCCATTCGGGCAAAAAGACAGCAGCGGATATTGTTAACTCCTACGACCAGAAATCACTAACGAAAATATTCAGAACGTATGGTGAAATCGAAAATGCATCCAAACTGGCTTTTACACTTGTTGGTGAAAGAATTGATAAAAAAATCGAAACCACCGATCAACTTAAACGAA
>OMJH01000031.1 GCA_900299295.1 Bacteroidota bacterium
AAATTGAAAAATGTCTTGATAAAAAAGAGCAGGTTATCTTGTTTCAGAACCGACGTGGTTTTGCACCGGTGACCGAATGTCAAGCCTGCAGTTGGGTTCCACAATGTCTACAATGCGATGTTTCTTTGATTTATCATAAGCATAGTGGAAAATTGAATTGTCATTACTGCGGTTATTCGGTTTCTCCGCCTTCGAAGTGCGGTGCTTGTGGGACCACTGATCTTCGCCATAAAAATTTCGGAACAGAACGTATTGAAGAAGAATTGCAATTGACTTTTCCTGATGCCCGAATTGCACGTATGGATCTGGATACAACCCGAAGTAAAAACTCCTATGCGCAACTTATTAGTGATTTTGAATCTGGAAAAATTGATGTACTTGTCGGAACGCAAATGGTAACCAAAGGATTGGATTTTGACAGGGTGAGTTTAGTTGGTGTACTTCAGGCGGATCAATTGTTGAGTTTTCCCGATTTTCGTTCGTTTGAACGCGGTTTCCAGTTATTGACGCAGGTTAGTGGCAGAGCCGGAAGAAAAGATATTTTAGGTAAAGTAATTATTCAGACACGCCGACCGGAACATCCGGTATTTCAATTTGTCCTTGAAAGTAATTACGGTGAATTTTTCACGCATCAATTGAATGAACGGAAAGAATTTCACTATCCCCCGTTTTATCGTTTGATTGAATTTCAGTTCGTGGATAAAAATCTGGATGTAGTGAACAACGGAGCTACGGTTTTTACCCAACAACTTCGTGAGCGTTTCGGTGATTCTGTTCTGGGTCCTGAGTTTCCTCCGGTTGCACGCATACGAAACAACTATCATAAAAAAACATTATTGAAAACCGAACGTAATTCCTCTCATCGTGAAATACGAAAATTTCTTCATGGTATATTGGAAAATTTCAGGAGTATTGAGGCGTTCAGGCGCCTGCGCGTGCTGATAAATGTTGATCCTTATTGAGTAATCCGTGTATCTCCTCAATCAGTTCGTTTCTTTTTTGCACTAAATAATTGTATTGCTGTTGATTCTTTTTTAGTCGCAATAATCGGATTGAACCGAATAATTTTTTTCGGAAGGGGGAGTAGTGAAGGCAAAACCATCCGCTGAAAACTGTAATGAGGATATAGTAAGCAGTATAAATCCAGTTGCCGATGATAGAGGCTACAATTGAAAATTGAAGTAGATGGTACAGCATAAAAACGTAGGTGCCACCGACAACTGCAAACGAAGCGTACCATTCAATATCTTTCACAATTTTTCCGGGAGTTTTCCAACTGATATAATAGGGCACGTAATTGGTAAGAACTCCTGCGAGCCATATCGGTAAACCTGTAATTAATGCCAGAAATTTAAAGGCAACTGAAGTGTAGCCTGACTTGGTTTTTAGGTCGTTTCTTAAAATTTTGTCACGGATTCCGCAGACATGAAGTGCATTGAAATATAAATTAAATTTTTCACGAATAGAAATCATTTTGTCAGGATCCTCCTCCTGAAGTTGATTCACCGTATAACATAATTTTTTTGTGAATTCATGACGTTCTTTTAGGTCATTGCGTTTATATTTTTGTTCGTCCAGTGTTTCCTCCAGTATAAGCTCTTCAATTTGTTCGATGAGTTCATCATTTTCCGGATGTTGAATATGAATTACCGTTTCCTTCATTTTTTCCTGAAGAACAAGGGTAAGATGATTGATAGCACCAACTTTATTCGAATGGAATTCTTTTCTAAATTCTCCAACGGAAACCGGTTTCCCTATTTCGATGTAAACATCATGGCGGAATTTACTTGGGTTGTTCTGGTAATTGACCCCGACCGGAACAACAAATACATCCGTATTGTTGAATTCTTCAATGGCCCCCAGTGCTATTCGTGCGCAGCCTTTTTTAAGAGGACGTAAGCGGCGCTCCTGAATGCTGATACCTTCTGCAAAAATGATCACCGGATTATTTTTTCTGAGTTGTTCAATGACGAGTCTGAACGTTTCATCATTTTTTTGCACGCCATCCCGACCAAAATCTTTTATCCTGAAAATGGGAATGATGCCTACCGCAGACAGGATTTTTTTTAAACCGGGTTTAAATGCATCACCTCGGGCCAAAAAGCGCATGGGCGGTTTTACAAATGTGGCAAAGGCAATCGGATCCATAAATGAGTTCGGATGATTCATGGAAACCATGTAAGGTTTATCAAGATTGAGATTTTCCTCTCCGCGAATTAGAATACGCTTGTAAAAGACAGGTATACTGACTTTGAATACTACTTTATTGAAATAATAAAAAAGTGAGTGTTTCATCAGCGGGAAAACTCTAGGCGTTTGCCACGAATAGCATCATTTATCATTCCGTTTTCGTAAGCAACTTCACCGTTAACGAAAGTATGTGTAACGGAACTTTTAAATGTGTGTCCTTCAAACGGACTCCATCCGCATTTGTATAATAAGTTTTGTTTGGACACTAATGTAGGTTTATTTAAATCAACAAGAACCAAATCGGCGTAATAATCTTCGCGTAAATAACCGCGCTTTTTAATTTGAAAAAGATCGGCAACATTATGAGACATTTTCTGAACAAGCATTTCCAGAGAAATCTTTCCCTGGTGATAAAAATCCAGCATAGCTATTAAACTGTGCTGTACAAGTGGCCCACCTGAAGGTGCTTTTAAATAGGGCTGTGCTTTTTCTTCAGCTGTATGTGGCGCGTGATCGGTTGCGATTACGTCGATTCTGCCATCGAGTAAAGCTTCCCAGATTTTTTCGCGATCGTGAAGGGTTTTTACCGCCGGATTCCATTTGATGAGGTTTCCTTTGGTTGCATAGTCTTCATCATAAAACCATAAATGGTGAATGCAGGCCTCCGCAGTAATTTTCTTTTCTTTTAAAGGAATTTTATTCGTGAAGAGGGATAATTCTTTCGCTGAAGATACATGTAAGATATGTAAACGAGTGCCGTGCTTTGTGGCTAATTCTACCGCCGCGGAAGAACTTTTGTAACATACTTCGTCATTTCTGATAATTGAGTGGAAATAGGGTAGAATATCTTCGCCGTAAAATTCCTTTACCTTTTCAAGATTTTTTTGGACTAAAGGATCATCTTCAGCATGCACAGCAATAAGCGTTTTTACTTCTTTAAAAATCCGATCAAGTGTTTTACTATTATTTACGAGCATATTCCCGGTTGAAGATCCAAGAAAAATTTTTAAACCACATACTTGGGAAAAGTCAATATTTTGAATTTCATTTAAATTATCGTTGGTTGTACCCATGAAAAATGAATAATTGGCAGATGAAACTTCAGCGGCACGACTGAATTTTTCTTCAAGTAATTTACATGTTGTTGCATTTGGAATTGTATTTGGCATTTCCATAAAAGAGGTTATTCCACCAGCAACAGCCGCTCGACTTTCTGTGGTAATGTCACCTTTATGAGTTAATCCGGGTTCACGAAAATGTACCTGGTCATCAATAACGCCGGGCAATAAATGCAACCCTTTCGCGTCGATAACTCGATCAGCTTTTTGTTCTATATTTTTTTCGATTTTGTTTATTTTTCCGTTGGTAAGTAAAACATCAGAAACAAATTGTTCTCCTTCATTTATCAGCGTTGCGTTTTTAATTAATGTGATCATTATTTCAGGCTTAATTCAGTTAATGTAAAGTTAATTCGAATTTTGATTGTAAAGCGGAATACTATCATCGATTGTGAAATATTACTCTCCTATTTGATTTTTTTAATGATTCAATGTCTGAAATCAATTCATTAAAAAATTCGCAGTAAATATGATCTTTTTGAGATTTATTAACTAGTAAAGAAAGTTGTTGTATGGATAACGCTTGGCGTGTAGAGTTTTTACCTCTTCGTAAAGAGTCGACTTAAGTTCAGTTATGTTTTCTTTATTGGAAGCTGATATAAAAATGCAAGGAAATTGTATCGAACTCATCCAAGTTTTTTTTAGTTTTTCCAATGAAAAATTTTTCTTCGTTTCTTCAGATAAATCATCGGCATCTTTTTCAACGTAAGTATATGCGTCGATTTTATTTAAGACCATTATCATGTTTTTTTCTCCGGCTCCGATTTCACGAAGGGTTTCGTTTACTACCGAAATTTGTTCTTCAAATCGTGGATGAGAAACATCAGCAACATGCAATAAAATATCTGCTTCACGAACTTCATCCAGTGTTGATTTAAACGATTCAATCAGCTGATGTGGGAGTTTTCGGATGAAGCCAACTGTGTCAGAAAGTAAAAAAGGCAGGTTTTCAATTACTACCTTCCTTACAGTAGTATCAAGCGTGGCGAACAATTTGTTTTCAGCAAAAACTTCACTCTTACTCAATAAATTCATTAGAGTTGATTTCCCAACATTTGTATATCCGACAAGCGCAACACGAATCATTTCACCGCGACTTTTTCGCTGTGTCGCCATCTGTTTGTCAATCTCCCGCA
>OMJH01000032.1 GCA_900299295.1 Bacteroidota bacterium
GGAAGTCAGAAAATTTAACGGATAATATTTCCTTCAATTTAACAACATTGAATAATACCACCTTTGCGATTAAGGATAAAAAGGAAGCGGATGCATTGAATCAATCCGTGGCAGAATTTCGGCGCGTAGTGCAGGCCTGCGACAGTTACAAAGGAACCTTGCAGGAAAAAATCAAATACATTAAAAAGGCCATAATGCAAAAAGGCGAAGCGATGAAATGGCTCAATGAAGTTCAGCAAATCGAAATGCAATTAATAGTATTGGATGAACAATTCAACGGCGACAGAAGCATGGCAAAACGGGAATTTGAAACCTTGCCCGGTTTAAACGGAATGGTAGATGGAATTGTTTATGGAATGTGGAGTACACTTCAGCCGGCTACAACCACCTGGAAGGAAACGTATGATCGTGCAAATGAAGTTTTCCGTCCGATGTACAACAGTCTGAAAAATCTGGAAAGCCGGGTGAAAGAACTTGAAAAAAACCTGGAAACGGTAAAAGCGCCGTATACTCCGGGAAGAGAATTGCCTGCCTGGAACATCAAGTAAATTGTTCGACAAAATTTTTTCTGAAAAATGAAAAAAAAATATAGAAGTTTAAAATTCATTCTTATTTTTCTATCTGTAAGTAATTGTTTTTTTTCTCAACAATCTCATTCGGTTAGCATAGGAAATCAAATATGGAATAAGGCGAATTTAAATGTATCAGTTTTTAGAAATGGCGATACAATACCCGAAGCAAAAACAAAAGAACAATGGTTAAAAGCAGCCAAAGAAGGAAAACCTGCATGGTGCTTTTACAAAAACAATATTCAAAATGGTAACATTTATGGCAAATTATACAATTGGTACGCTGTAAACGACGATAGAAATTTAGCCCCATTAGGTTGGCGAATACCATACGCAGAAGATTTTGTTAAATTGGCTCATTATCACGGCTTAAATCAATTTAAACTCAAATCAAAAAAAGGTTGGACAAAGGCCGGTAATCCTAAAATACACTTGTACGATGGTAATGGGGAAAATACTTTTGGATTTAATGGTTTACCAGCAGGTTTTCGTGATGAAAATGGAGAATTTGCTTCGATTAATTATTATAGTGGATTCTGGAGCCTAACTACAAAAAATGACTCAACAGCATGGAATCTTAATTTATGCTCATCGAACAACGGACCAGATTTAAGCAGCTATCAGTTAAACGGAATTGGGCTAAGCGTAAGGCTTATATTTGACGATGGGCTTAGAGATTCTAACCGTGTAAATGAGGTACTCCGATTAAAAATAGAGGAACTTATTAAACTGAATAAATTTGACTCAGCAACTATTTTTTTAACTAGGCTCTACAACAATAATGGATTTTTATATTATAAAGATTACTATAACTCGATTTATTCCTGCATGGGTTCAGGAAATTCACCAGGGGCGGAATATTTTTTCCTAAAAACTATAGATAAAATAGAAAATGATGGAGCCTTCTTCTATAACAATTTTGGATGGAATCTCATTCTAAATAAATTTTATTCAATGGCTTTAAAGTATTTAAAGATAGCGAATGATAAATTTCCGAATGACATATACATTAAAGGGAATTTGGCTCACGCCTATTTATTAACGGAGGCCAAAGAAGAAGCTTATAAAGTTTACACTGATAATATAATACAAACAAAAACAATTCAACGTTCTGATTCTTTTTCAGTTTCCTCCTATCAATATGAGGATTATACAACTTGGCTAAATATGATTACCAAAGATTTTAATACTTTTAAAGATAAAGGCATTTTCTCAATTGAGTTTGATAAAATAATTAATTTGTTGAAAACACAGATTGTTGAAAAAATGGGATATGACGTTTTTGAAACTAACGAAAAAAGTAGTGACGAGTGATCCAAAATAGGCAAGCTCAAAGCAACCTACAAAAGATTGATACAAATTATTGAAAGAGAAGGAAGCCGATATATCACAACTTTCCTTCCTTCTGCAATTGCATGAGGTTTTTCTCTTTCTCGCGTTGTTTCTCCTTGAACAATTGAAGTTTTGAGGGAACCTCCTTCTGCGGATAAAAATTATTTTCCAGATCAATGTCTGCCGTCTCCTGATACGGATCGAGAGAAATTTGTTTTATTGGTTTGTCAGTGATAAACGTTTTAGAAACCTTGGAATTATTAAGTCGCCAAATTTCGGCAGGGATTCGTTTCACTTCTTTTGTTCCGTCAATATATTCGAACTCCAAAATCAGTGGCATAATAAGTCCGCCTACATTTTCAAATGTAATCCAGTAAATATTTTTATCAGCGTTGAGCAACTTTTTTTCTTCCTCACTTAAGGTACCGAGGTATTGCTGGTAGTTCGATTTTTCGTAATCAGTTGCTTTGAACGGGTCGTAAGTATTGTAAAAATCTTTGATCTCCGGATAGGTCATCACACGCGTAACCGGTATGGCAGTTTTATCGCGCTGCTTACTGATGGATTCCGGAACATCGTTTTGAATTTCTTTTTTAAATTTCTTTTCTACTTCAGGATTCTTGGTGTCGATTTTATACCACGCCACTTCGTCAATCGAAATATCACAAGGCTCAATTCCATAGAACCACCCGCGCCAAAACCAATCCAGATCCACTGCGCTGGCGTCTTCCATTGTTCGGAAGAAATCAGCGGGACGAGGATGTTTAAACGCCCAACGCTGACAATAGGTTTTGAAAGCAAAATCAAATAACTCGCGTCCCATCACCGTCTCTCGTAAAATATTAAGCGCAGTAGCCGGTTTACCATAAGCGTTATTTCCAAATTGCAAAATGCTTTCTGAATTACTCATGATGGGCGTAAGTGTGCTTTTATCGCTAGCCATGTAATTCACAATATACCGTGGTTCACCTCTGCGCGATGGATAATCTTTATCCCATTCCTTTTCTGTAAGGTACTGAACGAATGTATTGAATCCCTCATCCATCCATGTCCACTGGCGTTCATCGCTATTGATGATCATCGGAAAAAAATTATGCCCAACTTCATGAATCACAACGGAAATCAAACCAATTTTTGTGTTTTCACTGTAGGTTCCATCTGCCTCCGGACGCGGACCATTGAAACAAATCATCGGATATTCCATTCCACCAATCGGACCATTTACGGAAATGGCAACGGGATAAGGATACTGAATGGTGTGTTTGGAATAAGTAATGATAGTTTGAGCAACTGCGTGGGTCGAAAATTTTTCCCACAAGGGATTTCCTTCTTTCGGATAAAGCGACATGCACATCACCGTTTTTCCTTCGCTTGGAACTCCCATTGCATCCCAGATGAATTTACGTGAAGAAGCCCAGGCAAAATCACGAACGTTTTTCGCTTCGAATACCCATGTTTTAAAATCTTTCGACTTTGAAGCTTCACGTTTTTCAGCCTCAGCTTGCGAGGCAATGATGACAGGAGTTTTAGAAGTTCTCGCAGCCGTCAGTTTGCTTTGCATTTCCGAATTGAGAACATTCGAAGCGTTTTTTAATTCACCCGTAGCCGTTACCAGGTGATCGGCAGGAACAGTAATACTCACCGAATAATTACCAAATTCCAAAGCAAATTCTCCACGACCGATGTACTCTTTATTTTGCCATCCTTCCACATCATCGTAAACACAAAGCCGGGGAAACCATTGCGCCAATTCAAAAATACTGTTGCCATCTTTTTCAAAATACTCAAAACCGCCACGTCCACCGTATATGCGTGCGTTGTTAATATAATTAAACCATTCGATGGAAAATTGGTAGGATTGTTTTGCTTTGATGGGAGAAGGCAAATCAACACGCATCATGGTTCCCTGCACAACAAACGGAAGTTCCTTCCCTTTTACGTCTTTTACTTTTAAATTTTTGTAACCGCCGTCAAAGTCATAATTCAATTTACGCTGCAAGGTTGTGAACGACA
>OMJH01000033.1 GCA_900299295.1 Bacteroidota bacterium
CAGGGAGAGATTTATTATACAACTGACTTTGGATTGAACTGGCAAAACATCAGTAATAATCTTCCGCCCGAAAAAGTGAACAAAATTCTTGTCTTTAGTAATCACATTTTTGCCGCAACAGATGGGGCCGGGATTTATCAATTCAATCCGAATACTTCGTTGTGGGCGAATCTAACGAACGGACTAACGAACGATACAATTAAAGATCTTATTTTTCACAACAACGTTTTGTATGTGGCAACATGGGGAGGTGGAGTATTTTTTTCTTCCGATACGGGCACGAACTGGAGCAGTTTAAATAACGGACTGGCAAATCAGCACGTACGAAAATTAGTGTATGGAATCAATCATTTGTTTGCGGGTACAGAAGCGGGAGTTTATCAATTTGACTTATCGCTGCATACATCTCAAGAAGTTGCAGGTCAACACTCATTAAACATTTACCCTAACCCCTGTGGCAGTGCATTTAAAATAAAATTTGAGGAGGATTTTTCTCTGATTAATCAGGAGGCAGCAATTCATATTTTCAATACGTATGGAGAAAAAGTTGCAGTGAAAAAAATAATTTTAGAAAAGGAGGCAAGGATTGAGATCGGAAAAGAATTGAGTCCGGGTTATTATAATTTTAAAATTCAAATCCAAAACCAAAGCTTCTCAGGAAAATTTTTGGTGGAATAATTATTAAAAACAACAGGTATTCTTGATTACTCTCAATTAAAAGAGAAATATCTATAGTAAAAAATATAAAATAATTTTTATTCACCGAAGAGGAATTACCCTTTGACTTTTTATGTTCAACTTGTTAAGTTTGGTTTAGTATAAAACCTTCCCTTACTAATTAAAAAGTCCAAAGTAAAATGGAACCCAATAAGCGGGGGATATCAACAAGGTCATTTCATAGGCGCTGTCATAGGTTAATCCCGCTGCCTGCATTAAAACACCCGGCCGCAAATACTCATTCTTTATAGGATCGAATTGCTCTATGTACCGAACACCTAAGTTGTAATTAATGAAATAAAAAAATAAAACAAGTAGTGCGTAGCTAAATACGTAAGTAAATGCATGTTCTCTAGCCGCTGAAGGAATTAAAAAAATCATGGAGATACAGATTGTGTTAAGAAGCGCAAGCAACATAGATGCTTTTGGATTCATCATAGCCCTCCTCACAATGATGATTGAATTTTCTGAAACTACTTTTGCAATATTTTTTTTATCCGACCAACCCAATAAAAAAGATGCGCCTCCAACTACAACAATCGTCAAAAATGATGCGTACATTAAATTACCCATCCGATATTGATCCGCAAGAAAAAAGGCAGGAACACAAAAGGCCGGCCCCTCCATAAACGAACGTAAAAAAATTTCAGAAAGTTTGGAAAGCTTTTTTCCAAATAAAAATGTTTCGCCTTTTCGAATTCCTGAGACTGTAAGTCCCGTTTCAATAATAACGTGAAGCAAACCGCTACTTAGATAGATAACCAAATAATTTCTTCCGTATTCGTAAATGAGAGCAGTAGTGACGATAAATATAAACACCAGTAAATAAAAACTGGTTGTACCATGAAATTTTGTGGTTTTACGTACAGAAAACATTTGTCGTTAATTTTTATTGAATACTTCACTGAATGACACCAGTTTTCTTTTTTCCGGATCCCATAATTTAAGTCCCATAAACATCCATACTTGTGAAATTGAGATTTTTTTAAATTCAAATTCTGCATTTAATGCTTGTTGCGCCGCGTGTAATTTGTAAAAAGGGATTGTCAAAAAAATGTGATGCGCTGAATGATGGACAACGTTTCCAACCAGCCATCTGAACCAGGCGGGGGAATCAAGATCCGAGGCGCCATATAACGTTGCCTCCTTCCAGTTCCAATCATTTTCCGTTCTCCAATAAGTATCTTCAAATTGATGCTGACCGTAAAACGTAAATGCTGCCACTCCGAAAAACAAAATCAAAGGAAGTAGGTAAATAATTAGAACCGTGCAGAATCCCACGCTGGAAATGACAAACCAAAATAAAATAAAGTAAATCAAATTGTGCAGAAGTACAGAGGCAATAGCATTTTTACTGTACTTCGGATGAAAAACTCTGCAACCCAGCCCATAATTAATCGTAGGAACAACTATCAAACGCACAACCCGTGATCGCATAATCCGATACATTGTGCGCTTAAATGTAGAAGCATTTTTGAACTCATCCACTGTTAAGGTCCAAACTTCCGGATTAAAATTGCGCAACGAAAGATTTCCTACATGGAGATGATGTTTATTGTGTATAAACTTCCACATGGAATAGGGAATCATGATTCCAAACCCCACGGCATTACCTGCAAGGTCATTCCATCTGCCCCCGCGAAAAAAACTCTGGTGCCCGCAGTCGTGTTCAATTACAAAACTACGACACATAAAAGCAACGGAAAAAGGAATAGAAATCAATAAGATCCACTTAACATCAGATTGCAACACAAAAAAATTTACAAAAATACTTCCCCACAAAAAAACCAAGGTAGAAACAAAAATCCACACTGCACGCCAGATATTTTTCTTAGCGAACGGTCGCAAGATTTTTTGAGCCCTTTCAAAATCCTGATCGATCATAATTTTTACTTTGATTCCCGTATTTGAAATGAAATTACAAAAATAAACTAACTTAGTTAAGAAATAAATTTCTTACTCTTGAGCTTTTTTCATCCTCAAACAATTTTAGTTTTAACAGGGAGCAATTGCTCGATTTTAACGGAAGAAAACTATTCCCTATTGAATAAACAGGAAAAAAAACGCGCGGCCGAATTTTTATTTGACCAAGACAGAGTCCAATATGTTATTTGCCGCACACTATTAAAACAACTGCTTTCGCTCATTACTAAAATTCCAACACATCAAATAAGCATTCGAGAAAGTCTTAACGGAAAACCTTATTTGAACAAAAGCAACATTTTTTTTAACCTATCGCATTCTGCAAACAACGTTGCTATTGCCGTTACGGATCTTGGACCAATTGGGATTGATATCGAAAATAAAAACAAAACGTTCGATTACCTCAAACTCTCAAATCTGATTTTTTCTGAAAATGAGCAGGAACAATTTTTCGATATCCATCCACATCAACGAAAGGAAGCGTTTTTAAATGCCTGGACAAGAAAAGAAGCATTTTTTAAAGCCACAGGGAGCGGCCTGTCATCGCCGCTGAAAGAATTGGAGGTGCCGTTTATACCGAATCAAAAGCCAGTCATTTGTAAAACTGCCTGGGATACACATGATAGACACGAATGGTTTCTGACTTCATTTGATTTTATTAAGGAATGCGTTGGAGCACTGGCCGTCAAAACTCAAAAACGAAATCCGGTCGTTATAAATTATTCCTTAAAAGATTTTTACAATTACCGAAAACAAATTCATCATTTGAATGCCATCCATCATTTCTCCATTTGAAGACCGTGTAAAAAAACACCCTCACCAATTGCTTTACTCCTTTCTTGACATTAAGGGGAATGTAAAGGAATCCTACACGTATGAAGAGTTTGATGTCAGGGTAAAATGTATTGCGGCACATCTTCAAAACTACCATAACTTTCAAGCAGAGGAAAGGATTTTGCTGGCGTATCCTCCGGGCATCGAAATGATTTGTTCTTTTTTTGCCTGTGTTCGATTGGGAGCAATTCCTGTTCCTGTTTATCCTCCATCCGCTAACGGTTTTGAGGCGGCAATGCTCAAAATGAAATTTATTGCCAAAGATTGTGACGCGCGTTGCATTCTAACAACCAGAGCTTACAAATCCTCAGCGCAACTGAATATTCTTAGGCAAACGAACCATCAAACAACAGAAATAAGTTTGGAAAATGAAATGAAATGGATTTCGACTGATGACATCAGTAATTCTGCAAATCAAAATTTCAAGTCAGGCTATTCACCCATTCTGTTTTTGCAATACACATCGGGTTCAACAAGCGACCCGAAAGGAGTAATTATTACGCATGAAAACTTATTAGATAACTGCGAAAACGTTGTAGACCATACGCCAATCGGTGTTTCCTGGCTTCCGCAATATCACGACATGGGATTGATTGGCTATTATTTATTCTTTGCACTGAAAGGTGGCACCACCTTTGGATTTTCGCCGACGGATTTTATTTTGCGTCCTGCATTGTGGCTAGAAACAATTACCAAATACAAATGTTCCGCAACCTCAGCTCCGAATTTTGCGTTTGAATATTGCCTGCATTCAGATAAAATAGGCGACGAAACTCTGAATAAAATTGATCTAAGCTCTCTTCGATTTGTAATGAATGCCGCAGAACCGATTAAGGTGGATCTGTTTTTCAAATTCATCGAAAAATTTAAAAAACACGGCTTGAACCCGAATAGTGTTTTCGCCGCGTACGGACTTGCGGAAAACACGCTCGCGGTTTCTAATTACGGAAGAACGTTCAATACGTTTGACACCGCTTTGCTGAAAAAGAAAGTAGCAAAAGTTACCCCACAGGAAACGGGAACAAAAATCATGAGTTGCGGTCATACCTTGGGAAATACCCGTGTGAAAATTGTATCCACAGAGGGAGAACTTAAAGAACTTGAACATGGGCATGTGGGAGAAATATGGGTTAGCGGATCAAGTAAAGGTCATGGGTATTGGAACCGAAAAGAGTTATCAGAAACTATTTTTAATGCGCATTTGAAAGATGATAAAACAACATGGCTGAGGACCGGTGATCTTGGTTTCATTCACCAAGGGGAGTTGTATGTTTGCGGAAGAACGAAAGACATGATCATCATTCGTGGGTTGAATTATTATCCACAAGATATTGAAGCGATAATTGAAGAAGACGAAACTGTCCGTAAAGGCTGTGTCGCTGCATTCGCCGGTGAAAATGAAAAACTGATTGTTGTTATCGGAATTAAAAACAAGCACAAACTTCCCGATATTCAAGAAACAAACAAAAAGTTGCAGCGCTTTTTAGGAATATCGGTTGATGAAGCTGCATTTGTACTTGCACGAGACGTTTCCAAAACAAGTTCAGGAAAAATCCGCAGAGCGGAAAATAAAGAGTTATACCAATCCAAACGCTTCGAATTCCTCGGAACGTACCGCGCTGAACAAGCGAACAATTTTAAGTCCGATTTCCCGCTTGGGATTGGAAAAAATGAATCACTGAATAAACTGTTTAAGAAATTTGGTTTATCAGGAAAAGAAACCAACGCATTAGGTGACGCCGGACTCGATTCGTTAAAGTTGGCCGAGTTTACAGAAGACCTGAAAAAAGTAATTGCACAATTTAAATTCGAAGATTTAGCGGAGGATATTGACCTAAGAATAATTCAAAAAATTGCAGTATCCGAGTTGTACGAAATTCTTTCCGGCTTATCAACTTCCGGGAAATTCGCACGATTTAAATTCAAACAAGGCCTCGCTAAAATCAGCGATGAATTCAGGTTGCAGGAAAGAGAAATGATGACAAGGGATTCAAGAGTAAATTTTGAAAGCCGGAAAAATACAACTATCAAACCTCCGTCATCGGAAGGACATGTTTTTCTTACAGGCGGAACAGGATTTTTCGGGCCCTTTTTAATTAAAAGTTTATTAGAACAACAAGACAAAGATATTTACGTCTTGGTGCGTGCCTCGAATAAGACAAACGGATTTGATCGGCTGAAAGAGGCATTTAACACCATTCAAATCAGTGAAGAACTATTGGAAAAATTTAATCGCAGGGTTAAAGTAATTCCCGGTAATCTGGAAAAATTCAAACTGGGCATTTCAGATTTTGACTGGCGTTTTTTAGAAGAACATGTTCACACGATTTATCACAACGGCGCGCTGGTAAATTACCTTTTAGATTACGAAACCATGCGTACTGCCAATGTTGATGGGACGCTGGAGGTATTGAAGCTTGCCTGCTCTTGTCGCATAAAAATATTGAATTACATTTCAACAACTTTCATTTTTGGATGGTCAACCAAGGATGTGTTATTCGAATCGGATAACAATCAAGAAATGAAACTGCTTGATTTTGGCTATAGTCAAAGTAAATGGGTATCTGAACAAGTTGTTAAACAATCAATGGAAAGCGGAATGCCTGTCCGAATTTTCAGGCCCGCGTTAATTTCTCCCTCCATTGAAGGTGATGGATATAATTTTGACATCGCTATCAGACTGCTTGCCTTTATGGTGAACCACGGCATCGGAACCACGGCTAAAAATCAAGTAAGTTTTACACCTGCCGACAGCGCAGCAAACAACATTGTTGCCATTTCGGGAATTAGTGAAAGCATCAACCATGTTTTTCACGTCACACGTGACGAATTTTCAAGCATGGAAGATGTTACCAACATCCTAAGCCGTTTATCAGAAAAAAATTTCAATCACTTCCCTCTTAAAGAGTTTGTTCCTGAAGTTGTCAGCAGATGTAAAAAAGACGACCTGCTTTTTCCACTGCTTAATTTCCTTGTCCGTTCGGTAAACAACATCAACGCTATGGAATTTAAACGCTATGATAACAGCAATTACAGAAAATTCAGGGATCAGTCAAAATATGGGATTCCGGATTATTCGCTTGACGAAGTCGTGAATGGAATTTACCGGTTTCTGATAAACAAGAACATCATTAAAAAATAAAACCTGCAACATGAGCAACACTAAACGTTTTCCAAAAATATCTGCGATTGAAACCGTGCTGGATACACGAGAGATGCTGAAGAGTCCCGTTGTTGTATTTGAAAAATACAGAAAAAAATTAGGGCCTACGTTTCAATTTCGTTTTGGTGTACGAAATACGCTTGTAACGGGTGACCCAGAATTATTGAAACACGTGCTGAAAGACAACAACGATAACTATCATAAATCGCACATCCAGGTAAAACGCTTTGTGGAATTCCAGGGTGTTGGGCTCACAAACAGTCATGGCGATTACTGGAGTCGGCAACGAAAATTATTGAGCATGGGATTTACGCGCGGACGCCTCGCTGAAATTCTTCCCATTCAACTCAATGTTTTAAATGATTTCATGACAGACTTTGACAAAGCCGTTTCCTCAGGAGTAATTGATATTCACGATCAGATGGTGCGATTTACGCTGCGTTCCGTTGGAAAGTCGTTATTCGGAAGTCAAATGAAAGAAGAAGAACTGGAAAAATTTGCCACTGCAATTGCTGATATTCAGCGCTACATCGTAAAAAAAGTTGTTCAACCCTATTTAATGCCCTGGTACTATATCACAGGACAAGATAGAAA
>OMJH01000034.1 GCA_900299295.1 Bacteroidota bacterium
GCCTGTATCTCCGGTAGCGCCCGTAGCACCAGTTACTCCATTTGTTCCGTTAGTTCCAGCTGCGCCTGTAGGACCAATATCACCCGTTGCACCGGTAGCACCTGTATCTCCGGTGGCACCAATACAATCCAATGCATTCCAATTTCCATCTGAATTAATGTCTTCGGAAGGATCATTTATTCCGTTTTGATTTGTATCCCAACAATTTATCCCGTTAAGACCGGCAACACCACTCTTAGCCAATGTATCCCATGCTGATCCACTCCAAATGAAGGATACGCCATTAGTAGTATTGAAATAAGCGTCTAATGTATCTGGAATCGCAGGAGCAGAGCTCAACATTCCTAACCAATTAATAGAAATTCCCTGCGCACCATTTTCCGCATATTTAGCGTAAAGTGCATAAGGCACTGAAACAAATTCAGAATTTGAAACGGTTAAGTAATTGGAGCCACCTGCGGGATCAATACCAACCTCAAGGAAAATTGGTCCAAGCGACCAATCAATGGCTAAAAAATTACCTGTCAAAACAGAGCCTGTACCGATTTGGGTGGTAAATAAACCATATTGATTTGTTATCAGCGAATGTGATTCTTCAAAGACAATTGTGCCCGAAATTCCACCTGAACGAATTGTAAATTTTACACCAATGTTTTGATTGGCAACAGGAATACCGGAAGAATTTCTGGCAATAGCCTGATAATTTATTTTCTGCGGTACTTGTGCCTTCAGAAAACAAACAGAAACCACGAAAATAAAAAGTAAAAACTTTTTCAATCTAAGTTATTAACTAAAATTTTTAAAATTAAAGGCTAAATTATAAAAAAAAAATAAAAAATATTAGTCTACAGGGAATTAATTTTTACTTATTCTGCTAGGATTCTGGAAATATTAGGCCTAAAATATAAATCGCTTTTTAAAACCTTTCCGTCTTCTCGAAAAATAGGTTTTCGGTTCACATCTAATTTGCTCATGTTGCTAGAGTGAATTTCGTCAAAAATTTCCTCAATTTTATACTGAAGGCCGTGTTTTAGAATAGTTCCAAAAAGTATATACAACTGATCTCCTAAAGCATCAGCGATTTCGGTTAAGTCTCCTTTTTTACAAGCCTCCAAATATTCTTCGTTTTCCTCCAACATTAATGAATGTCGCAGCATAAAATCTTTTTCACTGATTAGGGTTGGCGCGTTAGCGTTTCCGATTAAAAAAATATCATGAAACTCTGCAACTGAATTAATTTTCTCTTTCATTTTTTTGAAATTTTAAAATTATTTTTTTTTGGCATATTCATCATTTAATCCATTGATAACTTCATTAGTTATATTGAGTGCCGGGTTTGCAAAAACCATAGTATTTACCAATGAAGTTCTTGAAAAAATAAAATCATAATTGTATTCATTGTTATACCGGGCTATATATTCATTCACTTTAACCATCGTCTCTGATTTTACCTTTTCCATTTCCATCTCCAGATTTTTAATTTGATTTTCTTTTTGAATAATTTCATTGTTCTTTTTTTGCAGCTCTGCCTGCTTTTGCTCGAGCTGAGCCTGAGGCGCAATTCCTGCATTTACAGATTCCTGAAATCGTTTATACTCTTCCTGAAAACTCATCACCATATTTTCATATTGAGAATTTAGTCCATCATATCGTGCTTTAAGCGATTTTGCCTGATCATTGATGAAATTATATTTCAGTGAGATGGTATCCAAATCAACGAAAGCAAACCTTCCGCTTAAAGGTAAATTGGCACTGACCTTTTTTAAAGAATCAGCCGAAAGATTGTCACTTTTTCTTATTGCTGTTTCCGACGAACCATTACCTTTAAAATCTCTGAAAAGAAGATATGATACTGCAAAAAACAACAACGCTAAAATATAATTTACAGGATTTTTCATTTGAAAATTTTTTCAAAATTAAGTAAAGTGCGTTTTGATTTTTAATTTTTATCGCTTTTCTATTAACTCCCGACTAACAAATCACTTTCGGCCAAATGAAAAAAAATATTTCTCATAATATTTTTCGCTCAGGTCACTTATGATTACTCCTTTACTAACCGAAGCATGAATAAATTTTCCATTATACAGCAACAATCCCACATGCGACACTTTTTTGGACTCGATTTTAAAGAAAACAAGATCTCCCGCTACCACCTCATTTAAATTAATCGGTTTCGAAGAATTATATAAATCGGCTGAGGAACCTGAAATTTTCTTATTGAATATCTTGTCAGACATAATAACGACAAAAGCAGAACAATCAATTCCTTCCTTATCTTTTCCACCATATCGGTATGGCGTTCCCTCCCACTCGTTTATAAACTTCCATAGTGGAAATTCATTTTCAATTCTTTTTTCGGGTACCCCCATTAATAAAGCGTATCTGGAAATAATTGGAGAGGTTAGAGAAGTTGAGGTAATTCTTTTAGCTCTGCAGGACGAGAAAAAAACAAGGAAAGATAGATGAATGACAAAAAAAACAACCAGAGAACGAAAAAATTTTAACCTGTTAAACAACGGAAATTTTATTTTTGACCGGAAGCTGCATTCGCCACATTCATGTTGGAAAGTGCCATCATTTGTTTCATAGTACGTTCCATGCCTTCGGTTGAACCGTCGAGGAAAATCACATTTCCTTTGCCCTGCTCAGCAAAATTTTTAACCGCTTCAGTCCACATGCTGAATAATATTAAAGAAGCGTCTAAATTACTGTCGGCCATTAGCTTCGCGGCATGACTCATTCCTTTCGCAACTTCTTCACGAAACAAGGCAATTCCTTGACCGCGTAATTGTGCCGCCTCTTTTTCCGCCAAAGCAGCAATTTTAATTGCATTACCTTCTGCTTCGGCAGCTTTTGTTTTGGTAATTAATAATGCCTGGCCTTCGTTCTCGGCTGCGGCACGTAAATTACTTGAAGCTACCACCTTTGACATGGATTTCATCACTTCCTCATCAAAAGCAATATCGTTTACTTGTAAATCAATTAGATGATAACCCCACTCTTCTAAAGTTTTATCCATGTTTTCTTTAACAGCTTCCACAATCTCTCGTCGCAACGACAAAATCTCAGATTGTTTTTTAGTAGCTACAAACGCACGGATACTGCCTTCCACTGAACGAACCAAGGCCTGCATGAAATTTCGTTCATCTACAAATTTAAAAGCAACACTCTTAATCGTATTTTCTTCATTGTTCAATACAGAAAACAAAACCATGGCGGTGAAATTCACGTTCGCCTGATCAATGGTAGTTGCAGCAAAACCAAGCTCGACAGATTTGTTCTGAATTGAAATTCGCTTATAAATCTGCTCGATGAGCGGAATACGAAAATTTAAACCAGGTGTTAAAATTCTACGGTATTTCCCAAACACGGTAATCACCGCAACACTTCCCTGTTTAACCGTAACAAAACATAAAAAAAGAACTGCACCAATGAGAATTAAAAGTGGTAAAAAAGGCATAAGAAAAATTTTTTCAAAACTACTAAATTTAACTCTTGGAAATGTATTTGTTGATATTTGGTGAAAAAACAATAAATTTATAGTAATGAAGCCTCATGTTTTCTTTTTTTTCATTTTTGCGCTTGAAATCAGTTATTATTTCGCTCAGAAAAAAGATACGACGAGGCTACTTGAACCTGATTTGGTTTATTATAATAAAGGTTGTCAACTCATAGATTCAACTGATTACAAGGAAGCAATTAAACTTTTTCATAAAGCACTTAAAATTAACTCTCAATTCACTCAGGCGATAAATAAAATTGCATATTGTAAATACAAATTAGGCGATGGTGAAGGTGCCGAAAAAGAATTGCAAAAATCATTGGAATTGGATCCCGATAACCTGACCACAATAAAGTATTACGGATTTATACTTTTTGAGGACAAGAAATTCAGGCAAGCGAAAGCCTGCCTGGATAGTGCAAGAAAATTATCTACCTTAGATCACGAACTTGACTTCCTATTGGGTTGCATTAACCTAAGTGAAAAAAATTTAAAAACTGCACTTGCAAATTTCAACTCAGCAATCGAAATAAAAAACAATTATGCAGATGCATTTTTGAAACGCGGTTTTACATATTTCGAAATGAAAAATTATAAAAATTGTTTAGCGGACCTTGGCAGATATCAGTCGTTAAATCCAAATGACACTTTGAATACTCTGCTTTTTTCAACGAAAGGAAATGCAAATTATAATCTGCAAAACTTTGCAGCGTCCATTTCAGATTATTCCCAATTATTGAAAATTAATCCTAAAAACGATACAGCATACTTAAACAGAGGTGCGGCAAAAATTGAAACGGGTGATTTTTCAGGCGCCATTGACGACGAAACAAATGCGACTAAAATCAGAAGCAATTCCTATGCTGCATTTAATCTGCGCGGTGTTGCGAAAGCCAGTCTAAAATCATACGCTGCCGCAATTGAAGACTTTGACAAAGCCATTAAACTTAAATTTGATTTTCATCCGGCCTATGTAAACAGAGCCTCCGTTCGGTATGCCATGAAAGATAAGAAAAAAGCATGTGATGATTTATACAAAGCGGATCAATTAGGGAGTAATACAGCATTCAAAATTATTGAACAATATTGTAAAGATTAGCTGCTAATGAAAACAAACTCGGTTTTGAACACGGACAACGGAATAAACTATTTGAATGTAGTTTTGATGCTAATCAGTACCTCAATTGCTTTTTTTGTTCCTTTTCATTTGTTTCTTTTTGTTTATGCTGTTTTAGGCCCGCTGCATTACCTAACAGAATTATCATGGCTTGAAAAAAGAGATTTCTTTATCAAAGAAAAATCTGACATTGCAGTATTTGTAATTATCTGTATCATCATTTTTCTCAGTTTTTTTGAAAATCAACTTGGAAATTATAATACTGCCCTAATCGTGACAGCCTTAATTTTTTCCGTTTGTTGCATACTTTTTAAAAACAAAATTTCAAGATATTTAATCGCCTTAACTAGCTTTTTATTGCTTGCCCGTTATTATCCGGACAATAAAATTTCAGAGCATGGGAATTTTCATCTGGTAATCATTTTCAGTATTTTGCTTCCCACATTAATTCATGTCTACGTATTTACCGGAATGTTTTTACTTTCAGGTGCAGTGAAACAAAAATCACTTTCCGGTTATTTTTCCGTGTTCACATTCATCATGTGCACATTATCGTTTGTAGTTCTAAATCCAAGCTTAAATCAAAGCTTGTCTTCGGAGTTAAAACAGGTATTCGATCAGTTCAAGTGGATGAACAGAGGATTGCTCTACGTTTTAAATGCAGCAGGATTTGAAAAGCCTACAGACGTTTGGGCACTTCCGGACGAAATCATATATTCACACAAAGCGGGAATCGCTACAATGCGATTTATTGCCTTTGCCTATTGTTATCATTATCTGAATTGGTTTTCAAAAACAGCGGTAATCAAATGGCATGAAATAAGTAAAATGAGAATGTGGATTATTCTTGGATTATGGATAGCCTCAGTAGCACTTTATGCCTTTCAATATCAAAGCGGCTTTTATGCGCTATTCATTTTAAGCATGCTACACGTATTATGTGAATTTCCACTTAATATTCACACATTCAATTTCCTCGGAAAAGCAATTTTTAAACCGAAAAAAACAAGAAAAACATAACTAGTAAATGACAGTTAACATTTTTTCAAACTAAAAATAAAAAAATCAATTTACTTCATTAACTTCATAAAAAAAACCCAATGTTAAAACTCAACACAAAACGTATTCTCGTTCCCATCGATTTTTCTGAAACTTCCTTAATCGCAATACGCCATGCTTGCTTCCTCGCTAAAATAAATCGTGGAGAGGTTTTTTTATTGCATATAGTTTCAAGAAATCTTGAAGCATTCAATATAATTCAGGCAGAAATTAATCTTGATTTATCTTACAAGAACACCGCAACGGCAATTGAAAAAAAACTAGAGCAACTTGCTACGGAGTTAAAAGCTGAATTCGGAATTCCTGTTTTTGCTGAAGTATCAAGCGGAAATGTTTCGCTGGAAATTGTAAAAATATCAGAAGAAGAAAAATGCGGATTAATTGTAATGGGAACCCAAGGCTATTCTGCCCTGGAAATGATTTTCATCGGAAGTAATACTATGAAAGTTTTAGGGGCTTCAAAAAATCCGGTAATGTCTGTACGTACACCTGCCTCTGAAAATGGATATAGAAATATCGTATTGCCCATTGATTCATCAACTCATTCCCGGCAAAAAGTCAATCTTGCTATTGAGTTATGTCATGATTTTGGAGCAAGATTGCATGTTATTGGTATGACTGACGATATGGATTCCTCATTCGAGATGAAGTTAGGCGTCATTTTCAACCAGATTGAAAAAATAGCCGATGTACGAAAGGTATTTGTGTCTACTTCCATAATACGTAATCCTGATAACAACGCCAAAGCAACGCTAAAATATGCTGAAGAAGTAAACGGTGATTTAATTATCATTATGAGCGATCAGGATGTAGAATATACCGGCATATTTTTAGGCCCTTATGCTTCACAAGTCATAAATTTTTCCAAAGTTCCTGTGCTAACCGTGATGCCTGTTCAAACCACCGATATTACATTTGCAACACCCGGTACTGCCAGTTGGTAATTTTTCATATATGTCAAAAATACGAATAGCGATAAATGGTTTTGGACGGATAGGCCGCGTTTTTTTTCGCATTGCCCAACAATTTCCTCAACTTGAAATTGTGGCAATCAACGATTTAACCGATAGCAAAACATTATCACATTTGCTAAAATACGACTCGGTACATCGCGGGTTTCCCGGTAACGTAGCATTTGACCAAAACCATCTAATTGTAAATGGCAAAAAAATCCCTGTAAGCAATGAGAAGGAAATAACGCAACTTCCATGGAAAAATTTTCAGGTAGATGTGGTAATTGAGTCGACAGGACATTGCCTTACTACAGCACTTGCCAAATCGCATATCGAAGCAGGAGCTAAAAAAGTAATTATTTCCGCTCCGGCAAATGATGACACTAAATCAGTTGTTTTGGGTGTGAATGACCAAATACTATCCTCAGAAGATATTATTGTTTCCAACGCGAGTTGCACAACTAATTGCGCTGCACCGATGATAAAAGTTCTTCAGGACAAATGGGGAATTGAAGAAGCTTTCATTTCTACTGTGCATGCTTACACCGGTGATCAGCGTTTGCACGACTCACCGCATAAAGATTTGCGTCGTGCGCGTGCTGCTGCGATGAGCATTGTTCCCACCTCAACCGGAGCCGCCAAAGCCATCACTCGGATTTTTCCTGAACTCGAAGGGAAAATTGGTGGATGCGGAATGCGTGTGCCAGTGCCTGATGGTTCACTCACCGACATTACCTGTGTGCTGAAAAAATATCCGACAGTCGATGAAATTAATACCGCATTTCGTGAAGCAGCAGAAAATTCAATGACAGGAATTTTAGAATATACAAGCGATCCACTTGTTTCAGTCGACATCATTGGCAATACACACAGCTGTGTGTATGATGCAGACTTTACTTCCATTGTTGGGAATTTAGTGAAAATCATCGGTTGGTACGACAATGAAGCTGGATATTCGGCCCGTCTCGCAGAATTAGCTATTAGATTATTTTCAAAATAATCCCAGAACTAATTAAAAGATTTTATCCAAAAACTCTTGCAGTAATGAAGGCTGCAATACAGCCATAAAACACAGGCCGTACAGGGCTCCCCAGAAATGAGCGGAATGATCGATTCGATTCAGGAAAGGATTATTACTGCGCCGTGATGACAAATAAAAACTAATTCCCAGATAAAACAAACCAAATATCCATGCCGGTACTGCAAATGGCAAGAATAAAAATCCCATCTGGCTGTTTGGATAAACCAAAATAAAAGCAAAAACCACCGCGTTCACGGCTCCGCTTGCTCCTAGTGAAATATAAGCTTCGTTGTCTTTGTTTTTAAAGAACTGATGAAGACTTGCTGCATAAATTGCACTTGAATAAAACAGAACGAAAATAATTTTTCCGGTCAGAGGTGAGTAATGAATTGACAAATAATTTTCCAATGGCTCACCAAAAAAATAAAATCCAATCATATTAAAAATCAAATGCATCTCATCTGCATGAATAAATGCATGCGATAAAAACCTGAAGTGCTCGCCTGCATTTCGAATCCGAAAAGGAATAAATGCGTAATGCATTAATCTTTCCTCCTTATTAAAACAGGTAAAGGAAAAAATTACGGTGAAGGCGATAATTCCGTATGTAAATGTAAATGGCATTTATAATTTCATTCGGAGGATTTTACGGACTCAGCTGTTAACTTGCCCGCTTCGTTCAATCCAAGGTAGCGCTTCACAATAAAGTGCATCAAATAAATTAATGGAGTAAGACTTACGGCGATCACAAGTTTTGTAGCATAACCCGTGAATCCATAATACATCACATCTGAAATTGTTTTTTTTCCGGGAAGATAAAAGCCAATAAACAACACTAAAAAAGAATCCACCAGTTGCGAAATAACCGTTGAACCGGTACTGCGTAGCCAGATCAATTTTCCTCCGGTTAATTTACGCATCAACCAAAACATTTTTATATCCACAAATTGTGAAACCAAAAACGCAAGGATACTGCCAATCATTATCCATAGCGAACCTGCAAAAATTTTATTGAATTCTTCTTCCTTTGCCCAGGATGTCGAACTAAACGGAAGCTGAACCGCAACGAAAACGACAAGAAAACAAAAACCGATACACATCGAGGTAATCCATGACAAGCGTTGCACGGCTTGTTTTCCGTAGTATTCGTTCATCACGTCGGTTAACAAAAAAACTACAGGCCAGGGAACGATGCCTGCAATAATTGGAAATAATCCAATATCCACTTCTTTCGCGCTGATTAATTCCGCAACAATAGCGTTGGTAATAAAAATACCTGCCATTCCTAAAAATAACCACTCTTTACGGGTACTCAGCATGAAATTTTTCAATTATGGAATAAATATACTGCAATTCTTCAGGTGTGATGCAATAAGGAGGCAGCAAATAGTATACGTTGCCCAAGGGACGAATTAAAATTCCATGCCGAAATAAAAATTCAGCAGCTTTAGCTCCGATAGCTGAAAGATAACCGGAGCTTTCATTCTGATATTCAAAAGCCAGAATGGTTCCTTTGCATCTAACTTCCCAGTGAATGAGTTTGCCTCGCAACTTTTCAGCAAATCGTTGATGGGTCTCTTCAATTAGTTTGATTTTTTCAATGGTGTTTTCCTTTTCAAATATATCCAGACTCGCATTTGCTGCGGCGCATGCCAACGGATTTCCGGTAAAGGAATGCCCGTGAAAAAATGTTTTATCACTACTGACTGAAAAAAAAGCATCGTAAATAAATTTGCTGCATGCGGTAAGCCCAAGAGGCATTACACCACCTGTTAAACCTTTACTTAAACAAATAATATCCGGCTTTACGTTCAATTGATCGGAAGCAAACATTGTCCCTGTTCTGCCAAATCCGGTCATCACTTCATCCGCAATACAAATCACCCCATGAGATTTACAAATCTCAATCATTTCACTCAATAATTCCGCCTCGTACATTTTCATTCCGCCGGCTCCCTGAACCAATGGCTCAAAAATAAAAATGCCGATATCGCCTATTGAAAGCAAACGATTCAACAATTCAATAGAGGATGATTTATTTTCCTTCGTTGGAACCGGAAGGTGATTTACGCTAAAAAGAAGTTGCGAAAAAGCTTGGGTAAAAACATTGCGCGCACCCACGCTCATCGATCCGAATGTGTCTCCGTGGTATGCGTTCTCCAGCGCAATTATTCCTGGTTTACGTAACCCTCGGTTTTCAAAATACTGTACGGCCATTTTAATTCCCACCTCAACAGCGGTTGAGCCATCATCACTAAAAAAAACCTTATCCATTTTTCCTGGAAGCAATTGTAATATTCTTTCAGCCAGTACAACAGCGGAAGGATGTGTGAATCCCGAAAAAATACTGTGTGCGTTTTTTGAAGCCTGTTCAGCTATCGCGTTTACGATGTGAGGATGCGAATGTCCGTGAAGATTTACCCACCATGAAGAAATCGCATCAATGTACTTTTTGCCATGCTCATCAACATAATAAAGCGCTTGAGCCGAAACAATGTTTACGGGCGGATTAGCTGGTTGAGCTGTAAACGGATGCCATACAAACCGCAAATCATTTTCAACGATACCAGATAACTTCATATCAGAGGTTGAATTGTTTGGCATAACGTGAAATTACAGAACGATTGATTTCCTTTTCCTGAAAAACACGACCAATTTCCGGAAGTCCACTATGAGAAAGAATAATTAATTCACCTTCAGGATAAGGATTTCCGTTAAATACAATTCCTGTCAATTGAATTCCACGCGACTTCAATGCTTCAATGGTGAGTAAGGTATGATTGATACTGCCAAGGTAATTTTTACTGACCAAAACTACCTCTGCCTTTAGCGTTTGAATCAAATCAATGACAAAATAATTATCATTTAACGGAACAAAAACTCCGCCTGCGCCTTCAATAACAATTGAATTGGATGTGGAAGGAAGTTTTATTTGACCAGCATCAATAATTACATTTTCTTTTTTTGCAGCATCATGCGGTGACAAAAAAGCCTTTAGCGAATAAGATTCAGGATGGCAGATTGTTTTTGAGTTGGATATCAAACTGCGTACTGTTTTACGGTCAGTTCCTTGTTCACTTCCCGACTGAACGGGTTTCCAATAGTCTGCCTGCAAGGCTTCAGCTAAAATTGCAGCAACTACCGTTTTTCCAACGTCTGTTCCAATTCCTGTGACAAAAATTTTACGCATCAATTAATTCGCTGATTATTTTTCATTGAAAGTACCTTCATCAATTCAATTTTCAAATTTTCAATCTCACTTTTAGTATTAAATGAATGCAGACAAATACGCAAACATTCTTTTCCTTCCGGAACAGTAGGACTTTTTATCGGACGGACATCAAATCCTTTTTGCTGTAAAGCCTGAGCAACAAAAGCGACATTCTCATTTCCGGGAATCCGAATGATTTGAATCGGTGATCGTCCAATTTGATAAAACGGAAATTCTTGAAAGACCTTATTGGCAAAACGAATATTCTCCAGTAATTTTTTCCGTTCATCTTCAAATGTCATTAAATCGTAAGCGAGATCAATTCGCTTTAGCGAATGAGGTGGTAAAGCGGTGGAATAAATAAATGGCCGTGAAAAGTTAATCAGAAATTCACGTAACAAGGAAGAGCCAACAATGGACGCACCATGTGAACCAAACGCTTTTCCGTATGCATACAAGCGAGCAAAACACACGCTTTCCAGATTCAATTCATTGAGTAATCCTCTGCCCTGCTTACCAAAAACACCTCCCGCATGCGCCTCATCCACACACAAATTCCATTCTCTGCTCCTGCACAGCTCCGCAAGTTCACGTAGCGGCGCAAAATCGCCATCCATGGAATAAACAGACTCCACCGCAACAAAAACTGAATGGTAGTCTTTTGATTTGCGACTAAATTTCACTAACAAATCTTCAAGCTGATTATGACGAAACTTCAAAGAATCAGCCAGTGAAGAACGAATTCCGTCAATCATACTTGCGTGTACGTATTCATCATAAATAATCAGGTCATTTTTTTGAGGAACACAAGAATAGAAACCCAGATTGGCATCGTAGCCGGAATTAAACAACAAGGCAGATTCACCGGAATGAAATTCAGCAATGCGTTTTTCAAGCGTCTCAACAAGAACAGAATTTCCGGCCAACAAACGAGAACCACCGCTTCCGCTTTCCTTACTCAAATTCTTTTCCGATTGATTTGAAATTAATTTTTCAATTTTTCCGCCTCGGGAGAAACCCAAATAATCATTGGAACAAAAATCAACTTTTCCCTCCTCAACTAAATTCAAACTCCTGAAATTTCCTTTCTCGCGTCTGGATTGCAGAAGGCGTTGCATATTTTGATGGGCACGCATACTATTCTCTGGATAAATCGAAACGCATTCCGAATTGGAAGGTGGCGCTGAAAATGGAGTGATGAATTCGACTGGGTGCTTCTTTGCGTGAGTTTTTGAAATACTTGAATTCAGCTAATGGGTGAAGATAAATGTAAGAGTGATTGAACAATTTGTAATCCAACAATAAACCTGCGTTAATCATCATGGCCGAAGATGCATCATCGCCTCCAAAAAAATTAATATGATTCAGATGCGAATACGAATAATAGCCGGCCTGGGTTTTCAAATTCAGTGAAATCAATTGCTTTTCAAAGTTTTTTAAGGGTATTTCCGCCTGAAAGAATAATTTCTGGAAATTGAACTTGTCGAAAAACAAATAATTGACATCATTTACTCTGATTTTTTCCAGAAAAAATTCTTCGAAACAAATTCCCATCCCCAGCCGAATTTTATTGAACTGCGCAGACACATCAAAACCCAAATTCTTAATTGAATTTTTCATGCTGAAATCAAAATCACCACTGACAATGCGTGTCCCGGAAGTGTCATACAGCGCGTACTGCTTTACTGAAGAATTCCAGGAGGCATTACCCACACCGTAATAAAAGGCAAGAAAATATTTATCGTCAGGCCCATCTTTAAGATAACGTAAGCGTTGTGCAAAAAGCACGTCGGAGGAAAATATCCAGACGGAAAGGATAAAAAGAATTGTTCTAACGCGGAACTTCTTCGGCATGCGGTTTTTTTGAGAAAGCTTCTTCCGGCTTCAATCCAAGTATCTTGAACATTTCCATATCCTGATTGTATTCAGGATTCGGAGTTGTAAGTAATTTATCACCCGCAAAAATACTGTTGGCTCCTGCTAAAAAACAAAGTGCCTGTCCCTCCATGCTCATGTTCAGGCGCCCTGCAGACAAGCGAATCTGCGCCGTAGGAATAACAATTCGCGCCGTCGCAACCATTCTTACCATTTCCCAGATTTCTACAGGTTTTTGATTTTCCAGAGGTGTTCCTTCAACGGTAACAAGAGCATTGATGGGAACCGATTCCGGCGGAGGATTAAGGTTAGCGAGTGTATGTAACATTCCTATCCTGTCATCGGTTCTTTCGCCCATCCCGATAATACCACCGGAACAAACCGTAATTCCGGCCTTACGCACATTTGCAATAGTTTTTAAACGATCATCGTAAGTGCGGGTGGAAATGATAGAAGAATAATTCTCTTCAGATGTATCCAGATTATGATTATACGCATACAATCCGGCATCCGCTAATTTTTTTGCCTGCTCCTCGGTTAACATGCCCAAGGTACAACAGGCTTCCATTCCTTTGTTGTTGATGGTTTTCACCATTTCGAGAACACGATCAAAATCACGGTTATCACGAACCTCGCGCCAAGCAGCGCCCAGACACATTCGGGATGCCCCTCCCTTTTTAGCGTTTTCAGATAATTTATCAACCTCATCCACCGTCATTAACTTATGAACTTTTACATCCGTATAATAACGTGCCGCCTGAGGACAATATCCACAATCCTCGGGACAGCCTCCTGTTTTGATTGAAATCAGGGATGAAACCTGAACTTTGGAAGGATCATGAAAACGACGATGAATTTCAGCAGCACGGAAAACAAGTTCCAGCAAAGGAGTATGATAAACGGATTCTATTTGTTCACGGTTCATTGACATGAGAATGAATTAATCTGTTTTAAACAAAAATACACGAAATCTTACAATAAAAAAGTGGCGGTGAATAAATTCATTACAGATTGAAAAAATATCCATCATAAAAAAGTATTTTCAGCGTACAATAAACGTTAGAAATAAAAATCTTGAAGTGAAAAAGTATTTAATCTTGATGCTAGCGCTCCTTTTAATTGTAAGCTGTAAAACGCCACGTTCACTTACCGATGAAATGGTTGGACAAAAACATAAAGAAAGGACATGGAACCGGAGAAAACAAAGGAGGGAAATGCGAAATAAAACGGCCTACAATCCTTATCTGGAAATGAAAGCGAAGGATAAACCCAACGCTAAATTATCGAAAGAAAACAAACGAATTGAGCGAATTGCAAAGAGAACAATACGGAAAGAAAAAAGAAAATTAAGAAGAACAAAGGGAGCGTACAAATAAAAAAATCAATAATTACTTTTTCACTCGCTCCAGCATCACAAAATAAACGACATACTTTTCTTTTTCTTTTTTGATTTTTAAGGCATAGTCGGATTCCGTTGCCTTTCCTGAACCTTGCGAATTGCGCGAGTCATTTAGCTCCTGCATCAATTTCCGCAAAACATTTTCTGAAGAAAAATTTTCCTTATCCATCATCATAATACTCTCGTGTTCGACAATTCGGGTACGTTTATTTTTAAACAAGGCCAAATAATGTGATGCTTTCAAAACCCGCTGCAGAGGCGTTGCGGCATAAAAATTTCTTTCGCCTTTCAAATCTTCGCTACCAGAATTTTTTGATGACAACAAATAACTCAGATGTTTTTGAGCGGCGTTTTTCAGAACGTGATCTTGACCGGTAAGTGAATCCACGAATAACTTTTGTAGAAGGAATGAAACTTCTTTCTCTGTTCTGGTAATTGAAATATTTTTTGAAGCCTTTACTGACTGCGAGTTTTTTTTACTTGACTTTTCCTTATCAGTTTGTTCTCCTTTTGCCTTGGAAGCAACGATACTACTGAAGTCAATTGGATTATATTTATGATTTAAGGTGAATTTTTTTGAAGGTGGTAACACAAAAACTTCCTCCTTATAATTTTCGTATTCATACATAAATAAATCAGTACCCCAAACAAGAAACCCTGAGATTATAAACGCAACACCATGCCCGTAGCTTGCGCTATTCAACATGTTTTCATTATGTCCGGGTGAGTTTTTCCACTGCTCGAAAGATAAATCAGCAATATTCTTGGCAATTTCATTCGCATTATTTCCTTTTGAAGAATAATTATATAGTGCGTTCTCACCCGACCAGGATAATTTTGACTTACCGGAAGAGACATAAACAATCCGATTACCCGGTTCTTTCCCGGAAAAAAAATAAGTGCCTTTTTTCTCATCGTGGGATAGTTCGTTATTGGCTGCCATCCAAACGCAATGATTTCGCGAAGCCAACCATAATGTGTCATCCCAAACCAATTTTCCTTTGTTGCTTGCTTTTCGGTATTCATTTATGTTTTCATGAAAATAAAAAGCCGCCAGTCGCTCAATAAACTGAACCGAATCGGTTTCCGCTGTTTTTTTAATCGCATTTAGTCGTTGTACGAATTCTAATTTTCCTTTCGCGAATGCAGAAATCGGTAAATAAAATAACAAGCTGATTGAAAATAAAGCGAAATTATTTTTCATTTAATTTCCATTTTTATTTCAGAAAAAAAAATCGAACCGAATTCAATAACTGAAACAGAAAAAAAATGTTACAAAAAAAGAAAGGAATATTAAACTTTCAACCTCTGGCCGGGTTGAAGAATTTTAGTTGCTTTAATGCCATTTTTTTGACAAAGCGCCTTTACAGTAGTGTGATTTCGAGCGGCAATTTTTACGAGCGTATCCCCTTTTCGCACTACATAATATTTGCTGTTTTTTGGCCCTGCCGGCGCTGATGTAACATGCGATTTTGCTTTACCGCGATTGCTTGCAGACATATTATGCAGATTATACGATGATTTAAAATCGTCTTTATAAAGCACAAAGGAAGTGTTTTTCAATTCCCATTTCTCATAGTCAACTAAATCTTCGGTATCAATCGATTTTCCTAAAAAACGCATTTCAAAATGAAGATGGCTTCCATATGAATGACCTGTGTTACCTCCCAATCCTATTAGCTCCCCCGCTTTAACGTCTTGCTCGGTTTGAACGAGAAGTTTGCTTAAATGACCATATACAGTTTCTAACCCATTTGGATGTCTTATAATCACTACATTTCCATAGCCACGGGTCATCCTGGCAATGCGAACCTTTCCTTCAAATGCAGCCACTACAGTGTCACCAGTTTCAAGATTGATATCGGTTCCGAAGTGCGGTCGTTTTCTTCGCCAACCATAACCTGAAGTTATCGGTCCTCTGAAAGGCATGACGAAACCGCAATTGTAATCATCAAGTAGCTGAATAACAACTGAATCTCCTAGGAATTCTTTTTCAGAATATTTCGGATGAACCACCGAAGTGTCCCACGAACAATATAAATCGTAGGAGGGGAACATTATTAAGGAATCTGTAATGGCTAAAGTTCTGGGAATTGGAATAATACGAGTTGTATCGTCTACATTTTTTACTTCTTTTTTAACCTCTTTTTTCTTTTTCTTTTTTGTTTTATCAACCGGATTTCCAGCTAAGGCACTCCCAATTACCATTATCATGGCAAGTAAAACCAATGAAGATCCTGAAAATAAAGAGTTTACCTTTTTCATGCCGTGCAAAAATATAATTTTCAACCATTAAAAGGAGGTCTTTTGCACAAAAGCAAGGCTGAGTTTTCAACATTTATCGAAAAACGAATTTAAAAATGTTAAAAAAGGGTGTTATTTCTTTTTTGCGTATACACCGGCTTTCCAATTCTGAATGAATTTGGCCCAGGCCACGGGGTTCAGCAGGTTGCTGACAGGCATTTGTCCGTTATGATATAATTTGGTTTGCTGATAGTTCTGCAAATTTCGATAGCTTAACGACGGGTCGTTGCTTAATCCTTTAATAAGAATGCGCATGTCTTCTGCCTTCATATTCTTTTCGGCGCGAACATAATCATCATCAGGCAGTCGAAGATTTAAAAATTCGCGTTTAAATTCTTCCTTAGTTGGCCAAGGATAAATGGTTACTTCTTTCAATTCAATGGTATCACGAAATAGCGTTTGTATTATCGAGTAACTAATGGAACTAAGTGTATCCGGAATTCTAAATTCAGCATCTTTAAACCCAAGTGAAATAAACTGAATTACATCTCCGGGCTGAGCCACAAGCGTGAAAAACCCGAAATAATCTGAAATAGCACCTCTGCGCGTTCCTTTAATGATTACGCTGGTTAACGGAATAGGCTTTAGGCTGTCATTATTACTTAATACCACACCGGAAAATTGAATGTAAGTATTCAAAGAATCGCGTCCTGTGTTTTTTTTTGCTGTTTGAGAAAAAGAATAAATAAAACTAAAAATACATATTAAAAAAAGTTGGGATTGTTTACTTTGAATATTCATCAGATTAAATTATTATTTACAAATTTTGTTTCAATTTCTTTTTCTTTTTCGAACCCAACCCAGGTATTTCTGATACAACTCATCTACGGTATTGAATTCCTCCCTGTAAAATAAGCCCATTCCCTGAGTAAATGGTCCGCCCAGCGTTGAAATCTGAGTATTGTCATTCGATTTATTAAATCCTTTTACACGAAGTTTACCGTCAGGGTAAACCTTATAATCTACCTGAAGATCGCCTATCATGTTGGTGGTTTTTTGTCCGGCAGCATTATTTACGCCAACGTTTCCGTCTATACTCAACCGATCATTAAACAATTGCTTGCTAAGTGCTACATCCATCTGTTCCGGAGTGATGTTAACAGAAATATCAATGTTGGTACTGAGTTGAGAAAGCCAGTTTGACAATTGATTACTCAGCATTTCGGATGAAGTACGTGAAGCGGCAGAACCGGCTCCGACACCAACACCTTGGTTGGATAATTGTAACGGGGTTACGAAACTTTTTAACAACAACAATGAAAAAACCTGACGATTTAACTCCTGTTCATTATTGATATAACTCAGTACAGTTTGTCTTGTCGTTTCATCAACGGTGGGTAATTGAATTCCAAAAGAAATATCAGGTGTCAAAAGTTTATCTTTCAAATTCAACAAAACGCTTGCTCTAACTGGTTTCGTATATAAGCCGGTTGAATCGCTTGGAAAGAAGGGAGTCAAACTGGAGTTTTGATTGTATCCAGCAGTTATGTTAATGTCTGCATTTAACGGGTCGCCTGTCCATTTAATTGTACTTCCGCTCACAATATCAAATTTTTTAGAAAGAAGATTTTCAAGCGAAAAGAGATAATTACCATCATCAAGCGTATAAAGTCCTGACATTTCAAATTTACCATTGGTATTAATCACCATATTGATATTTCCTGAGCCATTTGCCTGAATAACATCACCACTTTTACTATCAAAAATAAGTTTTACGCTGGCGTCCGGCGTTGCCTCTAGATTAAAATTCAGATTAATTCCGGAAAGCGATTTTGTGTATGAGGTTTGGTCCTTTTGCAAAGAATCTTTCTTTACAAAAAACATATAATCATTTTCTTCAACGGTAGCAGGACCAGAAAGAGGAATATTAAATTCAGTATTTTTTTCCGTTTTTACGTTTATATTGAAATTTATATTGTCAACATCACCATATACACCAAGGTTACCTGAAACATAAGCCTTACCAAAGTAACCCGGATTATTAACCGCTGTGGTATTTAAAGCCTGAAAATTTTTGGCGTTAATGTCAAAATCCAATTTGGTAATTGAAAAATTATCATGAAAGATGTTTCCCCAAAGTTCAGCTTCGTGACCTTCCTTATCAGATAAAGTAATCGGCTCTGGAAGTTTGGTAAAAACAGCTTCATCGTCTCCAAACTGAATTTTATCGGGGAACAATTTTATAATTCCGTTAGCCGTATAAATTGTATTCAGATAATCAATTCTAAAATTCTTTGCAGAAAAATTTATTTTTCCGGTAACCAGCGGTTTTGAAATTTTTCCTTTTACAGAAACAACACCGTCAATTGAAGCTCCGCGTTGTTTGGCAAAGGTAATTACTCCACTCAAGTAGGGTTGTATTACTGTAATATCAAAATTCTTGAAGTTGGCTGAAACATCCAGATTATCCTCCTGCCTTGAAGGAAAATATTCGCCAACAAACTCAATATTTTTAAATTCTACACCATTTAAAATATTTCCCTTTGATAAAAAACCATTTATACCTACTACGTCCCTACGGGCATCGTAAAAAGATTTGATCTTTCCGCCACCCAATTCTTTATCATTTAAATGAATTTTGCTGAAATTGAAGTCGCTTGTTAATATAAGTTTACCAAAAACCCCGGACAAATCGCAAAAACCTGATACGCTACCGTCGAGTTTCATCTGTGCCGCACTTAATAAAGGATTTAATTGAACAAGTTTAAATTTGGTAATTTCAAGATGAGCTAAATCATTATCATTATTTGAAATTTTGCCTGTTGCCTTAATTTCTTGTTCACCGTTATTTATGTTTAAGTCAGAAATTACAATTGCACCTGAAGTATCAACGATGATTGAATTACCGTCGCCATATATACTCCATATACTGTCAGCTATGGTAATATCAGACCGTAAAAGCTTTATTAAAAAACTTTCGTTTTGAAAAAATATTTTTCCGGAAACATCCCCGCTATTCTTTTTTCGCATAGAATTGCTCCATGCCAAACTAAAATCACTTGTTGTATCTGTTGATAAGGAGGTTAAACGGAAACGATCAAAAAACAAACTGTCTGTGACCTTAATTTTATCAGCACCCGATGTCAAAATAATAGATTTATCTTTTGTAACTCCATCGAGTTTCCAATCCGTTAAAACTATATCCCCGTATGCAATTTTATTTGACTGCGCAAGAACAGAAAATTCATTTTTACTGATATCAAAACGTCCGGAAAGAGTTGCTCCATCTGATATGTTTAATTCCGGAGCAATTAATCCATTTATTTTATTAAAGTTCTTCAACCGGACGGAAAATGTAAAATTATCCGTCAGTATTTTGTTTTTTGGAATTTTCCTATCCTTTATAAAGGTTGGGAAATAGTTCTCCGTAAATTTTCTAAAACTGCTGGGGATGTCCGAAAGATTAAATTTACCGGTAATGTCTAAATCTAAATAATCTGAATTCACCTCAATACTTTTTTCGAGACTATTTTGATTGAGTAAAAGATTTAATGATGAAAGAAAATATGTCTTTGAATTCAAAGAATATGAAAGGCTGTCGACAATAATTTTTCCACTCAAACTGGCAAGATCATTACCGCGTAAATTAACCATCATTTTTGATTGAAACTTTTGGATTGAATCTTTTGGTGAACTGAAGTGTAATTTTACGAAATCCAGATTTTCCACATCCGCTTTAAAATCCATATCAGTGTATTTATCGTTTAAATTTACAGAACCGGAAAATGTAAATTTCGCATTTGTATCCTTTACCGTTAGTAAACCATTAAATTTTTTATTGTTAAACACACCATTCACATCCATTGCATGATAATCATATCCGTGAATAACCATTGACTGAATTTTAAAATCAAAATGCGCGTTCAATTTTTCTATACTGGTTCCTGAACCTTCAACTTGCAGGCTCGCGTTTAATTTCCCTACCTCCTTATTGTTAAGAAACTTCCCAATATCTAAAGAATTCATCGAAAAATAACCCGCATAACCTAATTCAGAAGTGCTATCGACAAGATTGGTTAATGAGGCATCACATTGAATGAAACCAATTGAAGTTGTAAGCGCACCTTTGGACGCGATTTCATTCAAAAAACCATCTATTTTTCCAAGGTAAGAAATCTTCCCAAGCGGTTTTAGGGAAGAAAACATCGACGAACGTTCGGTAATATTTGTACCAGGAATTTCAAATCTAACCAAATCATGATAAGCTGTAGAAAGACTCTTGATGTTAAGATGCAAATACATTTGATCAGGCATTGTAATGTCTGTCACGTTAAAATTCCCGGCGAAAAATGTACTGTTACCATACTTAAGTTGAATTTCTTTTCCATTGAACTCATTAACCTTGCCATTTATTTTACCTTTTAGGTAAACGTTATCGTTCTTCGTGAAATTCAATCCTGAAAAATAATGCAAGTCCATTAATCCGAAATGACTTGTATCCATCAATTCAATTTCAACCGAAACTTTTTCCGTAAAATCAGAAAAATCATCATATCCGAATTGCTTTAATTGTAATTGACCATGCAGGTAAGAATGTTTACTTATAAAAAAAAGTTCATGCATTGAAATTGTTGTCGGGCATACCAGTAATTTTGTTGCCATTTGATCAAGTACAAAACCGGATTTTTCACGAAATGAAAAATCAGAGAATTGTAGCTCAATTGTATCATCCTTCATGATAATTTCATCTACAGTTCCATTCAAATCCTGTACATGCAGGTCTGAAAAATTCATCGACGATGAGCGCTTCAAATCGTTATAATCCGTATAAGTGAAGTTGATTTGCTTTAGCTTGAGCCTGCCAAAATCAATTTTAAGTTTAGATGTGGTGTCTTTCTTTGTTTCTTTAGGGGAAAAATAATCAACAATAAATTGAAAATTGAAATCCTTTTCCTTTTCATATCGTTTCAATTTAATAGTTGAATTCTCGATTCCTGAAACCTCCAGCTGAAAATTAGTTGAAGAAAATTCTATTTTTTTTGCATTTACATACAATTTACCCGCATATAACAAGGTGTCTTTTTTTAAATCACGTACGAGGAATCCACGAAGGGAAACTGAATTAAAAAATCCAATGGAAACTGCATCAATTTCTACAGGCACTTTCAACTCCGTACTTAGATATTCTGCTGCCTTTTTTGCGAGCCAGGTTTGAACGGCTGCAGATTGTGCCAAAAAAAAGAGTGAAACAATTAAAATTAAAATTGAAATGCAAAACCATTTAAAAAAAGTAACAAAATAATTCCGCTTTTTTTTTGATTTTAGATTCCGGTCCGACCGATCTGAATTTTCAGCTTCACTGATTTCCTGCATGTTCATTTAAAATGGTGATAGCACTGCTACTTTAAACAATTTACGGAATGTCGTACCTTTAACTACAAATATAATGAATAATAAAGCTGAAGAAGTGATTGTATTGGGTATCGAATCAAGTTGCGATGATACTTCCTGCGCTGTTTTTCGCAATGACAAAAGGTTATCCAACGTAGTATGCACCCAAAAAATTCACGAAAATTACGGTGGCGTTGTGCCTGAATTAGCAAGCCGAATACATCTACAAAACATTATACCCACCGTGTCAGCTGCGCTTCAAGAAGCTGATGTTAAATTAAGTGAAATTGATGTAATTGCCTACACACGTGGTCCGGGTTTAATCGGGTCACTGCTTGTAGGCTCCTCCTTTGCTAAATCACTTTCACTTGCTCTTAAAAAACCTTTAGTTGAAGTGAATCATATGCAAGCCCACATTCTTGCTCATTTCATTCAACCAAAAATCGGAATCAAAAAAGTTCCGGAGTTTCCCTTTTTGTGCCTAACGGTATCAGGTGGGCATACACAATTAGTTAAGGTAATTTCAGCATTGCAATTCGAAATATTGGGGGAAACAATTGATGATGCCGTAGGTGAAGCATTTGATAAAGGCGCAAAAATTATAGGACTATCTTATCCGGGCGGTCCGTTAATTGATAAATATGCAAAAAATGGTAATCCAAATGCTTTCCAATTTGCAAAACCAAAAACAGAAGGACTGAATTTTAGCTTTAGTGGATTGAAAACTTCGCTTTTGTATTTTGTTAAAGAAAAGCAATCCCTAAACAAAGAATTCGTAAATGAATTTAAAAACGACCTCTGCGCTTCTTATCAAAAAACTATTTTACAAATACTTTTGGAAAAACTAATTACCGCATCCATACAAACCGGAATTCACCGAATTGCAATAGCCGGTGGAGTAAGTGCAAATTCAGAATTAAGAAAGCAGTTAGTGTCCGAAGCAAATAATAGGAGTTGGGATTTATTCATACCTGAAATCGATTACTGTACTGACAACGCAGCAATGATTGCCGTTGTCGGGCATTTTCTTTACCGGAATAATCAATTTTCTGATCTGAAGGTACCTCCTTTTGCTCGAAATACGATTTAAAAATTTTACGTTTTTATCTTTCAATTAAAAAATTACCCGTATAATGAGTTTCCTCATGTACTTTCTTTTTAGGGTTTGATTTTTTTAAAAGCATTTTTTTCTTATGATTATTTTTTTGCGTTTTAACAGCCGGTTGTAAAATCACTTGCATTTTATTTTCCTTTTTATTGCCTGAAGTTCCATTTGAAATCAAAGAAATGGTTTTATTTCGGTTTTTACCATTTTTCTTTTTCAAGCCCTCGACAATTTTTTTCTTACTTGCCTTATTTCGAATTTTAGCTGAGGGTGAACATTCTTGTTGAATAGCATGCCCTTTCTCGCTCAGCTTTAATTTTTGACTTTTTTTCATGGATAAACGTGTGCGCGAATTTCGAATTCGCTTTGAGAAATTTTTCATAATCTTTTACATAAGAATGTAAAAGACATGCCACAAAAATTAAGTAAATAGATTAATACGCGTAGTCTTCAAGGTATTTAAAGGACATGTTTAGCTGCCCGTCCTTACATATCGATGCACGCTCTATAATTCGATCAGGATCTTCTAAAAACAAAAAAGGTAATACACGTTCCATCAAATCTTTTCCAAAATCATCGCTGGCATCGCGTGGTAATTCGCAAGGAAGATTATCTACAGCCATAATCGTAATTGTTTCTTTACTGAACGCAACATCTTCAGTGCCCGTTTTCAGATTGTATCCATAAAATGGATGAGCGATAGTGCTTGCGCGCAAGGTGGTTGGTACAGAACCATCCATGTCACAAGTGATATCCGCAACAACACTAATGCGGAAATTTGGATTTTGAATATCTTCATGAGTAAACATTTTGGGTGCACGCGGGTCCCAATAATGTGCTGAAACATAAATATCCGTTTTCGTCGTAAATGGAGTGAATTTCGATACAAAACGTTCAGGGTGCTGAAAAAAATCATTCAAATCAAAATTATGATCATCAGGACGTTCTACATAGTCGCGAGGATTAAGCTGACAATAAACAGGTACGCGATATTCAGCCATCAAGAACTCTTCCGGCGTTATTTTTCTTATCCGCAGCGCACTTAGCGTTTCAATTGCACCGTTTGCAACACGTCCGCCACCAGTTAATGCAATTTTAATGTTCGGTAATTTAACTCGCCGGAGTTCTTCCTCCATTTCCGCTTTGTCCCTGCATAAATTCGCTGGTTTCAAGCTGAATAAATCATATTTTTTTCCGTAGCCTAAAATTCCATTATATGCTCCTACAATTCCTGCGAAACGTCCGAATCCAATGATACGATTATGATTTTTGTCAGTGAGTGTTTCGTAATCAATCATCTGGATTTTTTTCTCAATTAAGGCATGCATCAATTTTTGATTATGAGCCTGCTTTTTAATTGTATGAGAAAAAAAGAAATATTTTTTTTGAGGTATCAGTTTTTCTACCGGAACTTCCTTCACCCCCATTAACACATCACATTCCGACAAATCCTCACGTAAATTTAATCCGAAGGCTGAATATTCATCATCACTATAACAACGATTTTTTGAAGGCTGAATATAAATTTCTATATGAGGATATTTGGAAATTAATTCAGAACAGATTAATGGGGTTAAAGGAACACGCTTATCCGGTGGATTCTTCTCCTCACGTAATACCCCTATTTTAAGTTTTGTCATAAACGAATATTCAAATGCAGTATTTACTCGGCGATTAAATATTTTCCCTTTAATACGGGAACAACCTCAGTGTAATTCAAATTCAAACAAAAGCGAATATCTCTTTTTAGATTCAGTTGAATTAATCTTTCTTTATGAGACGAATAATTTAAAAACTTTACCGGTCTGTCTTTTCCTATTTGAAACAGGTATTTAAGTGCCAATCCTCCATCACCCAGCTTATATGAGTCGCTATTAGTAAGCAGTTCTTCAATTACTGCACCGGCGAACAACGCATCCTCAAGATTGAATTTATTTTTCCATCCGCTACAAAGCAATACAACATCTCTATTTTGCCTGATTATCCATTTACACAAGGCAGATAAATTCAGGAAAGAACCTATTACAACACGGTGAGCATCTTTAGAAACTGCAATAGCCTGTGTGCCGTTGGTTGTTGTCAATGCAATTGTTTTTCCTTTCACATGCTCACCCATATAATCATAAGGGGAATTTCCAAAATCAAAGCCATCTACTTTTTTTGCATCACGCTCAGCTCCGGCTAAAAATCCCTGGCGCTTATACTCAGCTGCTTCTTCAACAGTTGCAACAGGAATCATTTTGTCTACACCATGATGAAAAGCCACGCAGATAGCGGATGTGGCACGAAAAATATCAATTACCACAACTATACTTTCATCATCCCTATAAATATCATATAGGAAAGGAGAAAAGCAGGCGTCGATTTTTAGACTTCCCTTTTCGTTCATTCTTATTTATTGAGAAATGGGATTTTTGCGACACGGGCTTTAATGGGTTTGTCACGTATAACAACAAAAATTTCTGAATGAAGTGCAGAGAATTCTGTTTTAACATAGCCCATTCCAATCGCCCTATTAAGTGTTGGCGATTGTGTTCCGCTTGTTACAACGCCAATTGTATTTCCCGAAGCGTCAACAATTGGATAATCGTGTCGAGGTATTCCACGTTCAATCATTTCAAAACCGACAAGTTTTCTGGTAAGACCTTTCTCTTTTTGCTGAAGTAAATTTTCACTGTTTGTGAATTTCTTTGTGAATTTAGTTATCCATCCTAAACCGGCTTCAAGTGGAGAGGTTGAATCATTAATATCATTACCGTACAAACAAAACCCCATTTCTAAACGGAGTGTGTCTCGACAACCCAAACCTGCAGGTTTTAATCCTTCAGTGTTTCCTGCTTTTAAAATGTCATCCCATAATTTGTTGGCTGCCTCATTTGGAAAATACAACTCGAATCCTCCAGCTCCCGTATATCCTGTATTGCTGATGATTACATTATCGATTCCGGAAAATTTGCCAATCTTAAAGGTGTAATACGGTATCAACGAAAGATCAACCTCAGTTAAGGATTGTAAAATTGTTAATGCCTTAGGCCCTTGAACCGCCAATAAACTAACGTCATCGGACACATTTTCCATTTTAACTCCGTCGCTGTTGAATTTAGAAATCCAATTCCAATCCTTTTCAATATTACTTGCATTAACTACCAATAAGTATTCATCAGCCTTTATTTGATAAACAAGCAAATCATCAACGATTCCGTCTTTATCATTTGGCAAACAACTATACTGCACTTTACCTTCTGTTAATTTGGAGGCATCATTGCTTGTGACACGCTGAATTAGATCAAGTGCGCCTGCTCCACTGATTTTGAATTCACCCATATGGCTCACATCGAAAATTCCTGCAGCATTTCTGACTGCGTGATGCTCATCGTTTAATCCGGAATAACTTACCGGCATTAAATAACCTGCAAAAGGCACCATTTTAGCGCCTAGTGAAATATGCTTTTCAGATAATGCAGTATGTTTAAGTTGACTTGCAGTTTCCATTCCCTATCTTTAGCGTACAAAGGTACTTTTTATAAGAGTTAATTCAAATAAAATAATTGATTATGAAAAATAAAAATGGAAGTACAACCTTAACGATGTTTTTTTCTTTCATACCTCAACACTGCCATTCCTAATTGACGTAAAAAAGGCAATCCTATAGAATTATATTCGTATTTTCCATCGTTGATTACCCCATCTTCGTTCACATATAAAACAGCAGAAAGAAAAAATTCAACGCCGGAATTTTTGTCAAAAAAATAAGAGCAATCACTGATGAATCCGTGAGATCTTCCGACTATATTATATACTTCGACACCCTCAAAAAATGAATTAGTTAGAAAATCATCCGGTAAATAATATTTTTTATAATTGTCCGGGAATTTTTTTTTGTCGTATACCGGTGTGATGCTTTCGTATGGCGTTTTTTTCAAGAATTCACGCATGAATTTGTAGTCTTTTTCAACTAAATTTAATTTTATATCCTTATCCTGCAGGGAAGGAAAAATAATCAGGGTCAAAAGTTTATTTATAAATTCAAGCGGTAAAAAATTTGCGTGCGAAAAATCCCTTGGTTTTTTTACTAGTTTATTTCTGTGATCAATATAAGCCTTTCCTATCATGGCATTTAACGGATTTCGATAGGCACGATTAAAACACCTCAATCCTTCCTGATAAATTATCTCACCTTTTTCATTTAAAAAACGATAAGGATTTGCATAGGTATTCATTACCGAATCACATTCTGCAGTAAATCGTTGGACAATTGCCGAATTTGACGCACCCCATAACGTTAACTTTTTCGCAATGCTTTCCGTTCCCAAAAATTCAAAAATTCGGTTATAGGCTTCATTGTCGCTGACTAAAAGCATTTTCTTTATAAAGTGTTCAACACTGGCAAATCTATTCGAACTTGTTTCATCAAATTTCATTGCCGTCTGACAAGCAAAGGCACTATCAAACTCTATTCGAGAATCAACCGCAACCCCATAATCTTTTAACGAATTTATTTTTTCAAGCGCCATCACCGATACCGGTAATTTAACTAAACTGGCAGGATTAAAGTAAATTTCCTCGGTTATGCCTGCCTTAAACTCTTTTGTTTGTAAGGTATTTTCCATACTACGGCTAACCTCCGTTAAAATAACCTTTAATCGGTATTTTTTGCGCTGCTGATAAATTTTACCAACTAGAGAATTCGAATTCTGATTGAAAATTGATTCTAATATATTTTTTTCCTGGCAAAAAAAAACTTCAGAAAAGAAACAAAATAACATTAAAAAAAACAATCGATAAATATACATAACCCTATTAGGCAATTAATTTAAGGTTTAAGTTAAAAAAGAATTGCAGTTTACTTGATTTTTTTTGCAATCATCAGATTTGAATTTTTATCCTTGAAATTATATCCGATTCCGAATCCTACACTTTTACTTCCCTTTACTTTCCAAAGCGAATCTAAATCAGTCTGGTAGGCATAACTAAAAAGTGAAATTGGTTTCACATAATTTCCGTACAGGCTATATTCCCAATTAAATTCACTCGTTTTAAAGTACCGAAAAGCAATTCCGCTGTCGTCTTGCACAATGGTTGAGCTTTTTTTCAAAATATAATTTCTAATTTCTGAGAAATAACTCTCATGCATCAGGTAAGAAGCGCCCTTCAAATAAGTTGTTACATTACCCATTAATCCGAAATAATTTTTCAGATTGCGGTTATGCTTAAGCGCACCATCTTCCAGATGTATTGAAAAATAATAAAGTGTCTTTTTTATACCTGAAGTATCAGAAAAAATAATTTCTACACCCTTATTATTAGAAATTTTCCGAGCTAAATCATCAAAGTTATTCAACGTATTCCATTGCCCGGAAGTGTCTATGAATCCGGGTTTAACTGAACAAATATCGAATTCGCTGCGCTTGATGAACAAGAGCAATAAATGAACTGTTCCATTCACCTCCTGATCATGTAAATCAGTTTTCATAGCGACTGTACGAAAAAAAGAAAAATTGAGTATGGCATGTAAAGATTTTTTTAACGCATTAAAATAATTGGAAGTAGAATCCGCTGTTTCATCCGCAGAGAAAACGGGCAAAGAGCCCACCGGTTCGAGCCCCATAAGTATGTAAACATTAGCATCCGGAAAAAATGCATTTGCGTATAAAAAATCAGGACCGCTAAACGGATAAAACAAGGTTTTACATTTACTTACGTTAGGTCGAATCTCATTACGACTGAAAGTTTGTAAAAGAGACAATCGGCTTGTATCAAACTCGCTCCACTTTCGAGTAAAGGTGTGTGAAAACTCTTGGAATGATTTTTTTTTAACAACATCCGGATAAAACCTGGGTTTATCAGTTTGAATACCTGAGATAATACAGGCAAGTTCATCCAGCGAATCATTTTTGCAAAATTCAGGTGTTGGTTCTAATGTATTATTATTGATTGCGGGTCTATCGCTGAGACCAGTACTATCTTTCACTTGCTCGGATACAGTTTTTGAAGATTTTGACTCGCAGGAAATCATCAAAATAAGAGAAAAGTAAAAAAGGAAATTTTTCATTTATTTTTTTTTAGAAGGTAATCAGACACAAACCAAAATAAAAAACCAACCAAAAGATTCCCCAAACCTAATAATGATTCCTTAGGCTTCAGGTTTAAACCGTAAAAAAGAATCCATGTTTGAAAAAACAAAAAAACCAATCCAGGAAATACTAAAAAAATAAAGCGCTGAATTTTTGTGGTAAAGAGAGCGCTTTTGTCATTAAAATGTAGAAAAAGCCCAATTACTGTGAGATAGGTAAATAAATTCAAAGAAAAAGATGTGAATTGCATTACAAATTCGAAGCGGGCGGTTATTACTAAAATAATTGCAAGAAAAGATTGGGAAAGAATGGCAAACACCGGGATTTGATTTTTATTTGTCTGAGAAAAAAAATCCAAACCCCGAACATTCTTACCCATAGCCTGCAAAACCCGAGGACCAATCATAATCATGGCACTGATTGCCGAAACCAATAAAAAAGAGATCAAAATTCCCATGATCCGGCCACCCTCCTTACCGAAAATATAATTTGCCGAAATTAGTCCTACTTCCTTTTTATTACTTATCTCGACGAGTGGAACTGAACGTAAAAAAACATAATTCAAAAGGACATAAAGCGTGGTAACTGCAAGAGTTCCGATTATCAGAGCACGGGGTAAATTCTTTTTTGGTTCTTTCAGCTGACCACTTATATATGATGCGGCATTCCATCCGCTGTAAGAATAAGTTACCCAGAATAATGAAATGGCAAAACCACCGGAAAATATAACTGAACTACTTTCGGCTGTCGGCAACACGTTAAGCACCTGATGGTCGGCACTAATTATCCCGGCAACAATAAAAAAAAGTATAACTGCAACCTTAAGAAAGGTCATCGTTCGCTGAAAAAAACTACCAAAACGTAAATCAAATAAATGAATTATTGTAACAAGCAAAATCACAAAAACAGCAATACCAACGGTATGTACAACTGGAAAAACACCTGAAAGATAGGTCGAAAGTGCCATTGCCGCCATTGCAATGGGCGCTGCAAAACCAACGGTGGCGGATACCCATCCGGAAAGGAAACCAACTGCCGGATGATACATACGGGAAAGGTAATTATATTCTCCACCCGAATCTGGAAAACGAGCTCCAATTTCGCCATACACTAAAGCTCCGGATAAAGAAATTACCCCGCCAATCAACCACAACATCAATAATGAAAAGATATCGGAAATACCGGCTACCTGAAATCCAAGACTGGTGAACACTCCTGTTCCAATCATGTTTGCAATCACTAATGAAACAGCAGTACCGAAACCAATCTTAGAGGATTTTGACATGGGCTTAGTTCAAAAGTTTTCGGAAGCGGAGAAAATAATTTTAATCAAAAGATTGGGAAGTTTTAGAAGACATTTCAATAAGCTTTGCATATTGTTCCGGAGTAAGGTCGTTGTAATAGAAATTTATCGGATTTACTTTCTCTCCGTTCTTGATTACTTCATAATGAACATGTGGAGCGGTTGATAGTCCTGTGCTTCCAACATAACCAATCAACTCACCGCGTTTTATGCGTTGACCGGGTCGACAGGAAATTTTACTCATATGCCCATATAAGGTTTGATAACCATATCCATGCGTTATAACCACATGATTTCCGTAACCTTGCGCTAAATTATCTGCACGCTCAATTATTCCATCACCTGTTGCATAAATTGGTGTTCCCTGTGGACACGCGAAATCCATTCCAGGATGAAACTCCGCAGTTTTGTAAATTGGATGTGTACGATAACCAAAACCCCCGGGTTGATGCCTGAGCTCTCTGTTATTAACCGGCATAATAGCCGGAATAGAATTAACAAGTTGTTGTTTGTTGCTTGCCATTTTTATAACATCATCAAAAGATTTTGACTGAATATACATCCGCTTTGACAAAGCATCAATTTTTTTTGAAGTTTCAATCATCAGTTCTGAAGTTGAAAATCCTTCCAGCTTTCGATAGTAATCCACACCACCATAACCAGCCTTTCGGATATCATTTGAAATTGGTTCTGCTTCAAAAACAACGCGATAAATATTATTGTCGCGATCTTCCAAATCTGTCAGAACTGAACCCAGAAGTTCCATTTTTGAATTTAATACCTTGTATTGCAACTTAAGCGCCTCCAACTCCCGTGCAGCTTTTTTATCGCCTGGCGATCCAAGGAAAAAATTTCCCGCAAACCATGCAACAGCGGCAAAAACCAAGCCTGTCAACAAATATGAAATAAAACGTAAAATACGCTGAGTCCACTTTACTTCTACGCGCTCGTAGGTAAGACTTTTGGTATTGTATCTGTATTTAACCTTTGACATTGGCCGACAGGACTGAACTCATCAAACTACTCAAAGATATGGAAATCTACTAAATTTGTACACTTGAATGAAGTGTCAAAAAATTGTAATTCGTTTTTAATAATAACATTGCATTCAATTAAAAAATTAACGTAAACAGTATTCAACGGAATTAAATAAATATGATCTCCAGTCAAGTTAGAACTACCTTTCTCGAATTTTTCAGATCCAAAGGTCATGAAATAGTTCCGAGTGCACCAATGGTTGTAAAAAACGATCCGACGCTGATGTTTAATAACAGCGGGATGGCACCATTCAAAGATTTATTTCTTGGGAATGCTCCAATTCGGTTCCCTAGGGTAGCCGACACGCAAAAATGCTTACGCGTAAGCGGAAAACATAACGACCTTGAATAAGTAGGTGTAGACACCTACCATCACACAATGTTTGAAATGCTTGGTAGCTGGAGTTTTGGAGATTATTTTAAAAAAGAAGCTATTGGCTGGGCATGGGAACTACTTACAGAAATTTACAAAATTGATACGGAGCGACTGTACGTTACAGTTTTTGAAGGTGATGAACAACAAGGCATTCCATTTGACTCAGAAGCATATGATTTCTGGAAGCAATTTGTTCATGAGGATCGGATTTTAAAGGGTAACAAAAAAGATAATTTCTGGGAGATGGGTGATACGGGTCCGTGCGGCCCATGCAGTGAAATTCACTACGATGCCCGAAACGAAAAGGAAAGAAACGAAATTTCAGGACGTACGCTCGTAAACACTGGTCATCCGCAAGTCATTGAAATATGGAATAATGTATTTATGGAGTACGAGCGAAAAGCGAATGGAGAACTCCTTAAACTTCCAAAAAAACATGTCGATACCGGAATGGGATTTGAGCGATTATGCATGGTACTGCAAAAAAAATCATCCTCCTACGAAACGGATGTTTTTACTCCGTTAATTGAAAAAATCGAAGAACTCTGCGGGCAATTATATAAACCACAGGACGAGGAACATCATAAGAATCACAAGATCATTAATATCGCAATGAGGGTAATTGCCGATCACATCCGCGCTATTTCGTTTGCCATTGCCGACGGTCAGTTACCTTCCGCTACAGGGGCAGGATATGTTATTCGTCGCATACTACGACGCGCTGTCAGGTACGGATATCAATCGCTGGGCTTGAAAGAGGCTTTTTTGTTTCGGCTAGTCCCTGTGTTAACCTCTCAGATGGGTGAAGCATTTCCCGAAGTAAAACGCCAGAAATTACTTATTGAAAAAGTAATCCACGAAGAAGAGAATTCATTTTTCAAAACGTTGGAGGTAGGATTACGAAAAATAGATATGGTTTGTATGGAAATGGCTCAGCAAAACTTACAGGGAAAAGTGAATGGTAAAGTAATTTTTGAATTATATGATACATTCGGTTTTCCTGTAGACCTAACCGCACTCATTGCTAAAGGATACCAATTAGAAATTGATGAGGAAGGATTTCAATCTTTTTTGGAAGAGCAACGCAAACGAAGTAAAGAAGCTGTAGAGAAATCTACTGCAGACTGGATTTATACTGCGGTACAATGGAAATCCACAGCAGAAAAACCAACTGAATTTCTAGGTTACGAAAGTACCGAATGCGATGTTTATATTACTCGTTTCAGAAAAGTTGCAACAAAAAACAAAGAATATTTTCATCTGGTTTTAAATCAAACACCATTTTATGCTGAAAGTGGGGGTCAAAAAGGAGATTCAGGTGTACTTGACCGTAAAAACGAACAAATAGAAATCATCAACACCGTTAAAGAAAATGGAGTTATAATACACGTCACAGAAAAACTTCCTGAAAATGTTATTGCTCGATGGCATGCAATAGTCAATAAATCAAAACGTATAAACGCTACGAACAACCACAGTGCAACGCATTTATTACATGCAGCCCTGCGTAAGGTGCTGGGAACACATGTTGAACAAAAGGGTAGTTTGGTTACAGACGAGTACCTTCGGTTTGATTTTTCACACTTTTCCAAAATGACAGAAACCGAAATCATGGAAGTTGAAAAAATGGTAAATGATAAGATTCGTGAAAACATTAAGTCAGAGATAAAAACGATGACGCTTGAAGACGCAAAAAATACGGGCGCCATGGCATTATTTGGTGAAAAATACGGAGATGTGGTTCGCGTTGTTGCGTTTGATAAAAATTATTCCATCGAGTTATGCGGAGGGACCCATGTTAACGCTACCGGGGAAATCGGTTTATTTAAAATCACCTCTGAAAGCGCAATTGCAGCAGGTGTACGTCGTATAGAAGCAATTACTTCAGAAAAAGCCATGGAATATTACCTGCAACAGGAAAGCCAACTTGCTCAAATCAGCCAAACACTACAACATCCTAAAAATTTATTGAAATCGGTGCAGCAATTAATTGATGAAAAAAATCTGCTGCAAAAACAATTAGAGGCATTCAGGAAGGAAAAAGCAATTCAAATAAAAAAAGATTTGCTTGCCGCTAAAAAAGAGATCAATGGCGTTAATGTAATTACTTCGGTGATTTCGCTTGACAGTCCTGAAGAAATCAAAAATATGCTATTTGAAATTAGAAACCAAGTTGAAAATCTTTTCTGTGTTGTAGGAACTGAAATCAACGGAAAGGCTTCCTTATCCGTTATGCTGTCAGAAAACTTAATTACAGACCGCAATCTTAATGCAAGCACCATCGTTAAAGAACTTGGCAAGGAAATTCAGGGTGGCGGAGGAGGGCAAAGCTTCTATGCTACGGCAGGAGGAACAAATACCAAAGGATTGCATAACGCCATATCAAAAGCCCGGGAATTTTTAAATTAATTTGGAAAAATTAAATGAAGAAAGAAATTTGGATAATTTATTTTCATTTTTTTCTCATTTCAATTTGTGCGGGACAATATCGAGACACATTACATAAAGCATTTTCCTCTGCAAAAACTGTGGACGGTCGTTACGAATCAAAAAATTCTTTTGCAAAAGGAGAACGTATAGAAGTGGTCAGTTTTAAACTCGGTGTAACTTTTGGTAAAAAAGTAAGTATCGGCGGTGGTTATGCCTCCTTGAATTCCCCGCTAAACGCGAGTGGCTTAATTCCTAGTTTAAATGGAAGCATTTCCTACGAAAAAAACAGCTTCAGTTTCCGATATCTTTGTTACTACATTGATTTTATTTTTCACAAGAATAAACGATGGCAATTAAGTTCTCAGGTAGAATTTGGCGCCGGATTCAGCAAGTTTGAACGATTGAATAACGGAGAGAAAAATACAAAGACCGGGAATCCGATGTTCCTTTACAATCCAGCAATCAATATCAAATTCAAAATTTTCAAATGGCTTGGTGCTGGCGCCACCATCGGGTATCGTTTTATGTTATTAAATGAAAACAACCTCGGCAGGCAGTTTAATTCTCCTCTCTACTCTGCCGGCATATTGGTCTGGTGGGATGAATTAGCACTGGCTATTTTCCCCAAATCAAAAAAAATCAACGCAAGGTTCGGACCAAGCGAATGGTAAATATTTATTCTTTCACTCTTCCTGAAATTCAGTTCCGTCACTTTTAAATTCACTTCTCATTTTAATACCATCAACGAACTCCATAGTTAATACCTTGGAGGTAGTTAATTCTGGGTATACCCGTGGAGAATACACAATCGGTTTCCTTTTTTGTTCTCTAGAAAAATTAGACGAGAAACGTTGAATGCTTACTGATTCATGTATAAAATCAAGTTCTTGTAAAATACTTTCTTCAAATTGCCTTACAAGTCCTACCGGATCAAGACCCCTAAGAGAAGGAACACGCTGAACAATCTCACCTGCAATGTATTTCATCACACGTATATCAGCTTCAATAACTTCCTGTATACCTGGTCGCTGTATTTTCAGAACCACCTCCTCCCCTGTCATTAATTGTGCGCGATGAACTTGAGCCATGCAGGCAGAGGCGAATGCATTTTTTTCAAAAAAAGCAAAAAGATGATCTACTTTTCCCTTAAATTCTGATTCTACTAAACTAACCGCAATATTTCCAGCCACTGGAGGAACGCCATTCTGCAATTTCTCAAATTCCACAACAAGTTCAGCAGGAAGAATATCAGGCCGATTGCTTAGTAACTGACCGAATTTTACAAAAGTTGGCCCTAACTCCTCACAAACCATACGTAATCGCTCCCACTTACTGATACTTGCCGCATGTATCTTTTTTTTAGAGGGAATTAGCTTTCTTATAAGTGAATACCTTTTATTTTCCTCCATGTATGAAACAATTTCGTCAAACCCATAGTAAAGCAAAACTCTTATTATCTGCCGGTAGCGACCTAAATTACCATACTGGCTTCCGAAAAAAGAAAAGAAATTCATCAAAAAGAATAAATCATGAACTGTGATGTTTCCGGCTATTTTCAAAAGCAATAATACGCGCCTCTGCGAGTGCTAATTCCCGACGAATCTCCGCCAACTGCTGTTCTAATCTATTCATTTCTGCGGTGGAGGCTATGCGTAACTTTCTATAAACGAATTTTACAATTCGCCTCATTTCTTCAACTGAAATTAAATCAGCAAGCTCTTCACTTTTAGAAAGAGCCGAATTAATTTTAGATTCAGTGTCGTGCGCAAAAACACTGTCAAATTTTTCCAAAAAACGAACTGAAATTTTCTTAATCGACTCTCGTAATTCTTTATCCCTTGATAAAAGATATAGATTTGAGGTAAGTGTCATCCATTCAATCAGATTTTTGGAACGCATGGTCTTAAAATTGAGTTTAAAAAAATTACAAACGACACAAAAATATCAAGTAGTGCCCTTGCTTTTCAATGAGTTCATTCATAACCATGGTTTGATTCTTATCACCAAAAAAAAACAACTAAAGAAGGAAGTGCTACCTTTGTAATGTGGAGCGAAAAATTAATAATGATTTGATTTTACGGGCAGCTAAAGGGTTGCCTACAGAACGGATTCCTGTGTGGCTGATGCGGCAGGCCGGACGTGTTTTGCCGGAATACAGAGCTACTCGGGCAAAAGCTAAAAATTTTATTGAGTTTGTTAAGAATCCGGAACTCGCGGCAGAAGTTACCATTCAACCGGTGGAAATTCTCGGAGTGGATGCTGCAATTATTTTTTCGGATATCCTTGTAATTCCCGAAGCCATGGGTTTGCCTTACCAAATGATTGAATCCAAAGGTCCGTTTTTCGAAAAAACTATCCGTTCACAAACAGATATTGAAGCATTGAAAATTGCAGATGCAAATGACTTAAGCTATGTACTAGACGCCATCCGTTTAACAAAAAAAGCATTGCTCGGCAGAGTCCCCTTAATTGGATTTGCGGGCGCGCCCTGGACAATATTTGCCTACATGTTGCAAGGTAGCGGTAGTAAAACATTTCATCTTGCAAAACAATTGCTCTATACCCAACCAAAAAATGCTCATCAATTATTAAAAAAAATTACACAGAGTACAATCACCTATTTAAAGGCCCAGGTAGAATCTGGCGCGGATATGCTACAACTATTTGATTCGTGGGCTGGTGTTTTATCGGCAGCCTTGTATGAAGAATTTTGTATTCCATACCTGAATGAAATATGTCAAGCCTTGAATGAAAAGGTACCCATAACGGTTTTTGCAAAAGATGCGTGGTTTGCACTTGGGTCAATTAAAAAACTACCATGCCAAACAATTGGACTGGACTGGACGATAGACCCAATAGATGCCCGTAAAA
>OMJH01000035.1 GCA_900299295.1 Bacteroidota bacterium
AAAGTGTCGCTGTATTTTCGAGATGTTGGAAGATGAGCTTCATTTTGCGCATACTGATAATGCGTATCTGCGCCTGTAACGATGTGTAGACTTGGAAACCGTTGTAGCAGAGAATCGAAGAAGAGCCGAAGATAAGGATGGTTGTCTAAATTATTTTCAAATATATCGTCACCGATGAATTGGTGAGGAATAAATGTCTCCGGGAAAACAAGGTAATCAATCGTTGAATCCAGTTGCTTGTGAGCCAATTTCATTGTTTGACTGAATTGGTCCGCAAACGGGATTTCAAATTTTTCAGTGTAAGGATTATATCCGGGCTGCAGGATGAGGCATTTGACACGATTTAAATTTTTTGTTTTTGCGGGTATCGGTTTAATTACGTGAGAAATGAGTATCGGTAAAAAAAAGAATGCGACAAGACATATAAATAAAATTATTTTTCTAAGAAATGTTTTTGTTGTTTCGGGATAAAAAAGAATAATGAAAACGAGTGCATTAATAAGTAGAATCCACAAGCTTCCTCCTGAAACGCCGGTAAATTCATACCACTGAATCCAGGTTGTCTTAAAAGCAAAAACATTTCCTAGGGTAAGCCATGTCCAGGACAAATCCCAGTCGGTGTGCAGGTATTCAAAACTTAACCAAACGGGCAAAAGGAGAAAATAACGTAAAAAAGAAGTGATATTTTTTGTAAGCAATAAATACACAAGATAAGTTAAGCTCATTAGCAAGGCGTTGCAAGTGATGGCCATTGCAGCACCGCCAAGGGAGGCGTAGGAAACCCACCAGGTGGCACATAAATTCCAGGTAAAAAAAGTCAGATAGGAAAGCCAGAATAAGTAATTTAATTTGTTTTTTCTATCTGATGCTAAAACTGATTTTTCGTTCAGAAAAAACGGAACAAACGCAAAAAAGATCAGAAAAGTTAGCGATGGAATCCATGCACTACCAAGTAGTAATCCGGATAAGACGGACCAAAATAAGCCGGAAATTTTTACAAATTTCATTTTACAGTAAAACTATTTCTTTTTTTTTGGTTCAACATTTTCTACTTCATACTTTTCATAATCCAGTTTTCCGCCCCAGAACCGCATTTGCTGTAAAACAAACTGCTTGCGTTTTTGCAGGTATGCAGTTTTTAAATTTTTTCCGTAAACGCGCGGATTCGGCAACAAGGTTGCAAGCACTGCCGACTCTTCCTTCGTCAATTGTTCAGCGGATTTTCCAAAGTAATGCCTTGCGGCAGCTTCTGCACCATATATGCCATCCCCGAATTCAATTACGTTGAGGTAAACTTCCATAATTCTCTCTTTGCTCCAGCAGATTTCAATAACGAATGAAAAATAAAATTCAAAGGCCTTTCTAATATAGTCCCTTCCGGGCCATAGATAAACATTTTTAGCCGTTTGCATGGTGATTGTGCTTCCTCCGCGAAAACGTTTTTTGCCCCTTTTTTTATTTTTTTCGTTTTCGTTGAGGGCTTTTTTTAATGCGCCAAAATCTACTCCGTTGTGTTTTAAAAAATTTTGGTCCTCACTGCACACAACCGCAAGTTGCAGGTGAGGGCAAATGTCTTCCAGCGCAACCCAATCTTTTTCCAGTTTCATTTTTTTATCCTCCGATAATTGCTGACCCCATCGAATCAGCATGAGTGGTGTTATCGGAACAGGTATCCAACGGAAAACAAGCGTAATTAAAAATGAAGCGGCAAAAAAAATCAAAACAGATTTCCAAACGAATCTCCACAATTTTTTCAAAAAAGGTTTTTTTGATGAAGCCACTATTCAAAACTATGTAAATTTACAACCGCGGTAGAAACTCATCGCCGTAATTTTGAACAAAAAAAGGTTAAATGAAAAACAGACTTATTTTACTTGTGTTGCTGGTTTCAGGATTTTTGGTATTTCTGTTTTTTTACAACAGATACCGAACTGCACCACAGTTGGATCCTTTTAACCTATCACTTACTACCTCTGAAGGTAAAGTGCAGAGGCTTTCCTCATTCCGGAATAAAAACGTTATGATTGTTTTTTATGCTTCCTGGTGTCCTGATTGCCGCGTTGAACTGGATGATTTGAATGAAATTTACGCCTCCCGATTGCGTAATATTGAGGTTGTTTGTATCACCGATGATCCAATTGAAAAAATGAATTCATTTAAAAAAAAGAAAAATTACCCGTTTCATTTTTTTCAGGCTTCCGTGCAGCTTTCTGAGCTGGGAATTTTTACCATTCCAGCTAATTATCTCGTTAATGCAGACGGAAATATTGTATTGCAGAAAGTGGGCGCCATTAATTGGCGCGACAACAGTGTTGTTGTGAAGATGCTGGAGTTATTAAAATAATTTTAATTTTTTCTTGCAGATTTTTTCAGCAGCGATAAGCTGGCAAATTCCAAATCCTCAGGGAATGTAATTTTGATATTTTCTCTATTACCTTCCACCAAATGAATTTTATTTCCCGCTGCTTCTGCCACACTTGCATCGTCTGTAAATTGTGGCTGCCACTGTTGCTCAAATGCTTTTTTAATCAGATTAACATTAAAACACTGGGGCGTTTGCACGCTTCGCATGAAATCTCTATTGACAGCCAAGGAGTTTCCTCCTTTCACTTCTCGCAACGATTCGGCAATCGGTGTGACCGGGATAGCATTGCCGTGTAATTTAGTTGCTGTTACACACCTTTGAATCGTTTCTGCAGAAACCAATGGGCGGGCTGCATCGTGAATCATTACAATTGAATCGGTTTCATAAGGAATAATTTCGAGACCGTTTTTGACTGAATGAAACCGTGTTTCCCCTCCTGCAACAATTGAAAAATTATGTTCCGGAAAGTGTTTCGAAAGTTCGCTTCTCAGAAAAGTAATCCAATCGGAATGAACGGCTACAATGATTTTAAGTTCTTGAATTTCTTTTTGGAAAATTTCAATCGAATGACAGATTACAGGTTTACCTAATAAATGCAAAAATTGCTTTGGAATCTCAGAGCTCATCCGGCTTCCTGTTCCGCCTGCAACAAGAATTAAATAGGTTGCCATACAGTATAAAGTGTTAGGGTATGCTTACGCACGTCTCCTAAAGGATTAACATTGCGTCTCCGTAAGAATAGAAACGATATTTTTCCTTTATTGCTTCTTTATAGGCTTTCATAATCAGATCATACCCGCCAAATGCAGTGACCATCATTATAAGTGTAGATTCAGGCGTATGAAAGTTGGTAATCATGCAGTTTGCCACAGAAAAATCGTAGGGAGGAAAGATAAATTTATTTGTCCATCCTCGGAAAGGGTTTAAGTGTCCGTTGGTAGAAACTGAGGTTTCAATTGCACGCATGCTTGTGGTTCCAACCGCACACACGCGGCGTTTTTTATCAAGCGCTTTATTTACAATTTGGGTTGTGATTTCAGGTATTTCCAATTCCTCAGAATCCATTTTGTGCTTAGTAAGATCTTCGACTTCAACCGTACGGAAAGTTCCGAGACCTACATGCAGTGTAACAAATCCAAAATCAACGCCTTTAATTTCAAGGCGTTTCATAAGTTCACGGCTGAAATGCAACCCGGCTGTAGGGGCAGCAACGGCACCTTCATTCTTTGCGAATACTGTCTGATATCGAGCTTCATCTTCGGGCTCAACTTTTCGTTTAATATATTTAGGAAGTGGGGTCTCGCCCATGTTTTTTAAGCAATTGCGGAATTCTTCGTAGGTGCCGTCGAACAAAAAACGTAAGGTACGACCTCGTGAAGTTGTGTTATCAATTACTTCTGCTACAAGTGTTTCATCATCGCCAAAATATAACTTATTCCCGATACGAATTTTACGAGCAGGATCTACAAGTACATCCCACAAACGGCTTTCAGCATTTAATTCGCGCAATAAAAAGACTTCAATTTTAGCACCCGTTTTTTCTTTGTTTCCGTACATGCGGGCAGGAAACACCTTGGTGTCGTTCATAATCATAACATCGCCATTGTCGAAGTAATTAATGATGTCCTTAAATACTTTGTGTTCGATTTTTCCGGTTTTCCGGTTTACGACCATCAGACGGCTCTCGTCACGATTTTTTGCAGGGTGTTCAGCCAGTAATTCTTTTGGAAGGTTGAACTTAAACTGAGATAGTTTCATAGGGTTAATCTTACGGGATTATTAATTGGCGGCAAAGATACAATGAGAAATAGGGAATTGGAAGAAAAATCGAATAATTTACGGTCGTTTAACCAAATTTTCCATGAGTTCATGAAGGTTAAGGCTGTTTTCTAACGTAAAATCGCCGATTCGAGTTCGGCATAATCGAGTAAGATGAGCGCCGCTGTCAAGGGCTTTTCCAAAGTCGCGGGCAATTGAGCGGATATAGGTTCCCTTGCTGCAAACAATTCGGAAGGAAACGGAAGGCATGGAAATATTCGTTATTTCGAATGTTTTTATTTCGATCTCTTTTCCGGGAATTTCCACTTCAATACCTTTTCTTGCCAGTTCATAAGCACGTTTACCTTGAATTTTAACCGCAGAAAAAGCGGGCGGCTGTTGAATTAAAACACCGGTAAATTTCTTTGCAGCAGTTAAAATATCTGTTTCTTGAATGTGATGGGTTGGGTAGGTCGCATCAATTTCTCGTTCGAGATCAAAACAGGGCGTAGTTGCGCCAATTAAAAATGTTCCGGTATATTCCTTTTCCAATTGCTGAAAGCTAGAAATTTCTTTAGTCTTTTTGCCTGTGCATATCAGCAAAACGCCGGTTGCAAGCGGATCAAGTGTGCCAGCATGACCAACACGGAGGCGGGCTTGGTTATTTTGAGTTTGTTCAGTGTGATGATTTAAGTATTGTCTTGCAGCCCATTTAATTTTGTTAACGGCTTGAAAAGAAGTAATATGTGATGGTTTATCAATTGCTACAACCTCGCCTCCAAAAAAATTAAATTCTCTGTTGAGTTCTTGATTTAGCACCTTGCAATGAATTTACTTTTTCTGAATAATTTGTGTATTGACTGAATTTGATTCTTCGTTGAAATTTAAAGGCTTAATTGTAAAGTGAATGAACAATAAAAGTCCCGCCAAAAGAATTCTGTACCAACCGAAAATCACAAATCCTTTATTATTCAGAAAAGCAATAAAAGCTTTTATTGCTAATAGGGCAATTACAAAAGCTACGATATTTCCCATGATCAGCATATTAATTTCATGCGAATTGGGAAGCCCATGTTCCTGGTAAAAATCCAAGCATTTTTTTGCAGTTGCCGCGAACATGGTTGGGACAGCGAGAAAAAAAGAAAACTCCGCGGCGGCACGCGGAGTTAATTTTTGCGACAAACCGCCGATGATAGTAGCGCCGCTTCGTGAAACGCCCGGAAAAAGTGCCAGACACTGAAAGAGGCCAATTTTAAAGGATGTACTGTTTTTCAATTCATCTGTGTTATCAGTTTTTCCCGCCGGGATTAATTTTTGGATGAATAGAAATACGATGCCGCCTAAAAAAAGTGCTATACAAATACCGATTGTATTCTCCATGAATTTGTCGATTTTATCGGCCAGCAACAAGCCGAAAACTGCAGCAGGAATAAAAGCAATAAACAGTTTAAAATAAAAATCAACGGAGCGAAAAAATTTTTTAAAGTAAAGCACTACAACCGATAATATGGCGCCGAATTGAATTGCAACAGTGAACAACTTAAGAAAGGAATTGTTTTCCATACCCATCAGCGCTGACCCTATTACAAGGTGTCCGGTAGAAGACACAGGAAGGAATTCTGTAAGCCCTTCAATAATGGCAAGAATAAATGCCTGAAGTGATGTCATCGGAAATTATTCTTCCGTTGGGTTTTGTTTTGGCTTGCGCATAATAGCATAAAACAAAACAGCAAATCCAAGGAGGCAGGTAACAGGTGCATAGGTAATCCGTTGTTTGTCAAAAATAGCCGGATTAAAAACATTCGGATCCTTACTTTCTCCACCAATCATCATTAAATACCCTGCGCCAATTAAAACAATGCCGAGTATCAAAAAAAGATAATTCAGTTTATCAAAGTAAACTTCTTCTGTTTTAATGTTTTTTTCCATTGGGTTAATTGAGTAGACAAATATAGGAATTGATGGCGAATATAAACGATGCTGCAATTACAGGTGCAGGTCCTCAGATTTTAGGTTGAGGTAACGTTTAATCGCAAGACCCGCACTTAAAGATGAGATAAGTACACCCAATAGAATAATTGAAAACATGAGTGCCAGTAATTGATTTTGATTTTGATTGAATAATAAAACAGGAAAAATTTTGACAAGTACAATAATAAAACCTCCGATTAGCAGGCAGGCAAATATGCCGGCAACAACTCCTTGTCGTACAGCCTTTATGATAAATGGTCTGCGAATAAAGGCACGGGTAGCACCCACCAGGTACATCGTGCGAAGCAAATATCGTTTCGAATAAATTGATAAACGGATAGTGTTGTTAATTAAACCGATTGCCACGAATGAAAGCAGAGCGGAAAGGACAAGAAGAATTAAACCGATATCCCTGCTGTTTTTGTCCATTTCTTCAAATAATAATTTGTGATAATTGATTTCTTTTACGGTTTTACCGCCCGCCATGGATTGAATCTCTGATTTAATCCATTCCAAACTATCGTTATTTACATAGGTTGAATTTAGTTTTACATTGATACTGGGTTCGAGCGGATTATCACCTAAAAATTCAACAAAATCTTCACCAAGTTCTTTTTTCATTTCCTCGGCGGCAACTTCTTTTGCTATATATTCCGCCTCTTTCACAAATAATGAAGCGTCAAGTTCTTTTCGGAGGGTTTGAATATTTGCCTCCGTTGCCTTTTCGTTGATGATAACCTGAAACCCGAATTCTTCTTTCAACGTATTGGTAAGGTTTCTGAAATTCAACATGGCCCAGCCGGCAAGTCCGAGCATAAATAAAACCAGAGCAAGGCTGATTACAACCGTGGTAGATGAAGAGGCGAAGCGGAAGTTTCCGGATTTTGTTGCCATTTGAAAAACGAAAATAGTTTTTGAAAATTAGTTAATTTTTTGATCCTGAAAATGATGTTAACAGCGGATTGTTTATCGCAAATTTTGCATTGTATGCCGCGATTGGCATCTTTTTTTTAATTTTCATTATCAACTGAATAAAAAAAGTTAGTTTTGAATTAAATAAAAATTTAACCTTTGATGAGAATAAAAATTTCTGCTTGTTTACTTACGGTTTTTGCAGTTCATTTGAACGCACAATGGAATAGCAATCCTTCCGTAAATACACCCGTTAGCCAAAGTGTTTTGGATCAGCAGGAGGTTCGTTTGGTATCTGATTCAAATGGCGGTGCCATCATGGTGTGGGAAGATTTCAGAAACAATGCCTCATTTGCAGATATATTCATTCAGCGAATTAACACCAACGGCTATGCGAAATGGACTGTAAATGGAGTGGGTACATGCACCGATATTTTTGATCAGCGAAATGCTGCTGTTTGTCCTGCTCCTTCGGGCGGAGCAATTGTAGCCTGGCAGGATTTCCGAAACGGGAACTGGGATATTTATGCGCAAAAAGTAGATTCGATTGGGTATACCCATTGGGCCGCCAACGGAGTTCCGGTTTGTGTTAAAGCACTACATCAAACCGATGTAAAGTCGGTTCCTGATTTAAGCGGTGGCGCTTATTTTGTTTGGGTTGATTCGGTTCCCGGAACTTACGACATTTACGCGCAGCACCTGGATGCTTCCGGAAATCTTTTGTGGTCTTCAAGCGGCTTGCCGGTATGTACATCTTTTGACAAGCAAACGAATCCAAGGATTGAACTGGATGGTTTTGGAGGTTGTATAATAACCTGGATGGATAAGCGTTTCGGTGATTATGATATTTACGCGCAGCGAATCGATGCTGCGGGTAACATTAAATGGCAAGCCAACGGAAGTCTGATTGTTGCTTATCCATTAAACCAATCCAATCCGAAAATAGACCCCGATAATTTGGGAGGTGCAATTATTTCCTGGCAAGATTTCCGCAACGGAAATGATTACGATGTTTATGCTCAGCGTGTTGATTCATCAGGCGCAGTTAAATGGGCAACTTCGGGTGTTGCACTTTGTTCGTTAGTTGGATCTTCGCAAAGTGCTGTCGAGATCTGTTCAAAAGGCGGAATCAATGGAGCTATTATTGCCTGGAAGGATGGCCGCGCCGGTGGTGGAGCATCGCAGGTGTACATGCAACGGATTGATGTGAATGGACAAGTAAAATGGCAAAGCAATGGAATTTTTGTGGGTAATGGAATTAATCCAAATTTATGCGAAGACGGAAATGGTGGTGTAATTGTTACTTGGCAGGATTCTACCTTAGGTAACTGGGATGTGCTGACACAGCGAATTGATTCGCTAGGAAATTTTGTGTGGGCTTCCGGCGGAGTTGCGGTTGGAAACGCTGTTGGTAGTCAATCTTCGCCTAAAAATGTTCCGGATGGAAACGGCGGATCAATTTATGCCTTTCAGGATAAGCGGAACCTGATCGATTTTGATGTGTATGCACACCACATTTATTTTTATGGTTCAGCAGTTGGGATAAATGAGATTTCACACGAGGTATCAGCAAAATTGGTTTACCCAAATCCGGTAAAAAGCGGACAAGTGTTGAATTTTTTACAGGATGAAGAATTACTTTCAATTGATATAACAGATTTACAAGGAAAGTCCATCCATTTTTTACAACTCAATGGCCAACATTCCTTTATTGTTCCATCAACAATTACTAACGGCGTTTACCTTTTATGCGTTAAGGAAAAATCAGGCAGAACATTCGGATTACGAATGATTATTGAATAATGTTTATAAACAGATCTGCGTTTTTAATAACTTATTAATTAATAGCTGTCAAGTTTTTACTTCAATTAATAAATTTGATTGATGCAAACACTTCCTGAAGAAAAATTATTTTTTACAATTAGTGAGGTCGCTGAACATTTTCGGGTGAATGCTTCACTGATTAGGTTTTGGGAAAAGGAATTTCAATTGTTAAAGCCTCACAAAAACAAGAAGGGAAACCGATTGTTTACCCGCAAGGATATTGAGAACATCAGACTTATTTATCATTTGGTAAAGGAAAAAGGCTACACCTTGCAGGGAGCCAAGGAAAAGTTGAAAGCAGACAGCAGCAAAATCACACGGACGACGGAAGCAATTGATACGCTCAACCGGTTGCGGACTTTTTTACTCTCTTTAAAATATCAGCTGGATGTAGAAGAAGGAGAAAATCTTTCTGCTTAAGACCTGCTGATTTTGGTAAACAAAGGGCTGTGCATAATTTTCATTTTATTATCTGATTCAATTTAACAGGATGGGTAATATTATCCACTGTTTTTATGCGCGAATTTCGCCCGTTACATACATTGTTGATGTTGGCGCTTGTTTTTTTGACATTAGGTTCCATTATTTTTATTTTTCCTGAAAACGGATTGCAAATCGCTGAAGGTTTTTCTTTTAAGTATCCGCGCTGGAAAGATGTTTTGCCGTTAGAACAAGAAGAAAAAAAAGACATTAGTTCGATACTAGAGTTAGCGGATGAGGAAGAGAAACTGGATAGTCTGGGGCCTCGGAAATTCAATGCCCCGCAACTTATTGATTCAGTCGTTGATGAAAAAAACGGAATAACATTTAAAGTGGATACCGGTGTTAATCGCCTTGTGACTTCAATTCAATTCAAATCGGGAAAAAAAGGCGCCTTGGATAAATTTTTTATTTCGTTGCAGGCTCTTTCCGAAAAAAAGAAAATGATCCGGGTGCTGCACTACGGTGACTCGCAAATTGAAGGTGACCGCATGACTGAATTTTTACGTTCCAAATTGCAAAATCAATTTGGCGGAAATGGCCCGGGTTTTATTTCTGCAGCTCCGGTTGCTCAAAGTATTGCCATCCGACAGAAGTGGAGCGAGAATTTTGATCGTTATAATGTTTTTGTCGGGAAGGACTCGCGCGTAAAGCATAATAATTTTGGGCTTATGGCAGGATTTTGTCGCTTCGCGCCTTATTCTACTTCCGTTGATAGCAACTCGGTGAAGTCGGCCTATCTGCAGATTACCACAAATAAAAATGGAGGAGCCATGCTGGCAGGTTATTCAAAAGTACGTTTGTATTATGGTGGCGCACACCGCAAAACAAAGGTAGAGTTTTATGATGGTGGTAAATTGACGGATGAGGATTCATTACAATCGGGTGGTTTTTTTAATACGAAAACGTGGAGTGTTTCAACACCTTCTCCTAAGTTTGAATTGAAATTCAGCGGCATGGATAGTCCCGATATTTACGGTCTGTCGCTGGAGGGAGAATCCGGAATAATGGTCGACAATTTTGGACTGCGCGGAAGTTCCGGAACTTTTTTCAGTCAAATGAATCAAACCCAACTTAAACAGTTTTACGAGCAATTGAATGTGCAGTTAATTATTTTGCAATTCGGTGGAAACGCACTTCCGGGCATGAAAGATTCTACAGGAACACGTTGGTTTGGTCGTCGTTTAAAAACTCAAATTGAGATCATACGTAAAATTTTACCGGAGGTCAGTATATTGGTAATTGGTCCATCCGACATGAGCATTGCAGAGGGCACTTCTTTTGTTACGCATCCGCAGCTTGAAAATTTACGTAATGCAATCCGGGATGCAGCATTTGAAACCAATTGTGCTTTTTGGGATATGTATGAGGTGATGGGCGGAAAAAACAGCATGGTGGAGTGGGTTAAACTGAATTTGGCCGCTACCGATTACATTCACTTTGCGCCTGCGGGGGCAAGAAAAATTTCGACTTTATTGTATTCCGCTTTAATCAAAGAGTATGAAAATTATCTTCAACACGTTATAGTAAACTAAGTGATGATGAAAAGTGACAATTTTGCGAATTTTTTGAATCAAAGCAAGAATTGTTTTTTTGTTCCAATTCTTTTTTTCTTTTTTTGTTTTTCTTTTTTGTATTCTCAGGAAAGTCTGCCTGAATTTGTTGATTTGAAATACAATCAGATCGTGTTTCCGGGTGACAGTTCGGCTTTTACGAATTTTTACCGGAAAATTGATGAATTGCAATTGAATAAAAGAAAAAAAGTAAGCATAATTCATTACGGGGGAAGTCACGTTCAGGCGGGTTACTGGGACGAAGCTTTTCAGGAGAATTTACAAAATACCATCACCAAATTCGATGGCGGGGGAGTGTGGACGTTTCCATTCAAGCTGGGGAATGCAAACACTCCACCTTTTTACATGTATTATTCAACCGGAATTTGGAAGCGTTGCAGATCCTTAGGTAAAGAGGCCTGCACTGATTTTGGCATGAATGGAATAACAGTAAGTACAACCGCATTCACTAACGATTTTGCTTTGGCTATTCAGGAAAATTTCCATCATCGTTCGTTCAAAACCGCACGCGTTTATCATAATTTTAATTCTTCTTACGTTTTTAAAATAAGTCGTGGAATAGAAGTGCCCTGTGAAAGACGAGATTTTCCGTCATTGGGTTATTCTCAGTTTGAATTCAAGGATCAAATAGACAGTGTCGCGTTTGAATTAACCAAGCGAGATTCACTCGATTCCACTCGTTTTGTGTTGTACGGAATAAGTTTGATTTCTGACGAGCCCGGTTTTTATTATGCAGGCATGGGTTTTAACGGCGCCTCCACTCAAAGTTATATCGATGCGATTCATTTGGAATCGCAACTGAAAACCCTGGAACCTGATTTAATAATTTTTTCCATCGGTGTTAACGATACGCATGGTCCTAATTTCAGCAAGAGCTATTTTGTTACCAACTACGATACGCTCGTGGCAAAAATCAAACGTGTTTCACCGAATTGTGCAATTTTGTTTACTACTGTGACGGATAATTACATCCGAAGAAAAACACCGAACAAAAACACTTTAATGGCACATGAGGCAATTTTGGAACTTGCAAAGAAGCACAATGCGGGGTATTGGGACATGTTTAAACTTATGGGCGGTTTTAAAAGTATGTCTTTATGGGTGAAGGCACAGCTGGCTAATCGCGACAAAGTACATTTTACCAGCACAGGATATCGGATGATGGGTAATTTAATGTTCGAAGCGTTTAATAAAAGTTATTATCATTCAACAACACTTAAAAAAAAATAAACATTGGTTTTGTCGGTGCAGCTAAGTGAAGTTTTAAAATCCTGGTTTACCTATAAAGAAGGTGAACCAATACTTTTTACCGCGCTTTATTTCTGGGGATTTTTTGCATTGGTAATGGCGGTGTATTCATTTGTTTACAGGAAAAATTCATTGCGCACTGTTTTTTTGCTGCTGGTAAGTTTTTTCTTTTATTACAAAACGAGTGGATTGTTTTTAATCTTGTTGTTGTTTACCATCGTGTCTGATTATTATTGGGGAGGACGCATACACAAAACAGCAGAACAATGGAAGAAAAAAGTTTATGTGACAATCAGTTTGTTCCTGAATTTATTTTTTCTGTGTTTTTTTAAATATGCCTGGTTTTTTACGGACAGCTATAACGAGTTTATGCAAACGGATACAAAAGCGGTTAATTTGTTTGCTCAATTTGCCAATACGTATGCCGGCACGCACTTCGATATTGGGATGCTGATTGTTCCTGCGGGCGTTTCGTTTTTTACGTTTCAGAGCATTTCCTATATCGTGGATATGTACCGCGGAAAAATTGAGCCGGTAAAAACTGTTTACGATTACGGATTCTTCGTTTGTTTTTTTCCTCACCTTGTTGCCGGACCAATTGTCAAAGCAAAGGAGTTTATCCATCAGATTTATCAGCCTTACAGTTTGACCCGTCATGAATTTGGAATGGCCGTTTTCTGGATATTAAACGGATTTGGAAAAAAAATTCTGGGGGATTATGTTGCTGTAAATTTCATTGATCGTGTTTTTGCAAATACGCAATTGTATTCCGGTGTTGAGTGTGTTCTTTCTGTTTTTGCATATTCTTTTCAGGTATATGCCGACTTTTCAGGTTATACTGATATCGCAATTGGCATAGCACTCTTGCTTGGGTTTCGATTAAAAACAAATTTCAACTCACCCTACAAAGCGGCAAGCACAAGTGAATTCTGGCAGCGCTGGCATATTTCACTCAGCAGCTGGCTCAAAGAATATTTATACATTCCGCTGGGCGGAAATCGCGAGGGTACGCTTGGTTCTTATCTTGTAATTGGATTAATGGGCGTTGTTATTTGTTTGCTCAGCGGATCACTCTGGCTGCCTGTTTTGATCACATTGCTTCTAACAGCGATTATTTTTTGGGTACTCGCAATTTATTTTCCGGGTTTCAGGAAAAGCATTAACACCAACATTAATTTAATGATCACTATGTTGCTGGGTGGCTTCTGGCATGGCAGCAGCTGGATGTTTATTACATGGGGTGGGTTAAACGGATTAGGACTCGTAATTCATAAATTCTGGGAGAGCATCAATCCTTTTTCAAATTGGTCGGCAAAATGGATTTATCGTGGCGTGATGATTTTCATTACACTCACATTTATATCCTTTACGCGGATTTGGTTTCGTGTTGGTAGTATGAAAGGGGGAAGCTGGGAAAATGTAAAAATGTTTTTTGACCGTATGGCCTATCACATGGGTGGTGATTTATTCTGGAAAATTGTTTCAGGCTATAAGAATGTAATGCTGGTTATTGTAATTGGTTATCTGATTCATTGGATTCCCGAAACCTTCAAACAAAATTACCGGATTCGTTTTGCAAATCTGCCCTTGCCTGCAATGGGAGCAGTGATTGTTGTAGTAGTATTTTGCCTTTATCAAATGATGGGTCTGATGCAACCCTTCATTTACTTCCAGTTTTAAAATATCATTTTTTTACAAATGACTTTTCGTAAACCTCAATCCATTTTTTCGCGGCGACCTTGGAGATCAGTTTTTTTATTAAGTCAAACGGAATTTCGTCCGGCTTTTTGAATCGTATACAACTTTTTCCCATATCCAATTTTGAATCGGTTGTGCTTTTCCATGTTTCCTCAAACCAATTCAACAAGGAGGCGTCAGCATATAATCCCATGTGATACAATGCAATGAAATTCTTTTGCGCAGCAATACTGATAAAGGGTAATGCTTGTTCCGGATTGCAATGATAACCTTTTGGATATATGGAGTGAGGAACACAGTAGGTTATCATCCTGTACGAAAATGTTTCATCGAATCCTTTGGGAAGGTTTTTCAGAATTGTTTCTCGTAATTTTTCAAAAGCTTGCTTTTTATCCTCCGGAATTGATGCGATATAATTTTTAATTGAGGAATTTGTTTCATTCATGTTTTAATATTTAAGTAACTTTTGAATTGCTGCTTCCACTTTTTCGGCATTGGGCAAAAGTGTTTTTTCAAGTGTGGCATTCAGTGGAATGGCCGGAGTATTTCCCGAACCGATAACCGTTACCGGTGCATCAAGAAATTCAAAACACTGGTGCGAAATGCGAGCTGCAATGCTTTGTGCAAACCCGTTTCGTTCAGGCTCTTCTGTTACCACTAAAATTTTTCCGTGCTTCTTTGCCGAAGTAAAAATCATTTCTTCATCCAGAGGAACTAAGGTCCGCAAATCAATTATTTCTACCTGACCCGGAAAATTTTTTGCAGCGTTTTTGCTCCAGTAAACACCCATACCATAGGAAATTACCAATACGCTTTCACCTTTGTTTATTCTATCTTCATCGGCATCCTGAACCAATCGCGCTTTCCCAAACGGGATGATGTAGTCCTCGTCCGGTTCAATAGTTTTGGCGTCTTCTGTTCCCTTAATTTTACTCCAGTATAAGCCTTTGTGTTCAAACATCACCACCGGGTTTGGATCGTAATAGGCTGCTTTCAAAAGTCCTTTCAGGTCGGCTCCTGTTGATGGATATGCCACTTTAATTCCGTGAATGCTGGTTACCACTGATTCCACACTACTGCTGTGGTATGGTCCGCCGCTGCCATAGGCTCCGATGGGCACACGTAAAATCATTGAGACAGGCCATTTTCCATTGGTGAGATAACAACTACGTGCCACCTCCGTAAATAATTGGTTCAGTCCCGGCCAGATGTAGTCGGCAAATTGTACTTCAACAATAGGTTTTAACCCAACGGCACTCATTCCGACAGTAGAACCAACGATGAAGGCTTCCTGAATGGGCGTATTGAAAACGCGATGGTCGCCGAATTTTTGCGCAAGTGTTGATGCCTCTCGAAATACACCTCCCAAACGTGCGCCTACATCTTGCCCATATAACAAACATTCAGGGTGCTTTTCCATCAACTCACGAATCGCAAACAATGCACAGTCCACCATTACGGTTGGCTGTTTACCTACAGGATTCCGATTTCCTTTTTCTTCGGTAACCGGAGTTGGTGCGTAAATATGCTCGTATAAATCTTCAGGTAAAGGATCTTGTGCGTTGCGTGCTTTTTCATATTCTGCTTTCACAAATTCTTCCACCTCTTGTTCAATTGCCGTTATTTCTTTCAGCGTAACGCCTTCAATCAGTAAATAATTTTTTAATTGCGGGTATGGATCACGTTCCTTACTTGCTTCCAGATCATCACGATACCACTCCTTTCGAACACCGGAAGTATGATGATTAAGCAAAGGAACTTTAGCGTGAATTAAAAAAGGCCTTCGCTCTTTTCGGATGAGCTCAAGCACTTCATGAATTGTTTTATAACACAAAGGAAAATCGGTTCCGTCAATGGTGCGTGTTTCTAAACCTTTAAATCCTTTTGCGAATTCGGTCGCATCCTGTGCACGAATTTCTTTAGCATGAGCGGAAATATCCCACTCGTTGTCTTGCACAAAATATAAAATCGGTAATTTTTTCAGGACAGCCATTTGAAAGGCCTCAGCGACCTCACCTTCGGTGATGGATGCATCGCCCAGCGAGCAAACGACAACCGGTGGCGTTGCCTCATTTGTGGAGTGCATCTCATTTTTTTCCTTATACCACAATCCTAACGCAATTCCGGTTGTAGGTATTGCCTGCATTCCTGTAGCGCTGCTCTGGTGTGGTATTTTTGGTTTGTCGGGCTGATTTAAGCTGGGATGTGAATAATAGGTTCTGCCTCCGGAAAAAGGATCATCGCGTTTTGCCAGCAATTGCAACATTAATTCGTACGGTTGCATTCCGATGGCGAGAAGCAAACTATCATCACGGTAGTAAGCGCTGAGGTAATCCTGCGGTTGCAATTGCAAACCCAACGCAATTTGAACGGCTTCATGTCCGCGCGATGTAGCGTGCACATATTTTGCAGTAATTTCTTTATTCGCTTCGTAGAGTTCGCTCAAGTATTTTGCCGTGCACATGAGACGGAACGCTCTTTTCAGGAGCTCGAGTGTAACAGTTCCGGTTTTTGTTTTTTCTTCCGTTTCGTACATATTTCTTAGAATATAACTTCAAGGTTTTAGTTATATCAATTCTCTTCAATATTAAGCAATAAATACTTAAAATAAAAGTAATTACTCTTTCGTGTTTACAGGAATAAAAAAGGAATGCAGCAAGTAATAACTGCTATAAAACAGATTAATTTTATTTATTAATGGCTTCAACACCGGGAAGTGTACCTTGTTCAATATATTCAAGCAAGGCGCCTCCTCCTGTAGAAACGTATGAAACTTTTTCGCCTAAATGATATTTGTTGATGGCGGCAACCGAATCACCACCACCAATTAACGAATAAGATCCTGACGATGTAGCTTCAACTATGGCAAGTGCCATGCTTTTGGTTCCTTGTTCAAAATTGCTCATTTCAAAAACGCCCATCGGCCCATTCCATAAAATTGTTTTTGATTGTCGAACAACATCAGAATACTTTATTAAAGTTTTCGGTCCAATGTCCAAGCCCATCCATCCATCCGGGATTGCATCCACAGCACTTTCCTTTCTGTTTGCTTCATTTTTAAAATCATCAGCAATGATTGCATCAACAGGAAGGTGAAGATGAATGCCTTTCGTTTTTGCTTTTGAAATTAAATCGTTTGCCATGTCAAGTTTATCTTCTTCGCACAATGATTTTCCGATGTGACCTCCCAATGCCTTTATGAAAGTAAATGCCATTCCTCCGCCAATAATAATATGCTGTGCTTTATTCATCAACTGCTCAATGATAAGAATCTTATCGGAAACTTTTGCCCCTCCAATTATTGCGGTAAAAGGTTTTTCAGCTTCATTCAATACTTTGTTGATACTATTAACTTCACCGGCCATAACAAAACCGAAACATTTATGATGGCTGTCAAAATACTGCGCGATAATTGTTGTAGAGGCGTGTGCGCGATGCGCTGTTCCAAAAGCATCATTCACATAAAAATTTCCATGTCCGGCGAGCTTTTTTGCGAATGCATTGTCACCTTTTTCTTCTTCTTTGTAAAATCGCAGATTTTCAAGCAGCAAAATTTCGCCGGGCTTTAATTGCGAAGATTGATGGAAACTCTGTTCACTGATGCAATCATCTGCGAAGTGTATTTCGCGCTGAAAAACTTTTCTTAAGGGCTCAACAAGATGTTTTAAGGAGTATTTTGTACTCGGTCCTTCTTTTGGTCTTCCCAGATGGGACATTAACACAACTGCGCCCCCGTCGTTAAGAATTTTTTGGATCGTGGGAACTGCAGCACGAATTCGGGTATCGTCGGTTATTTCAAATTTATCATTCAGCGGAACATTGAAGTCAACGCGAATTACAGAACGAATATTCTTGAAAGTGTAATCGTTTACGGTTTTCATAAGATTTATACGGTAGAAAAAATTATTGGCAAATATAAAGATCTGGTTTTATATTCTTATTGATATGGATACTGCGTGTTTTGTTACTTTTGTAAGTATCAACGATTTATTATGTCAGAAAATCCGGTTTCGCTGAATTCAAAATTACCAAAGGTAGGAACAACAATTTTTTCGGTAATGAGCAAACTTGCTGTGGAGCACCGGGCAATTAATTTGTCGCAGGGCTTTCCCGATTTTAATTGTGCTGCTGAATTGGTTACGTTGGTTAATAAATTTATGACTGAAGGATTGAATCAATACGCACCAATGCCGGGTGTTCCAAAGTTGAGGGAACGGATCTCAGAAATGATGGAGGGATTATATGGTAAGCAGTACGACCCCGAGCATGAAATAACAGTAACAGCAGGTGCAACGCAGGGGTTATACACTGCAATTGCCGCTTTTGTTCGAGAAGGAGATGAGGTAATAATAATTGAACCTGCTTATGATTCTTACAGGCCTGCCGTTGAAGTGAATGGAGGAAAGCCGGTTTATGTTCAGTTGAAGCAGCCTGATTTTTCAATCGACTGGCAGTGTGTGAAAAAAAGCATTAATGAAAAGACCCGGATGATTATCATTAACACTCCTCACAATCCGAGCGGTGCTGTTCTTACAAAACAAGATTTTTTGCAGCTTGAAAAAATCACCTCCAACTCAAATATTATAGTGTTAAGTGATGAGGTCTACGAGCACATGTGTTTTTCGGATGAAGGTCATCAGAGTGCTGCACATTTTAAGGAGTTGTCGGAGCGCAGTATCATTGTTTCATCCTTTGGAAAAACAGTTCATACTACGGGCTGGAAGATCGGATACGTGGCAGCACCAAAATTTTTAATGAATGAATTTCGAAAGGTTCATCAGTTCTTGGTTTTCAGTTGTAATACACCGATTCAATATGCCTTAGCTGAATATTTAAAACAGAAAGATAATTATTTACAGGTTAAGGAATTTTACAGACAAAAACGCGATTATTTTGTACAATTAATTAATGGTTCGCGTTTTAAATTATTGAAATGTTCCGGGACTTATTTTCAAGTATTGGATTACAGTAGTATTTCCAACGAAAAAGATGTTGAATTTTCAAAACGTCTTACATCTGAATTTAAATTGGCTTCCATTCCCCTTTCTGTATTTTATCATGAAAAGCTAGATCATCACTTGTTGCGATTTTGCTTTGCGAAAAAAAATGAAACCCTGGAAAAAGCGGCAGAGATTCTACAAAAAATATAAATTTCATCTTTATGAAGACTTTACCTGAACCGCTACGTGTTACAATTGTACAAGCTCCATTGCAATGGCAGGCTGTTGATGCCAACCTGCAGTATTTTGATAAAAAGCTAAATGAAATAAAATCTGCTACGGACGTAATTATTTTACCGGAGATGTTTACCACCGGTTTCACTATGATGCCGCAGGAATTTGCCGAACAGCATGAAGGTTCAGGTTTTGAATGGATGAAGAAAAAGGCAAAAGAATTGTCGTGTGTCATATGCGGAAGTATTTCAGTAAACGATGGTGGAAAATATTTTAATCGTTTGTATTGGGTGCTGCCGGATGGGTCCTTTTCGCATTATGACAAACGCCATTTGTTTCGCATGGCGGGTGAGGATAAGATTTATACTGCCGGAACACAACGTGTGGTTGTGGAGTTGAAAGGATGGAAAATACTTTTACAGATATGCTATGATTTACGTTTTCCGGTTTTTAGTCGTAACAGATGGGATAAAGAAAACGCATGTACTGCAGAATACGATGCAATTTTTTACGTTGCCAACTGGCCACAGGTAAGGTCATTTCCGTGGAAGCAATTATTGATTGCCCGAGCAATCGAAAATCAGGCTTACGTTGTTGGAGTGAATCGTATAGGTAAAGATGGTAATGATATCGCACATTCAGGAGATAGTGCAGTTGTGACTCCGCGTGGCGAACAGGTCAGTACTATATTATCCGGTGAAGAGAAAATTGAAACAGTTGAACTGGATTATAAAACGCTGAATGAATTTCGAATGATTTTTCCTATCGGACTAGATGCTGATTAAATGGATTCCGAGATTGGAATTAGGTACGGTGTTTACAATTACCCTTTATTTGCTCACCAAAAGTAAACCGAAAAAATTTAAATTATTTTTTACCTGTACTTCCAAATCCACCATCTCCTCTTGAGGTTTCACCCAAAGTATTGCTCGGAACCCAAGTAATTTGTTCGTGTTTTGCCACAATCATTTGAGCAATTCGTTCACCGTCTTGAATTTCGAATGATTTCTGAGATAAGTTAATGAGTAAAACATTGATTTCTCCTCGGTAATCGGCATCGATTGTTCCCGGTGAATTAAGTACGGTAATACCATGTTTAAACGCGAGTCCGCTGCGCGGACGGATTTGCGCTTCAAAACCTATTGGTAATTCAATAAATAGACCGGTTGGGATCAGGCGGCGCTCCATCGGCTCTAGGGTAATAGTAGTTTCAAGGTTAGCTCTGAGGTCGAGTCCTGCGCTTGATACTGTTGCATATTCAGGTAAAGCGTGCCGGCTTTTATTTATAATTTTTACGTTAAGTTGCATCCGGTGTTTTTTCTGTTAAATTGGAGAATTCTAGTTTATAAAACAGCCAGCAATAAAAAATGAACAATAAATTATTAAGGATTACTTCAATTAAAACATATTCACGACCAAATTTTCCTTTGTAGCTCAGCGAAATAAGAAACAAAATCAGGGCAGTTAAAAAAAAGAAACTCATACTTCGGAGGTTGTAATTAATGCGGTAGTGTTTTTTACCAACCACATATGAGATAACCATCATCGACCCGTAAGATAAAAGCGTTGCCCAGGCAGCGGCAGTATAAGAATAAAGTGGGATAAAAATAAAATTGACAACAAGAGTAAGCGTTGCACCTGCCAGTGTAATGTAAGCACCATAACGCGTTTTTTCGGTGAGTTTATACCAGATAGAAAGATTATAATATACACCTAAAAATAAATTCGCGATAAGTAATATGGGTACAACTGCCAATCCCTGCCAATAAGAATCACTAATGAAGTATTTTATCCATTCGAGGTTCATCATCGTGCCCAGAAAAATAAACGAACAGAAAATCACAAAATACTTTGTTACCTGAGCGTTTGTTTTTTTAGAATCCGTATTATTTGCAGTATTGAAAAAAAACGGCTCTGCTGCAAACCGAAATGCCTGAATAAAAATTGTCATGATAATTGAAAGTTTATAGCAAGCGCCATAAATACCCACTTCTTTTCTGGCAATTTCCTGAGGTAATAATTTACCTAATAAAATTCTGTCGAAGGTTTCATTAACCATTCCTGCCAAGCCAACCAAGATGAGTGGCATGGCATACATCATCATGGATTTCCAGATTTTTATGTCAAATACATAATTGATTCGAAAAAACTCTTTATAAAGAAATAGTAAGGAAATCAGGTTGGCGAGTACGTTTGCTAGAAAACCATATCCAATACCAATATGCGGATCATAAATTTTACTGAACAAGGAATCGGCGTGACGTTCGTAAGCATTTTTACAAATTACAATAAAAAAAATATTAAAGAAGATATTAATTAATATATTAATCGTTTTAATAACGGCAAACTTTGCAGCTTTATTTTCAGCACGTAGTTTTGCGAACGGAATCACCATTATGGCATCACTGCAAATAATGATTATCATCCAAAAAATAAAAATTTTGTAATCAGTGTAGCTCATCCATTCAGCAATGGCATTCCTGAAAACAAGCCCAATTGTAAGAAAAAATAAACTCGAACTCAGCAACGAAATAAGTGCAGTTGAATAAATTCTTTCTTTTTCAGTTTGTTTGGAATAGAAATTAAAAAAAGCTGTTTCCATTCCATACGTGAGAAGAATGTTCAAAAAAGAGATATAAGCGTAAATTTCGGTGTTGATTCCAAATTCAGCTTGATTTCTGAAGACGTATGTATAAAGGGGAGTTAATACTAGATAATTTGCTGTCCGTGCAAGAATCGTGCTTAAACCATAAACGGCTGTCTGACCAAGCAATTTTTTAAGCGGATTCAAAGGTTTTGTTTTATTAAGTTGATTTTATTTTTGAAATGGTTTAATTAAAATTATGCTTCAGGTCCATCAACTAAATTAAGTTATTATTTTTTTAGTTTTTGAATGATGTGTGTTGTAGAATAACCTTCCACTAAAGGAATAGTGATTACTTTCCCATTACGGTTTTTCACAAAATCAGAGCCGACGATATATTTTTTGTCATCGGGCTGGGTTTCATTTGCATCATAATCCCCTCCTTTTACCAATACATCCGGCTCTATTACGTGGATTAATTTTTCAGGCGTATTTTCGTCAAACAGAATAATACAATCAACAAAATGTAACGCACCTAATTGAATCGCCCGCGTGACCTCGTCGTTTAACGGGCGCTCAGGAGATTTGTTCTGCGATCGAACTGAGGCATCTGTGTTTAATCCAATTACGAGGTAATCACCCTGCATTGAAGCCTGCATTAAATATTCAAGATGCCCCCGATGTAAAATATCAAAACAACCATTAGTGAAAACAATTTTTTTTCGAAAATTTTTAAGTTGATTTTTAATGGGGACAAATGACTCAGGCGTCAATAACTTATCCTTGCAAATTTTCAAAAAATCCGGACGTTCGTTCATAGTTGCCTAGGTGGTTTGTATTTCTTCAGCAGGGATAATCGGCTCGTAGTTTTTATTTAAAATCGGGAGTGAAATAAATGAAAATAAACCGAGGAAGAGAATCAGTACGAAACTGGTTAACCACGAAAGCCATCCGATGGATGCGCCACCTGCTTCCGGCACAAAATAAACCAGCAATAAAATTTTTTGCAAGGCAAAGGGATAAGCTCCAATTCCACCAGGTGTTATCATAACCGTAATCGATCCAAATACAAACGCGGTAATCGCTTCACTGAAACCAAGATGAGCTGTTAACGGAAGACAGTAAAAACAAACATGAACGCTAGCATAATAGCAGACCCAAATCAAAAAGGTTAGTAAAATGAATGTTATGCGCTTTTTTACTTTTCGAATACTGCTGAATCCATTTCCGAAACTTAAGGCAAGACCTTTTATTTTATTTGAAAATTTACCGCTGATTTTTTTTCGAAAACGATAAATCAAAAGTAAAAAGGCACATGCAATTACGGATGAAATAGAAAAAAAATAGGTGTGTTGTGCGAGATTATTTATTTTATTTGAAATGGGTGGTAGAAGGTAGTTTTCGAAATAAGCTGAAATGGTGTCGTACTGTGTAAACAGCATGAGAAAAAAAACAACAAAAAAAAGAAAAACATCAAGCACACGTTCTGCGATTACCGTACCAAGAGTTTTAGTAAACGCGATTTTTTCATATTTGGTGAGTAAGGTGCAGCGCGAGATTTCCCCAAGTCTTGGCACTCCATAATTTACCAGGTAACCGGCCATTACTGCATTAAACGAGTTAATAAAGCGAGGCTTGTAACCCATGGGTTCAACCAACATGTTCCATCGGTAAGCACGAATAAGATGGCTGAGTATCCCAATGCCAATGGATAACGCGAGCAATCCGAAATTGGCCTCGTGAATGGAAGTTTTTATTGTGCTAATCTGCTCTTCTGTAAGCGCTTTAAGGGATAACCAAACAAGAAAAATACCGAGCAAAAAAAAGAAGGTAATTTTTAACGTTGCCAGCATTTGCTTTTTCATGTAAAGCAAATGTACTTTATATTGGGCAAATCTTGTTACAAAAGGGACAATACTTAGCTTTGAAGAAGACTGTTGTTTTCGCTGTCCGGGAAAATTACCCACGGTCGAAATCGTTTTGCTTCCTCAAAATTCATTGTTGCGAAGCTCATAATAATTAATAAATCATTCAGTTCAACGAGTTTGGCAGTTGCTCCGTTCAGGCAAATGGTTCCGGATCCACGTTTCCCTTTTATAACATAGGTTTCAAAACGATTTCCGTTGGTAATGTCAGCAACCAAAACTTTTTCATTTTCAATTAAGTTGGCGGCTTCCATCAGGTTTTCATCGATGGTGATACTTCCAATGTAATCCGCGTTGGCTTCAGTTACTTTAACCCTGTGAATTTTTGATTTGAGAACCTCGATATTCATCTTGAGATGTTCAAAAGAAAAAGAAACCCCCAACTTTTAATCGGGGGCATTCTAGTTTAAAATTATTTTTTAGGTGCCGCCGCCGCAGGTGCCGCCGCCGCAGGTGCCGCCGCTGCCGCAGGTGTCGCCGCCGCAGGTTTCTCCTCCTCAACCGCCTTACGTGTGGTTAGCACGGAAACGATTGATATATTGGAAGGATGATTCAGGGTTACGCCCTCAAGTTTAATGTCTGAAGGGGTAACAGATTTTCCGATTTTAAGGTTTTCGATATTGATGTCGATGTACTGAGGGATTTTTGAAATCAATCCCGTCACTTTTAATTTTCTCAAATTCAAAGCTAATTGACCTCCGTCTTTTACTCCTTGAGCCTGGCCATGTAATTTTACAGGTATTTGCATTGTTGCAGGCTTTCCTTCTTGGAGCTCAAGAAAATCGGCGTGAATCAGTTTATCGGTCAGTTTATGGTATTGTGAGGCTTGTAAAATCGCCTGATATTCGTTGCCTTCAACATTGATATTTACCACGCATGCTTCCGGCGTGAAAATGATTGGTTTGAACTGACGCTCGTCGGCGTGAAAATGAATCTGTTCTTTACCGCCATAAATTACGCAAGGTACATGACCTTTTGCGCGGAGTTCGGCAGCATCTTTACTCCCTACGTTCGTACGTAACGAACCGCTCAATGATACTGTTCTCATAATTGTTTTTTTTGTTAACCGCCTTTTTTAGGCGGGGGGCAAAGATATGAATTTTCTTTTCTCAGTGAATAAAAAAAGGGTCATTTGACCCTTTTAATGATTTACTTGCCGAGTTTCTTTTTTAATCCTTCATCCAAAGCTGTTAAAAATTCTTCAGTATAGAGGTAATGTTTGCCGTGTTCCACTTTATTTCCATGTACACAAACAGCAAGATCTTTTGTCATCTTTCCGCTTTCAATGGTTTCAACACATACTTTTTCGAGTGCATGACAAAAATCAATCAATGGCTGATTTCCATCTTTCTTGCCTCTGAATTCCAGCCCGCGTGTCCAGGCAAAAATAGAAGCAACCGGATTAGTCGAGGTTGGTTTACCTGCCTGATGATCGCGGAAGTGACGTGTAACAGTTCCGTGCGCCGCTTCTGCCTCCATGGTTTGTCCGTCTGGCGTAACCAAAACGGAAGTCATCAAACCAAGCGAACCGAAACCTTGGGCTACTGAATCGGACTGAACGTCTCCGTCGTAGTTTTTGCAGGCCCACACAAAATTTCCATTCCATTTCAACGCAGACGCAACCATGTCATCAATCAAACGGTGCTCATAAACAATTTTCGCAGCCTCAAATTTGGCGCGGTAATCTTTTTCATAAATCTCAGCGAAGATGTCTTTAAATCTTCCATCGTATTTTTTAAGAATAGTATTTTTTGTAGAAAGATACAAAGGCCATCCTTTGCTCAAAGCCATATTAAAACATGCATGGGCAAAGCCGCGGATAGATTCTTCCGTGTTATACATTCCCAACGCTACGCCCGCACCTTTGAATTTGAAAATTTCGTGTTCAATTACTTTTCCGTCCTCACCTTCAAATTTAATCGTGAGTTTTCCTTTTCCGGGAACAACAAAATCGGTTGCGCGGTACTGATCGCCGAACGCATGACGACCAACGATGATGGGAGCATCCCAGTTGGAAACCAAACGAGGAACGTTTTTGCAAACAATCGGCTCACGGAAAACTGTTCCGTCAAGAATATTTCTGATGGTGCCGTTGGGCGACTTCCACATTTGCTTGAGATTAAATTCTTTTACACGGGCTTCGTCAGGAGTAATCGTAGCACACTTGATTCCGACTCCGTACTTCTTGATTGCTTCAGCAGCATCAATGGTAACCTGGTCGTTGGTAGCGTCCCTGTGTTCAACTCCTAGGTCGTAATACTTTATGTCAACGTCAAGGTAGGGTAGAATCAGTTTATCTTTAATGAATTTCCAAATGATGCGTGTCATTTCGTCTCCGTCGAGTTCTACAACGGGATTGGCAACTTTAATTTTTGTCATGTGAGGTATTGGCTTTGAATAGTATTTGAAATCAAATTGTGGGCGCCAAAGGTAAAAATTGAATTTCGATGCGCAAATTTTTGAGAACTAAATTCGACATAATTAATAAATCAAAATAGTATTTTTGAAGAACATCGCGAATGACACCATCCGAAATAGCTGATCAACTTGAACTGACCGCCAAATTGCTGGAACTTCACGGGGAGAACTTGTTTAAAGTTCAATCCCTGAAAAATGCCGCATACCGTATTTACAAATCGAATTTAGATTTAACAGGTAAGTCTTTGCTTGAACTGGAGGACATAGAGGGAATCGGTAAGCGAATTGCTGGAAAAATTATTGAGATGCAGCAATCCGGAATTACGCAGGAATTACGTTTGTTATTGGATAAAACGCCACCCGGTTTATTGGATATTTTGCGAGTAAAAGGATTAGGACCCAAAAAAGTCGCACAATTGTGGCGTGAACTTGCGATTGAATCCCTGGGCGAATTACAATACGCTTGCAACGAAAATCGTTTGATTGATTTGAAAGGTTTTGGTGCTAAAACGCAGCAATCCATTCTGGAAAATATTGCCTTTTTGCAATTGAGCCAGGGAAAATTTCATTATGCACGAATTATTGATCTTGCGTTATCAGCAGTGAATGATTTGAAAAAAGAATTTAATACAGAGTTTGTTTCGCTCACGGGAGAATTATATCGTAAATGTGAAGTAGTCGATAAAATCCAGTTCTTAATCGGAAGTGAAAATCAAAGAACCTTTGATGTTTCAAGCTTAAATCTACCGCTGCAGGTTGATTTGCTTTTTTGCGCACCCACTGAGTTTTATCTTAAACTGGTAATGACTTCAAGTACATCAGAACATCGCGCCGCTTTTAATTTCGACCGGTTGAATGAACGGGAATTCACCTCTGAAAAAGCAGTTTACGAGGCGCTGCAAATTTCTTTTGTAGAGCCCGAATTACGCGAGGGCATTATTGAAGTAACGCATGCACGCGAAGGAACCATTCCAGAGCTTTTATCGGTTTCCGATTTGAAAGGCGCATTACACAATCACAGTACGTACAGCGATGGTCAGAACACTTTAGAAGAAATGGCCTTGCGATGTAAGCAAATGGGCTATTCTTACTTTGGAATTGCAGATCATTCGCAGAGCGCATTTTACGCCGGGGGTTTAAAACCTGAACGAATAATTGAACAGCATCGGGAAATTGATGCGCTGAACGAGAAACTTTTTCCGTTTCGGATTTTCAAAGGTATTGAAAGTGATATTCTCAACGACGGTTCTCTTGATTATGACGATGAGGTTTTAAAAACCTTTGATTATGTGGTGGCCAGTATTCACTCCGGATTAAAGATGGAGGAAGAAAAAGCCATGCAACGATTAATTAAAGCGATTGAAAATCCGTTTACCACCATTTTAGGTCACCCCACTGGACGATTACTCCTTTCGCGCCCGGGTTATCCCGTGAATCATCGAAAAATTATTGATGCTTGCGCTGCAAACGGCGTGGTGATTGAATTAAATGCACATCCTTATCGCCTGGATATTGATTGGCGTTGGATCCCGTATTGTATGGAGAGGGGAGTATTGATTTCCGTGAATCCTGATGCACATCACGTTGATGGAATTTCCGATATGTATTACGGTGTTTGTGCTGCACGTAAAGGAATGCTGACAAAAGATTTCTGTTTTAATGCCATGGATTTAAATACGATTGAAAAACATTTTCAATCGAGGAAAAAATAAGAAACAATTTCAAAATACGGATTTACACCAGCGAAATATCAAATTGCACCAGATCCACAAACTCTTGAATACGCTCGTTGATTTCTGTGTCTTTCAATTCCTGTAATTTTTCAGTGCCAAATTTCTCCACGCAAAAACTCGCCATTGCCGATCCGAAAATAATTCCCCGTTTCATGTTCTCGAAAGAAATATCTTTCGTTTGCGCAAGGTAGCCAATGAATCCGCCTGCAAAAGTATCTCCGGCGCCTGTTGGATCAAACACATCCTCAAGCGGCAAAGCCGGCGCGAAAAACACCTGTTCACGATTAAACAACAAAGCGCCGTGTTCTCCTTTTTTAATCACCAGAACTTTTGGGCCCATCTGTAAAATTTTTTGTGCCGCTTTAACCAGCGAATATTCATTTGACAACTGGCGTGCTTCCGCATCATTGATGGTAAGCACATCCACCTCTTTTAGTGTCAGTAACAAATCATCCATTGCAATTTCCATCCAGAAATTCATCGTGTCCATTACAATTAATTTCGGACGCTTTTGCATCTGCGCAATCACTTTGCGCTGTAGCGAAGGCATCAGATTTCCCAGCATTAAAAATTCAGCGTTTTTGTATTGTTCAGGAACAATAGGATCAAAATCACTCAACACATTCAATTGAGTATCCAAAGTATCACGTTGATTTAAATCGGTGTGGTATTTTCCCTTCCAGTAAAAAGATTTTTGACCCTGCTTTACCTGCAATCCGCTAAGGTTGATGGATTTTTTTTCCAGCAATTGCTTAAAATCTGCCGGAAAATCATCGCCTACCACCGACACAAGTCCAATTTCTTTGGTGAAATAGGATGCTGATAGCGAAATATAGGAGGCGGCTCCCCCAACAATTTTATCGGTTTTGCCAAAAGGGGTTTCGATTGCGTCAAAAGCAACGGTACCAACAACGAGTATACTCATAAGGAATTGATTAGGAGGATAAAATTTTTTGCGAAGATATTGTATAATTAGGACTTTTGCACTAATATTGCACTCCCATTTCGGGATGATTCCTTGGTAGCTCAGCTGGTTAGAGCACATGACTGTTAATCATGGGGTCCCTGGTTCGAGCCCAGGCCGAGGAGCGAAAGCCATCTTTGTGATGGCTTTTTTGTTTTTCATATTTCTTTCTTTTCATCTACCCGGCGAAACTGCCTGCTTTTTTTGTGTAATTTTTTTCAAGTTCTTTTTATTTATCAATAGGCTTTTGAACCAAATTTCAAATATTCTGAAATTACCGATACTGGTTGTATAAAGTAATTCCTTAATTCACAAATTGCCACTACCAGGCAGACCAATCGAAATGGATAAAAAAATATTTTGCTGGTTTGTTTTTTTTAGAGCACATGCTATATGAAAATTACAAATGGAAAATCTGTACATGTTGTAGGCGTGTCACAATTGCCAGTACAGAAAAAGTCTGACTTATCGATTCAGGAAATGGGAGCACGTGTGGTACGCAAGGCATTAGATGACGCCGGCTTGTTAACCGCAGATGCTTTGTTCGTTGGCAATATGTTGTCGGGATTACTGAGTCAGCAACAACAGCTTGCGGCCATTATCGGAAATGCAAGTCCGATTCGCGGAAAGGAAGCATTCACTATTGAGGCGGCCTGTGGGTCGGGCGGAGCTGCGTTACGTGCAGGCATGATGGCAATCAAGAGTGGTTTCTGCGATACGGTGGTTGTTTGTGGTATTGAAAAAATGTTCCATGAAAATAAAGAGCAGGTTACGAAAGCAATCGCCACCGCTTCCGATTTTGAAACAGAATTCGATCAGGGAGAAAATTTTTTAACGCTGAACGCGCGTTTAGCAAAATTATATCTAGACACGTATCGACTTCCATCAGATGCTTTTATGATGTTTGGTATTAACGCACATTCCAACGCGCAAAAAAATCCGAACGCATTGTTTCAAAAAATAATTTCCACCGCAGATTATCGGGAGGCCAAATTAATTTCAGGTCCATTACGGATTTTTGATGCTTCGCCGGTTTGCGATGGTGCAGCCGCCGTTGTATTGTCGAAGTTTTCCGCTACTGAACTGAAAGGGATTTCCGATAGTACTGTGAAAATTACCGGATCCGGTTGTGCAACCGAACAAGTGGGTTTGTCAAAGCGTTTTAAACCTACTTGAAGGAAATGCAATCAAATCATCAGCAATGGCAGCGCTAAAAATGGCCGGTACCGAAAAAAACGAAATTGACTTTTTTGAGTTGCACGATGCCTATGCAGTTATTGCGGCTTTATCTTTAGAGGCTTTAGGATTCGCAAAGCCAGGGAAAGCCTGCGACTTAGCTGCTGACGGAGAAATTTTCTCTACCGGAAGAATCCCCATATCAACTTTCGGAGGGTTAAAAGCGCGTGGCCATGCTTTAGGAGCTTCCGGCATTTATCAAACGGTTGAAGCTTATCTACAACTTAGCGGTAAGGCGGGGTTAAATACCTTGACGAAAAAACCGCGTATAGGGTTGGTTCAAAGTATCGGCGGTACCGCATCAACAGTTATCTCTCATATATTGGAGCGAACCTGATTTTTTTCTGTAAACTGATTTCTAATAAGTTCTGATTCCGATTTGATTCATTAAATTCGGCTTTCAAATTCTCTCACATGAAAAAGGTTTTGCTATTAATTCTTCTCACAACTTTCTCAGGTCATTTTTTTCCACAAATTAAATTATCTGATCCACAAGGCACAGAACAGCGTTTGCGTCAACACATTAATTATTTATCATCAGATCAACTCGAGGGGCGGGAATCCGGGTCCAAAGGCGAATCACTTGCGGTTGCGTATGTGACAAAACAATTTTCTGAACTAGGTTTACGACCTGGCTGCGTGAATGGTTTTGAACAATCATTTACATTTACGAAGGGTATCAATTTTGATAAATCAACTTGTAGTTTGACACTAGATGGCAAATCACTTGAATTAAATGTTGATTATTATCCGCTACCTTATTCTTCAAGTGGGAAAGTAAGCGCACAAACTGTATTTGTGAAATATGGCTTAATTGCTCCTAAATTAAAATATGACGACTATCAGAATTTGAAAAACTTGAATGGCAAGATTTTTATAATGGATGTTTCCCGCCCTTGGAAAAAACCTGAGGACAGTTCAGCGTGGGCTCCGTTTGTTGATTTACGTTTACGAATAGATTCGGCCATTTCAAAGGGAGCGGCAGCAATTTTTTTGGTGTATTCAGATGGATCGGGTTCATTTTCTCAGCTTTATAAAAAAAGTGATTGGTCAAAAATTTCTCCAACACGTGTTCCGGTGGTTGGACTGGAATCTGCCATTTGGAAAAAAATAGATGTTAATCAGGCTTTTTCAGTTGAACTCACTCAAACAATTAAACGAAATCAGGAAACTGCGAACAATGTAATTGCTTTTTTAGATAACCGCGCTGAAAATACCGTAATAATTGGCGCTCATATGGATCACTTGGGTTATGGAGATGAAGAAAGTTCGTTATTCAAGGGAGGAAAAGCAATACATAACGGGGCTGATGATAACGCGAGCGGTACGGCGGCAGTTATTGAGTTGGCCCGTGAGTTAAAAAAATCATCACTCAATAAAAACAACTATTTATTTATTTGCTTTTCAGGTGAAGAAAAAGGTTTGCTGGGCTCTTCGTACTTCGTTAAGAATCCAACTCTACAACTTTCCAAAGCAAATTACATGATTAACATGGATATGATTGGACGATTAAATAAGGATGACAAACTTTTGTATTTGTACGGAACCGGTACATCTTCCGAATGGAAAAAAGTGATTGAAAAATTGAGTGTAGATAGTTTAAAAATAAAACAAACAGAAAGTGGTGTTGGTCCATCCGATCATACCATGTTTTATTTGAATAATGTTCCCGTGCTTCATTTTTTTACAGGATTTCATACCGACTACCATAAGCCAAGCGATGATGCGGATAAAATTAATTACGCCGGGGAGCTATCAGTCATGAACTATATTATGAATATTGTTGCAGCGTGTGATGCGAAAGGAAAATTAAATTTTACTAAAACAAAAGACGAAGTAGTTTCTTCGCGAAACGTTGGACGACCTAAAACTACCTTAGGAATCATTCCCGATTATGCACCCGGCACCGGAGATGGAATGAAAATAAATGGTGTTACCGAAGGCAAGCCGGCAGAGGTGGCCGGACTAAAAGCGGGTGATGTTATCGTTCGAATCGGTGAATACAAAGTTTATGACATGCAGTCCTACATGGATGCCTTAGGTCATTTTAAGAAAGAAGATAAAACAACAGTTACAATTAAACGCAATGAGCAGGAAATCGTATTACCGGTAGATTTTAATGCAAGTGCTTCAGCTGTTCCGCAAAAATCATTGCTCAACGAAAGTAATTACCGAATTTATTCTGTAAAGCGACAAAAGGAAATTACCATTAATGAAATTGTTGCGGATATGCAAGACTATGATGTGTTGTTTTACGGGGAAGAGCACAACGACAGTGTCACACATTTTCTGGAAAAGGAGATTTTTCAGAAATTGATTGGTGCTTATGGTAAAAATGTAACACTTTCCATGGAGATGTTTGATCGCGATGTGCAAACTGTTATGAACGAATACCTCAATAATCAGATACGAGAAAAGAATTTTAAAAAAGATGCACGTGTATGGAGCAATTACCGGGATTATCGTCCAATGGTGGAGTTGGCGCGTGAGAATAAACTGAATGTGATTTGCGCAAATGCTCCGTCTCGTTACACGAATCTCGCAGGTAGAATGGGGCAGGAGGCATTAAAAAAACTTTCGGAGGAGTCTAAAAATTATTTTGCTCCACTACCCTATGATACTGCAATTGGTAAGTATTACGAAAAATTGATGGAAATGTCCGGTCATTCCCCAGGAGATACATCAAAACCAAAAATGGCTGCGATGATGGGTGGATTTAATCTTATTGTTGCACAGTCGCTGTGGGATGCAACCATGGCTTACTCAATTGCAACATTTGCGAAAAAGTATAAAAAGCAAAAAATTTTTCAGGTAAATGGACGCTTTCATAGCGATGAGCGTTTTGCTGTCGTTGAACAACTTAAGAAATACAATCCAAAATTACGAACGCTCGTTATTTCTTCGGGTAGTGATGAGTCGTTTCCTTCCGTCGATTGGAAAAAATATGAAGCGCAGGGTGATTTTATCATTATTACTGATCCAAAAGTTCCGAAGACTTACGACGAGTAATACGCTGCTGGTTTTTCTTTTGTTTACGCTGATTGTCTCTGTAGCGCACAACATGTAATACGTAATGGAAAAGCTGAGAAAATAGATTCTGTTTATTTAGTTCCCGGTGATTTAATTTTTTTGGAAGCAGGCGATATTGTTCCTGCTGACGCACGTATTTTAAAATCAAATAGTTTACAGGTTAACCAATCTGCGCTTATAGGTGAATCACTTCCGGTAGATAAGGTTAGTTCGCATAATGCCGAAAATGTACCGCTTTCGGAACAATCAAACATGATTTTTAAAGGAACTTTTGTAACGCGTGGGAACAGCAATGCAATAGTCGTATCTATAGGTTCGAAGACAGAAATTGGAAAAATATCTGAGTTAGTTAAAACAGCAAAACCGGGTGCTACTCCACTTGAAATTCATATCGAAAAATTCAGCAGTAAACTTATTTTTTTATCCTTGATTTTGCTTGCCATTGTGTTTTTAATTGGTTTAGCTAATAGTTTCCCGTTCCTTGCTATTTTAGAGACTTCGATATCACTGGGTGTTGCCGCAATCCCCGAAGGGCTTCCTGGTTGTGGTAACAATTTCCCTAGCATATGGAATGTTAAAAATGGCCAAAAGAAATGTGTTGGTCAGAAAGTTAACGGCAGTGGAAACGCTTGGGGATTACCAATGTAATAGCCGTTGACAAAACAGGTACACTGACAGAAAATAAACTGAAGGTAGATTGTTTAATTTCTGGAGTTTCAGAGTGGAAATCTGAATCAAAAATTCCGGATGAGGATGAAAGTCTTCGTCATTTAATGATGATTGCAGTTTTTTGTTCTAACGTAAAATTCACTGAAAAGACGATTGATGCAAGCGATCCGCTGGAGTTAGCCTTGGTTGAATTTGTTTTTAATTTAAATAGTAAAATCAGGACAGAAGCCGCGAATTGGAAACGTGTTGGTGAGGTACCCTTCACCTCGCATTCAAGGTTGATGATTACCCGGTATGAACATGAAAATTGTGCATGGGGATTTTACAAAGGTTCGTTAGATTCTGTTCTTCCATTGTGTACATGGACGTATAATGCAAACGGGCAGTTATTTGAACTAACAGCAGAGGCAAGAAATGCGTGGCTTTTACATGAATTAAAATTAGCTTCTGACGGACTACGGGTAATTGCGGGAGCATTTCAGCAATACGGAAAAGTGAATAATGAAATTATTCTTGCCGGATTATATGGATTAATTGACCCGCCTATTCAGGAATGTATTTCCGCGATAAAAGAATGTAAACAGGCAGGCATTGATGTTATCATGTTAACAGGAGACCATCCTGCAACTTCAAAAAATATTGCGCTACGCTTAAAAATAATTTCAGATAATGAGGAAGTGATCAGTGGTATTGAAATCAATCCTGAAAAAATAAATTCCACAAATTTTACTCAACGTGTTTTAGGTTGTAAAGTTTTTGCGCGTGTTGATCCTTCACAGAAATTAAAACTGATTGAAATTTTCCAGCAGAGCGGCAAAGTTGTGGCCATGACAGGCGATGGAGTAAATGATGCTCCGGCACTTACGAAAGCGGATATTGGCATTGCAATGGGAAAAAGAGGTACTCAGGTTGCGCAGGAAGCCGCTTCATTAATCTTGAAAGATGACTCTTTTACATCTATTGTTTTCGCAATAAAGCAAGGTCGGATTATATTTACCAATATTCGTAAGTTTTTGGTTTACCTTATTTCCTGTAATCTTTCAGAAATTTTTGTTGTTGCTTCCCTCACAATTTTGCAACCCAAGGCGATGTTGTTGGCGCTGCAAATTTTATTCATGAATATTGTAACTGATGTTTTTCCGGCGCTTGCATTGGGGTTTTCTCCCGGTTCAAAAAACATAATGAGTTTAGGCTTTCAAATAAATTCTTCGCAGTTGATTGATCGACGAAGCTGGATAAGAATAATTGTTTATGCCGGCCTTATTACTTTTTGCATCTTGATTGAATATTTTATAATCATTAAATCCGGATTCGACTATAACAAAAATTCACTTGAGCACTTGAACTCTGTTTTATTCCTAAGTTTGTTAATTGCACAACTCATTCATGTGTTTAATATGCACGAGCCCGGAGTTGTTTTCTTTAAGTCGGAAATTATTTTAAATAAATTCATATGGCTGGCGCATTCCATCTGCATTTTTTCAATCGTTATTGTTTATCAAGTGCCCTTTTTTAGGGCAATGTTAAATCTAACTTATTTGGAATTTGAAGAGTGGTGCCTGGTAGGGTTTACCGGAATGCTAATGTTGTTTTTTGTTCAATTCTTTCGGATTGTTGAGATGAAACTCGAACATCGTTAAGGACATTTTAATCGAGAGATTTTTTATTAAAAATTGTATATCCGAAATGAATGAGATAAGTGAAACTTTCTTTTCCTGCTTCATAATAGTTAACGGAAAAGCTGACAGGTCCGGCCGGTGAGTGATAAACCAATGCCCCCATGGCAATAAAATGGCGGTACAGAAAATTTGAACTGTAGTAAGGTAAATGGTTTGGATCTTCCAAGATTGAATTGAACGGTTGAAAAACATAGCCTTCAGTACGGACATCTACATTTTTCCAGGGATGAAAAATAAATTTTAATCCCCCGGCGATATATTTATGTGCTCTATATTTTGTAAGGAATAATGTTTTACTTTCCGGTGTTGGCATAAATGCCGGAGCAGTGAGAATAGTAGAAGTATAATTATTAAAAAATCCCTGCGAATAATATGCTCCTTCAGCATATACGCCAATTTTAAACTTTCGGCTTGTTTTTAAATAAATATCTGCGATGCCTTTTACCTGTATCCATTGATGAAATTTGGATATGGTGTCTTTTATTATCGCCGTTGTACCCGGATATAAATATTCAAATCCATTTACAACTTTGCTTTGAAGCGCAAAAAATTTTCCATCCGAGGCATACTGCTTTCTGTTCAGTGAATTATAGTTATAATTTATGCTTGCAAAACTAAAATCAAAGAATGTTCTATCTGCGGTATCTTTTATCGTGAAATTATTGTCTTGATAATAAATGTTTTCTAACTCGGAAACACCAGCACCGAAACTTAATTTTCCGTGATTAGAAATGGGGACTCCAACATTCATTTCACTAAACATATCACGCTGTTTTAGATAAGGTGGGATTTCTAAATCATAAAAAACATTACTGCTTTTAAAATAATCCCAAAATGAATAATAAGCAGCAGATTCAATGAAACAGGGTGTTTTTCCTGGAAAATCCACTTTTATTTTGCCCATAACTGAAGTGTTGAATTTCCCAAAATAGGTGTTACCATAAAAGGTTGTAGCGCGTTTGCCAAAGTAATTGTACTGCAATCCCATGAACCCCTCTGAAATAGGACGATTGGAGAAATTGCCGCCTAATTGTACTAGAAATTTTTTATCTTCTTTCACCTGAATGTTTAATCGATACTTTCCAAAAACTGTATCAAAATGGGCAGTTGGGTACAGGTATTTTATTTTATCATCATTAGCTAACTGAAAGAATTTTTTTTCCAGTTCTTCAAAGGATTGTTCGTTTTTACCTTTAAAGAGAAGTTTCTCAATATAAGACTTCTGTCTGTGATTGATCCCTGTAATTTCTCCTGCAATGAACGAAATGGTTCTGAATGATTCCCTGAATTTTTTTCTCTTCATTGCGATTTCTTCTGGCAAAACAACACGCTTAACCTGTAGTTTTATATTCTCCATTTCCCGTACAGTTGCTGCATAACCACTGTCAATTAAATACTGCGGATTCTGAAAATCGAAAAGACCAACAGCTGAATACGGATTAATGATGATTCCATTTTCACAATCGGTATTGAAATTGGTTTTTGCCATCATCATTGTTCTTAATTGAAGGTATAAATCCTCTTCGTCAGGGTCGGGAGCGTTTTCGGTTACTGTGCAACCGATAATTATATCCGGAGAAAATTCACGATTAATGGTTTGAGCCGGAAAGTTATCGTAAAGTCCTCCGTCAAAAAGCAATTTTCCGTTTTTGGTTATTGGTCGCAGATAAAACGGATACGTCATGGAAGCTCGTACAGCCTCCGTTAAATCGCCATTTCTGAAAACAACTGACTGTTTTGAACTGATATCTGATGCAACGCAACGAAAGGGAATAAATAAACTGTCAAAATTATAATTCGCTGCCGTTGAAGGACGCATAAAAACCTCCATCATTTTAAAATCGAGCGGAACAGAATTAATGAAATTTACAGGCAAATTGTTTTTCAGTCCGGATTGGAGATCAAAATGTAGATTTAACCAAGAAGCATTATCCTCTTGCTTTTTAAAGTAAAATGCTTTTTCGGGGTCGGATTCACCCTTTGCAATTCGAATAAATTCTTCTGATTTAATCATTGATTCAATTTCATTCGGACTGTATCCTGAAGCATACAATCCTGCAATGTAAGCTCCGATTGATGTTCCGCCGATATAATCAATGGGAATTCCTGCTTTTTCCAATGCTTTTAGAAAACCGATGTGTGCAATTCCGCTTGCGCCACCGCCACTTAATACGATTCCTGTTTTTTGTGCAACAACATTAAGGCCGGTAAAAACAAAAATGAGGAGCAGAGTGAATATTTTTCTAAATAAAGTATAGGGCGTATTCATTTTTGGATCTTCTGTAAAAGTACAAAAATTACATTTTTAGTCATTTGTGCTTTACTTTAATTGCATGAATACAAAAAGTTTAGGTAACGATTTTTATTTTTAATTTTAAACCGCCATAAACAAGGTAAGCGTTTATATTTAGATGGAAGCTGCAACAGATACGTTTTGCAATTTTAACGGGCATCTCATCAGTATATATGAGCCTGTTATTTCTTTTGCCAACCGTGCATTCCGTTATGGTGACGCCTTGTTCGAAACCATACGTGTTGTAAACGGTAAAATCATGTTCCTCCATGATCATATGCGGAGAATAAAGGTGGGTATGACCATGCTTCGCATGAACGTTCCGCATGAGTTGGGGGCAGATGCTATTTCCAATCTTATTCATCAGTTAATTCAAGTTAATCAGATTACTAGTGATGTTCGGATTCGTTTTACCGTTTTTCGAAACGAAGGAGGTTTTTATACACCAACGAGTAATGATATTAGTTTTTTGATTGAAACTGAAACATTGGAAGAGAAGGGATATTGTCTGAACTCACCGGGGTACAACGTTGATGTGTTCCACGGAATACGAAAAACGAAAAATAAACTGGCTACACTTAAAAGTGGCAATGCGCTTATTTACGTTCTTGCAGGTATTTACAAGAAAGATATTAAGCTTGATGATGTTATTTTATTAAATGATGAAGGAAACATCTGTGAAAGTGTTTCAAGTAATATCTTTTTTGTAAAAAACGGAGCATTATATACCCCTACACTTGATGAGGGATGTGTTGAAGGTGTAATGCGCAGACAGATTCTCGATTTGGCGCAACGCAATCGTATCTTATGTTATGAAATTACCATCCCACTTAACACCATGTTGAATTCAGATGAGATTTTTCTTACAAATGCGATTCAGGGAATTCGATGGATTGGGGAGTATAAAACAAAAGTTTATCAAAATAAGATGGCCATGTTTTTTACGCAGAAACTCAACGAAGTAGTTACAGAAAAATACGTACCCCAATAATTTTTTTAAGGTGCAAGTCTGAAAATTTGCCAAACCTTTTCTAACTCCTGATAACAAATCCGATCGTGTAGCCGGCTTTCACGCCCTTGCCAGAATTCGTAGTAGGTAGGTTTTAGTAAATAACCACCCCAGAAATCAGGTCGCGGTACTATTTCTTCATTGTATTTTTTATCGAAAGCAGTAACCAGATTTTCCAGTTCATGTCTTCCCGCTATTTTTTTGCTTTGCGGAGACGACCATGCCCCAATACGAGACATCCGCGGTCGTGAATGAAAGTAATTGTCACTGGCTTCCTTGTTGTGCTGAGTAACTGTTCCCTCAATGCGGATTTGGCGTTCAAGTTCGGGCCAGAAAAAAGTAAGGCATGCGTTAGGGTTTTTAACCAGATCTTCTGCCTTTCTGCTTTGGTAATTTGTGAAAAAAGCAAAGCCATTGGTGGTAAATTCGCGAAGAAGTACTACGCGCGCCGAAGGCTTGTGATTTTCGGCAACGGTAGAAAGCACCATGGCATTGGGCTCATTCACATCAGCTTTCACTGCTTCCTTAAACCAATGCTCAAATTGAAGGAGTGGATTAGGATTTATGTGGCTTTCATCCAGCGGCTCGCCGGAAAAATCTTTGCGAAGTTCGCGAACGAATTTGTTGATGTCTTCCATTCAGGGTACTTTTGGTAAAGTAAAGTTAAGGATACCTTTGATTTTTCTTTCTTGAAAATTGAACAAAATAAAATTCTGGTGGCTCAGCCGTTTTTGCAGGATCCGTTTTTCAGACGATCGGTAATCTTATTGGCTGAACACGATAGTGAGCATACCATTGGTTTCATTGTAAACAAACCGCTGAAATTAAAATTGGGTGATTTACTCAGTAATTTATCTGCATCTGATTTTCCGATTTACCATGGAGGTCCTGTTGCTCAGGATCAGTTGTTTTTTTTACATTGCTACGGTGACAAGATAAAAAACAGTCAGCCAATTGGAAACGGTTATTTTTGGAATGGTGATTATGGAGATATGATTGGTTTACTGATTTCAAAGAAGGTGGAGAAAAGTTCAATAAAATTTTTTATTGGGTATAGCGGCTGGGGGCCCGGGCAACTGAACGACGAATTTAAAAGTGAAAGTTGGTATTTGTCGGATCCTGACTATTCCCTGCTGATGAAAAATGGGAGTCAAGAAATCTGGGGTGGAGCTTTAAAAAGAATGAAAAGTCCATATGCGAATCTGGCAAAGTTTCCGGATGGATTTTGGATGAATTGAATTTTTGTTTTGCAAGGCCAAGGTTTATCTTTGTTGCAAGATAAAATCTAAACTAATTCATTTCAGTTAAATTTTCAATTTTAAGTTGTTCCCTGAATTCCATCCATATTTTTCCCATTGTATTGGTTCCTATCCATCCATTGTTTGTGTTTCTTTTACCCCAAAATAAATGATTCGGCGCATTTCGTTTCCCGATATCTTCAACGATTTCATTATCACCTGTAGCCAAAAGTCTTCTTTTCAAATCAGGGTGTTGTTCCAATTTTAGTTTAACACATAACTTCATGTTTTCAATATCCTCCGCAGATCTCAGTTCGATAGCGTAAGAATTTTTATGTTTTTTTGATTTCATTTTGGCACCCATCGGACTTTTTTCGTTTCGAATTATTTCTTTTATTGTTTCGTCGTTAAATCGCATCGCCTGAAACAACGCTTCGGCAGTTCTCCAGATTTTATTTTCATAATTTATTGAATGAGCTGACATATTGGATAACCAGCCATTTTCTTCGTTTACTTTATTATATGTTATCATATTTTTTATTTTTTTGATTAAATTATTTGTTTTTGTTTTCCCTGGTTAAAGTTACAAGCTTGTCAAATAAATCATTTTTATTGTCTTAAACATTTCATTTCTCAAGGGCTCATAAATCCAATCTTGCAGATTTAATTTTGTAACCTGATCCAAAATGCTCTTTTTACTTACATGTTTAATTTCTTCCCGAAGATTGTATTCAGGAAAAAAAACACCGATTACTTTTTTTTCGTTTTCATTGTATCCAAAAAAAATAACACCCTGTTTTTCATCGGGTAGTTTCTTTATTACTTCATTAAAACTTTTTTTGATTTTCGTTTCGCTTATTTCATACGTTGTCTTGATTTTTTTCAATCCATTTTTTTCTGTTTCCGTTGTTTTTTTTTCTTTTTCTAATTTGAACTCAAATTGATTTCCTTTCATTTCTTTCATTGTTTTCATAATTGTTTTTTTTAGTTAATTGTTGGTTACTTTTTTTATTCACACACTTGCCTTGTCTGCTTTTAAATTTTCACCCTTTCGTTAGATTAATTTTCATTTCGAAAACGGGTTTTTCAACCTCCACGTTTAAATACGTGTAATCGCTTTGAGAAAGAACGCGGTTCTGACGTACGACATGCAGTATCCGTGTCGGGCTTTGACTAATTTCCCCTGTACAGAGGGAAAAATAAATTCACCCCCGCTCACGGATACTATTTATTTAAATGTTGGAAATTGAATTGGAGGCAGAAATACGCTATCCTTAGGTAAAGGTTACAATTTTTCCGGAAAAAATCTAATCTAAATCGCCAAAAAACGGAAATTGACTTATTTTAACTTATCTGCTTTTTCCTGCGCCTCCTGTAAAACCTTGTCGGCTTTTGCGTTTGCTTCCTCCGTAATTTTTTGACACTTCTGGTCAGTTTCCTTTCGTAGTTTTTCAGCCAGTTTTTTGTTCGCAATTTTTTCAATAGGGTTTGATCCTGATTTTTCTAGCTGATCCGCTTTATCATAGCCTTCTTTTTTCACTTGCGCAGAAAGCGTAGCGGCCTCCGATTTTATGCGTTCAGCCTGAGTCCGCGCTTCGCTGAGAATTTTTTCCGCTTCTTTTGCGGCTTCTTCTTTTCCTTTGTTGATTAACTCCTCTTTCTTTTCCTCAACGATTTCCTTGAGTTCTTCTTTGACTTCATTTTTTACGTCCTTCATCGCGTCTTTCATTCCTGTCTTAATCACCGGCTTGGTAACGGTTCCGCCAATTAAAGCGGTAACATCAATTTTTTCGGGAAGTTTGATTTCTTTTCCTGCACTTGAAGAAGCTTTACTGAGCCAGCCTTCTACAAGCGAAGTAGCCTGAGTCGGTAAATCCTTGGTTGGAATTTTTAAATTCCAATTGTAATCAATCGTTTGGTCATAACCCGTAGAACCTGAAATTTCAGCGTCAATGTTTTTTATTTTTGTTTTGAACGGATCAACAATAACTCTTCCGTCTTTCACATTGAAAAATGCAGCGATATTCTGAAGATCCAGCTTTTTCAAACTTTCATTTTTTAAATTCTCCGCCAGTTTCACAACGGGTTCAAATCCTTCAACGCGCACAGATTTTGTACGTAAACTTCCGTTGGCGGTAAGTGTGTTCAGATCCGGCATCATTTCTTCAGTCAGTGTTCCATTCAGGTTTTCCAGGGTGGTAGAGAATTTTCCGAACGCATATTTTCCAATGGGTGCAAGTTTTTGAACGGTATTGAAAGCCGCAAAAGTTTTTTGAATATCAAGTTCGTTGATTTCAAGATTGTATTGGATGAGTGGTTTTTTCTGATTTTTTGTATCGTAAAAGCCGTTCATGGTAACAGAGCCGTCCAATAGATTCATTTTCAGTTTTTCCATTGTAATACGTTCGTTTTTTATGTGTATTAAACCATTTACTCCGCTGATGTCCAGGTTATCATATTTTATTTTGCCAATGGAAGAATTCAAGGTGAAGTCAATGTTTGCAGGGACAGGTATCACTGACAAAGGCACAGTGTCAGCGGAAGCTGAAACGGTATCGGTTGTTTCCGGACCCATTAACTCATCAATGTCCATCATTTTTGAATTCATGGTAAAATTTCCTTTCAGCAGAGAGTCTTTAAATACGTATTGCATAAAATCTTCAATTTTTCCATTTGCAGTGATGTCACTTTTACCGATCTGCGATTCGAATGAATTCAATTCAACAAACTTCGGCGTGAAGGTGAGCAGTAGTTTACGGATATCGATTGGGTAAGTCACAGATTTCGTTCTGTACTTCATGTCGGTGATTTGAAATGTTCCTGAAGCTTTAAATTCATCGTATTTTTCATTTTCTATCATCGACATCCTCCCGTTCAGTGAAATATCAGATGTAATTATTCCGTTCAGTTCTTCGTCCTTCTCCAGCGGAATAAATTCCTTTACACTTCCAAGATTGATTTGACCTTTCAGGTTTCCGTCTAAAGCCGGATCAGAAATGGGCGTGTTAACCCGTAAACTCATGTCAATAGGATTTCCTCCCATTTCAGCATGAAAACGTTCAAGATTTATTTTTAAATGATCAAGATTAGCGTCCGGGCTGTTTACATCCAAGAGTACCTGAATATTGTTTACGGACTTAGGCAAATCAGGATATTTGAACATTCCGTCAGCCACTTCGAGATGGCACCCGAAAGCGGGGAGAAGTGAATCATTGTAAATTCCTTTCGCGAATCCGTTCAGTGCCAGTTTACCTTTGGTTTGAATTTTACTGATGCTTCCTGAATACACGACGGGAATTAACGATAGAATAGATTTGAATTCCGTATTCGGGCAGGAAAATTTCAGGTCCATTTCAATATCATCAGTCGGCATCGCTACGTAACCTGTAGCTGCAAGTGATAACTCATTTAATTTCATTTCATTTTCCTGGAAGGTGAATTTAAATTGCGGCATGTTCATGTTCATTTTCACTTTCACAGAGCTCTTAACGTTAGCCATGTAATGAACACCTCCATAAAAAAGATTATATTTTTCTATGGTAGCTTCAATATCCATGATAAAATTGTCCTGCGTAAAATCTCCTGCTAGTTTGAAATTTAATTGATCAAGTTTTGTATCTAAACTCATACTCTCGTCGTTGTAGCGGATTCTTCCGTTACTGATATCGAATGATTTCAGGCTAAGATTGAATTTGGAAGCGGATGTGTCGGTGGCAATTGTATCTGCTGATGGCTTTGTGATGTCCCAATTTGCTTTTCCATCTTTTAAAACATGTGCATAAATCGCAGGATCAACAAGAGAAATACGATTGATTTTATATTTTTCTCCTTTGATTACGCTCATGAGGTCAAGATTTAGTTCGGTTTTTCCAATGAAAGCCAATGTGTCTTTTTCAAAATCATTGATTCCCGAAATGCAGAGGTTGCTAATGCTTAATTTAAAATCAGGAAAGCTGCTGATGAACGAAACGTCAATTTCACCAAAGTTCAGTCGGGCGTTTAGCTGTTTGTTGGCCTCCGCCTTGGAAAATTCGATAATCTTGTTTTTAAACAGAAATGAAATGGAGACAATAATTATGATTAATATCCCGAATACGATTGCGGTCCATTTCAAAACTTTTTTCATGACGAGGATTTGAATTTTGAGTTTTTTATTTTTAAGGTATTAACGTATAACCACCATGCGGCCTACTTTTCTTTTTCCATCCGCGTTGAGTGCACAATAATAAGTTCCTGCTTTTAGCCGAGAAGCATCCCACTGATAAGTTTGTTTACCGGTCGCTAATTTGTCTAATTTTCTGGTTTCGATTATTCTTCCGCAATCATCCCAGAATTCAAGCGTTACTGCTGAAGGTTTTTTTAGATTGAATTCAATTGTGGTAGCATTTGAAAACGGATTGGGATAATTTTTCAATTCAATTTCATCTGAAAAATTTGACAGATTTCCCGAGGAAACGACGTCGTTTACACTAGTAATTTTCGCGCTGTAAATTCCGTTGGCGTGGGTGGCCACAACAACCAGTCCGTCAGACTCACGTACATCAATCATGTCACAAACTGCGTTGCCGATGGTGTTTGTTCCTTGCTGAACCCAAACCGTGTTGATTCCCATAAGTGTATCTGTACAATACAAACCTGTGCTTGTCGCTAAAAAATATAAGGTACCATCCGCTACATGCAAAAAAGCACCCCACCGAATGGAAGGACTGATTGTGTTGGCGGCTTCTAAATTTCCTCCGGCCTTTTCCCAGGTGACTCCCGCATCTTTCGAATAAAACACGCTGTAAACATTGTAATTTGAAAAAACCACCATGAGTTTATTTCCGTCCTGAGGATCAACGGTAATGTTACTAACATATCCGGTGTTTGGGAAAAGTGCAGTAGAGGTGGTTGAAGTGATATCAATCGGTGTCGGAGTTCCTGAATCGGCATTGTCAACGCGGTAAACTCTTTTTTTATCAGTTCCATAATAAACTCTATTTGCCGGAGTTTTGCTCACCGCAAGTGCTGTCATTTCGGATAGTGCGGTAGGAATCGAATCGTTCCATTGTACCCAATTGGTACTAATAGAATCGTACTGGTTGGATAGCGGAATTTGAGATAAATCGCTATTTCTCCATAAGTATTTTCCACCTGCCAGATACATAATATTATTATTGTTCGGATCAAGAGCGTATGGGTTCATCCACTGATAACCTTTACCGCCAATCGGATCAATGCGCCGGAATCCGGTTTGATTTCCGTTCGCGTCAAGCGTTACTTTTACAAGTCTGCGTAAGTTCTGAATCGCGAAATAATAGGCACTCTGGTTATCTGCAATTGCGCAATAGGCACCATCACCACCGTGTACATGTTTCCATGGGTTCGTTAGGTTCGCGCTGTTGGTCCACCAGGTTCCATTATCCTGCGCTCCGCCGCAAATCACATCGTTATTTGAATTTCCGTGATCAATTGCAACCGTGTAAAACATGGTTGTGATGTATCCGTTATTTAAGGGAGACCACACAACAACGGAATCAAGGTTGTTGTTCGTCCTGAAAACCCCGCCATCATTAGCATTAATCATAATATCAGGATTTGAGGGGAGAAATTCGAGACAATGCTGATCCGGATGATGGTTGAGGTAGGAGTTGATGGTTGGATAGGCAGAGCCTTCTTCGTAACCACCGATAAAGCTGGTATGTGTTGAATCCTGAAATGCGGTTGTTGAGCGGTATAAATTAGTTCCTCCTAAAAAAACAACATTTGAATTTCCGGGTTTTACTTTCACGAACATGTCATAAGAATCTTGTGTATGGAATTTATCGAATATGCCGCCCGTTGCCGGAAGATTGATTGACAAATCAATCCAATTTCCACCTAAGCTGTCTCCGTTTCCGGATATGTAATTGTATTTCCAGAGACTATTCCAATGCGCATCGCCCTGAAAGTCGATTACTTTCTTCCCGAACCCGGGCGTGTTGGCCAGAAAATAAATTTCATTTTCGTTATTTGGATTAATACCCATTACTATTCGGTTGTAGGCTGAAGGAAAACCTGCAGGAGTAATATTTGTAAAAGTTATGCCATCTGAGGAACGCCATATTCCTTTTTGTGTTCCATCATCGCTAAGGGTTGCGTAAATGATTCCGTTTGAAGTGGCAGCCACCTCGGTGAAATAAGAATTACCTGAGCGAACGGTTGTCCAGCTGGTGCCGCCATTGATACTTCGGTATATTGATCCATAGGTTGCGGCATAAATTTCCGAAACAGAATCAGGAGCTGAAATATCGTTTGCAATTGAATAAACTATTTGCCAGCCGGTGGTAAATCCGTTCGGATTGCCAGAAGCAGTGGAAACAAGCGATTGCCAGGTAAGACCGCTGTCAATGGATTTAAAAATCCCATCACCTAAAAAATAAGCACTTCCGCCTCCGCCTGCAGATGCCCATGGATTACCACCTCCGTAATACCAAACATTTTGGTGATTGGGTCGTGTGTCCTGCGTCAGGCAGTTGGCTCCGCGAAGTTGTGAAAGCGTATTTGTCATTGTCCAGTTCTGTCCTCCGTCGGTGCTTAACCACATGCCGCCGGAGGTTGTACCTGCGAGTAAGCGATTCTCATTGGATGCGTCTAAAGCAAAAGCGCTGGTTTTGCCGCCTACGTTCCAGGGGCCGCGTGCTGTAAATGGAGTAGAGAATGTTGTTTTTTCATTGGAGGCATTCGCATCATTTGGTAATGATGCAGAAAAAGCGATTTCTCTCGCGCGTGCATCCTGAGGAATTTTACCCGTTGCCGGATCGGCGAGGCGTTTTAAATCCCATTGCATTCTTTCCAGGGCTTCGTCTTCCGGAGAAAAGCCTGAGTTAGTTTTAATTTTGGAAGTTTGAGAGGTGGCTGCAGGTTGCCCGCAAAGGAGTGCAAGAGTAAGTAATGAAATAATTTTTTTTGCGTATTGAAAATTCATATTTCTGTTTTGAGGTAAAATTACAGATTTACATTGGGGATTTAAAGTTTTGTGTTGTAGAATCTTTGGTATTTTTTCCATGATTTTCGCTAAACTAAATAGATTTTCATTGGAGGCTGAGCGGCAGGGTAAATAAGTAAGGTCGATTTTACCAATGAAATTCGCAGGTATGATTGTTAATATCTAGTGGGAAAATTTTTTTACCTCCCGTATTCTACCAATGAAATTTAATTTCATATTTGTCTCACCGAAATAGTTCGGAATAAACTTAATCTCATTTAAGAGAAAAAAACAAAAACCACATGGCAAAAAAAGCAACAAAAAAAGCTGCCAAGAAAGCTCCTAAGAAAGCTACAAAGAAGGCAGCAAAGAAATCTGGAAAGAAACGTGTACCAAATCCAGCATTTATGAAACCTCTTCAACCCAGCGCAGCATTAGCTGAAGTAGTTGGTAACAAGGCGATGCCTCGTACTGAAGTGGTGAAAAAAATGTGGCAGTACATTAAGAAGAATGGTCTGCAAGATAAGAAGGTAAAAATTATGATTAACGCTGACGCAAAATTGAAACCAATTTTCGGCGGTAAAGGTCAAGTTTCAATGTTTGAAATGGCTAAGCACATTTCCAAGCAATTGAAATAATAAATTCAATTTTTTTGAAACCCCGCTCGGTACTTCCTGCGGGGTTTTCTTTTTTATAGTAGTGCGTATTTAAATAATTGCATCATCACAGCTTTTTAGTTTCTTTGTAGCGCCTTTGATTCTGGTTTTATACCTAATGTCAAGAAAAAAAATATTATTCGTTACCAGCCGATTTCCCTGGCCATTAGATAAAGGAGATAAACTACGAGCATATCACCAATTGAAATTTTTTTCAAAATATGCTGATGTTTATTTGTTTTCAGTAAATGATATGAAGAGTCCAGTTATACTTCCTGATGAAATTAAAACAATCTGCAAGGAGATTACAATTGCACGGCTAACTATTTTTTCTGTTCTATTAAACTTATTAAGATCCGTGTTTAGTTCTAATCCGTTTCAGGTGGGTTATTTTTATAATCAGCGAATTAAACGGCAATTTGAAACTTTTGCAGATAAAACAAAACCGGATTTTATTTTTGCACAACTTATCCGTACCGCGCCGATCGTAATGACTAGAAGAGAAAGAAAAATTTTAGATTATATGGATGTTTTTTCAAAGGGTATTGAACGACGAATGAGAACGGAACCTTTTTATTTAAAACCTCTTTTTAAGTGTGAGCAAAGGCGTCTGGTGCACTACGAAGCTAAAGTTTTTGATTGGTTTGATGCAAGCACAATAATTTCAAACCAGGATAAGAACTTAATTCAACACGTACAACGAGATGAAATAATTGTTGTGCCAAATGGTGTTGACCTTGATTTTTTTTATCCGGCTCAAGGGATCAAGTCCTTTGAAATTTTATTTAACGGAAATATGAATTATCCACCAAATATTGAAGCCGCCGAATACCTCTGTAAAAAAGTTTTACCAATCGTTCACCAGAAAAAACCTAATGTTAAAGTTTTAATTTCCGGAACTTCACCGTCTGCCAGAGTACTTAATTTAGTTTCTAACAAGGTTGTTGTATCAGGCTATGTTCCCGATGTGCGAGTAAATTTTTCAAAATGTATGATGTTGGTTGCTCCTATGCAAAGCAGTATCGGGTTGCAGAACAAGTTACTGGAAGCAATGGCGATGGGTATTCCTTGCATTACCTCAACTTTAGCCAACAACGCTCTTCAGGCTGAGGATGGTACCGAAATTTTTGTTGCAGATACTCCGGAAGCATTTGCGGAAAAAATTATTAAACTGCTGGAGAATAAAACCCTCAGTGATCTGCTTTCTGCTAACGGTTTAAAATTTGTACGGAAAAAATACTCTTGGGACTCAGCCAATCAAAAATTATTATCCATTTGCAAATTGAACGAATAATTTTATCGTGTTATCACAACTTTCTTTATGTGTTGTTTTTCAAAATCTGAAAGCTGTAAAAAATATATACCCCCAGATAAACTTTGTATCGGTAGCTTTGTTGTAAATTCTCCGGCCTGAATTTTTATTGAAAATAAGATTTCGCCTAAATTGTTGACCATTGTAACTTGTAAATCTTTTTCACATTTTCTCCTCTCTAGATTCAGTATTTCATGGGTTGGATTTGGAAAAACACGAATGGAATTATCGTCATAATTAAATTCGTATGACTGCATTAAAGTTCCGAGGGTGTCCAGGTGCAACAAGTAAAACTGCGATTGTAGAAATGGGTCCGTAAAAATACCCGTTAAAATTAAACCTCCGCTGCTGCTGGGAATCATATCGTAGCAAATGTCTACTCCTGGACCTCCGTAGGTTTTTCGCCAAAGTTGGTTACCCGATGAATCCAGTTTCATCACAATTAAATCTAAAGGCGCTCCAAAATTGAAACTATTACTGTACCCCGCTGCATATAAACTTCCTTGATTATCCTCGCAAATTGTAAACAAGGCATCACTTCCGTTGCCACCGAAATTTTTTTTCCATTTTGAAATTCCGATGCTGTCAAACCGGTGCACCCAGAAATTAAATCCTGACCCGGAAAAAACCTCTTCTTCACCGTACAATAAAAAATCCCCATTTTTTAACAATAGTGTTCCCTGGCAACCGCCTGCAAATTGGTTACCGGATGTTCGTGTCCATATTGTATCGCCTACAGAATTTAAACGAAGCAACCAACCGTCTGTACTTCCTGAACCAAACGATGAAGTGACAGCCGAAAGAATGAATCCACCATCCTTGGTTTGATGGATGCCATCGCCATAATCTGCCTGGCTGCCCCCATGCAGTTTCTGCCAAATAATATTACCGGATGTATCAAGATGAACTAATAATACATCATTGTCACCGTTCGGAGAGCTTGCATATCCGCAGGCAATAACATTTCCATTCTCGGTAGTGTCGGCAAATTGCAAACTTTGGTCACCCGGACCTCCAAAACTTTTTTTCCAGATTAAATTCCCGGCAGTATCTAATTTCAGCAACAATACATCAATTCCGTTTTGGTTTCCGGTGTTTACTTCGCCCACCATAAAAAAACTACCATCACGCAGCTGTGCCATATAAAGACCAAAATCGTTCTCTGGAGAGGCATAATGTTTTATCCATTTTAAATTTCCGTAACGATCTAGTCGCGACAATACCGCATCAAAAACGCCATTTTGATTCAATGAATCAGAATAACCACCGATAAAAATATCCCCTCCGGCAATTTCCTTTACTACTTCTGCATTTTCGGCTCCATTACCTCCAAATTTTTTTTCAAAAAAAATTGACTGCGATTCAGCAGAAAATAAAGTTATGCACAAGAAAAAAGTAAGGTATTTAACCATATCGTAAAATTAACCTTTTACTTAAAAAATTCTAATTGATTGCCAGGATATAAAATAATTAGCTTTAACATCCGTTATTTCTCAAATTCTGATTAACTTTAGAAATTGTGTTAAAACGGTTTTTATTCATTTGCCTGATTATTTTATTGGTCTTAAGTAGTAATGCTAAAGACAAAGGTAAACCCGAAAAGTCCCGGCCGGTTCGGTTTAGCAATGATGTAGGATTACTTATAGGAGGTGCGTATTACCTTGGAGAGTTAAATCCATCCAAACATTTCTACATGATGCAACCCGCATTGGGCTTGTTTTATCGTTATAATCAAAATTATCGTTTCAGCTATTTGGTGGGGATGAACTTTGGAAGTATTATGGGAGATGATTCACAGTCAGATGACATCGATCAATTAAACCGTAATTTAAATTTCAAAAGTAAATTGAAAGAGCTTCACGCGCTGGCTGAATTTAATTTTTGGGATTATCGTATCGGAAACAACAAAAAGAATTTTGCTCCGTTTCTTTTCGCAGGCATTGCATTGTTGCATCACAATCCTGTTGCGGTATACAAGGGAAATGAATTTGATTTACAACCCCTCTCAACCGAAGGGCAGGGGACCCCTCTTGACGGGAAACAAAAACCATATAAGCTAACCCAGATTACACTTCCTTTCGGCATTGGTGCAAAACTCAATTTATCCCATAATGTGGGACTAAGTTTTGAGTGGGGAATGCGAAAAACGTTTACGGATTATCTTGATGATGTAAGTAAACAATATGTAAACCGAAATTTACTCGCGGCTTTTAAAGGAAATACAGCAGCGGTGTTGTCGGATAGAAGTCTTGACACGGATGCCTTAAATCATACCGGTGCTCAGCGTGGAAATCCAGGAATCAAAGATTGGTATAATTTCTTTGGATTTAAAATTTCGGTTCAGATAAACCGGGTAAAAAAATGCAGTGGAGCCTATGGCACATAAAAAATATTTTCATGTCAACTACTCAGGACAAAATAAAAAAAATCTGTCTCAAATCTAAGTATATTTGTCACACTTTTTCATGTCACTAAAATCGCAAATAGATTTGGGTCGTTTACCCCGGCATGTTGCCGTAATAATGGATGGTAACGGCCGCTGGGCAAAGCAACAGGGGGAGGAACGCATTTTTGGTCATCATAACGGTGTTACTTCGGTTCGCGAAACGGCAGAGGCGGCCGCTGAACTGGGGATCCAATACCTTACCTTATATGCTTTTAGCACTGAGAACTGGAATCGCCCGAAGGATGAAGTTGAGGCACTGATGGAATTGCTAGTACATACAATCCATAACGAAACCAAAACTTTAAACGAAAATAATATCCGCCTTGAAGCAATAGGAGATTTGAGTAGTTTACCTAAAAATTGCTTCAATGAATTGCAGGAGGCAATGCAAAAAACAGCCGCAAACACACGCATGAAACTCGTGCTTGCTTTAAGTTACAGCAGTAAATGGGAGATTATTCAGGCTGTGAAAAAAATTGCGTCAAGTGTCGTTGCAGGAAGTATTTCAATTGATGATATTAACGATTCAACCATTACCGCGCATTTGTGTACGTCTGGAATGCCTGATCCTGAACTAATGATCAGGACCAGCGGTGAACGTAGGATAAGCAATTTTTTATTGTGGCAACTTTCTTACGCTGAATTTTACTTTACTCCGAAATTGTGGCCGGATTTCAGAAAAGAAGATTTTTACGAAGCCATTTTAAATTTTCAAAACCGGGAGCGCCGCTTCGGGAAAATCAGTGAACAGCTTACAACATGACATTTCGTGAATCTCTTAAATGGTTAGTACTTTCATTGCTGTTTTGCTCTAATAGTCTTTTAGCGCAAGGCGGTTCAGATTTCACTGAGCCCAAAGAATATATCATTGATGAGGTAAACATCACCGGAAGCCAGTTCACCGACAAAAATGCGATTCGCCAGTTGTGTGGTATTTTTCCGGGGGATAAAATTGTATTGCCGGGAGAAAAAACTACTGAAGCGATTCAGTCGCTCTGGCGAGGAAATTTGTTTGATCACGTGGAAATATTAGGCGCCAAATTAAATGACAGCCTGGTAGCCATTGAAATTCGTGTAATTGAAAAACCACGTCTGTGGCAGGTGCGTTTGCCCGGTCTCAAAAAAAGCGAAAAAGAAGACCTGAATGAAAAAATGCGGTTTCAGCCCGAACAATTTCTTACCGATTACCGAATTGGAAATGCTGAAAATATTATTCGCGAATTTTATGTCAACAAATCCTTTCTTAACGTTAAGGTAACATCCAAAATAGTTCCACTGGTTGGCGAGGATACTTTGAAATGCAGAAATTGGAAGCAGCACCGTAACTTACTTATTGAGATTAGTAAAGGAAAGAAAGCAAAAATTCAGGATATATTTTTTGTTGGCAATGAAAATATCGGCAGAAAGAAAAATTCCAAAAATCAAAAACCTGAAGACATAAAAAAACGCAGCGACCATAAACTGTGGAGGGCGATGAAGGAAACCAAGCGAAAGCGTTGGTGGAATCCATTTAAGGATGGAAAATATCTTGAGGAAAATTTAGAAAAGGATAAAGAAAATATTGTGGTGAAGTATAACACGCTTGGTTATCGAGATGCCAAAGTGGTAAAAGATAGTCTGTGGCAGATAAGTGAGAAACGTGTTGCATTGAAAATCTGGATTGAGGAGGGAAGAAAATATTATTTTAATAAAATCAGTTGGGTAGGAAATACAGTTTATCGCTCTGGGCAACTGGATACCATTTTGGCTATCAAGCCGGGCGATATTTATGATCAGGCCATTTTGGAGCAAAAGCTATATATGAATCCGACTGGCAATGATGTTTCAAGTTTATATATGGACAATGGTTATTTATTTTTTCAGGTTCAGCCAACTGAAGTAAATATCGTAAACGATTCACTAATTGATCTTGAAATGCGAATTTACGAGGGAAAGCCGGCAATAATTAATCGTGTAACCGTTAAGGGAAACAGTAAAACTAATGACCGTGTAATCATGCGGGAAATATGGACACGGCCAGGACAGTTGTTTCGAAGAAGTGATGTAATGCGAACGCAACGTGAGCTTTCCTCGCTCGGATATTTCGATCCTGAAAAAATAAGTGTCAATCCAATTCCCAATCCTGCGGACGGAACCGTTGATATTGAATATACAGTCGAAGAAAAACCATCCGATCAGATTCAAATGTCAGGTGGTTGGGGAGGAGGTAGGATTATAGGCACCCTGGGTGTAACCTTCAATAATTTTTCGACACGCAATTTTTTTAAACGGGGAGCCTGGCAACCACTGCCAGCAGGCGACGGACAAAAGCTAAGCATTCAGGCGCAAAGCACAGGAGCCTATTTTCGTAGTTTTAATTTTTCATTCACTGAGCCATGGCTTGGCGGAAGGCGCCCAAATTCGCTTACTTATTCAATGTATCAAACGGTTTCTTCAAATGGACAGTCAAAAACAATTAAAAATTCTTCGGGAGAAAAGGTGGCAAATCCTAACCGTTCTGACATTCAGATTACCGGAATAACGCTTGGTTTTACTTCTCGTTTAAAAAAACCTGACACTTATTTTTCTTTTTATGGCGAAACAAACTTCAGTAATTATCTTGTAAACAATTACGGATCATTTTTCGTTTTTTCAAATGGAAGGGCGAACGATTTTAATGTTCGTTTGAGTTTGAGCAGGGACAGCAGGGATGGTTATATCTGGTACAAAAGCGGTTCTTACCTGAATGTTTCCGGACAGTGGACACCTCCCTATTCAACGTGGAATGGTAAGAATTATGCAGGGCTTGAACTCGAAGAGAAATTCAAATGGATTGAATATCAGAAGTATAAATTTTCTGCTGAGTGGTATGTTCCTTTGACTTCAGTTAAAGTGAAAGAAGGTAAGGAGGCGCGAAATTTGGTGCTTCGCGTTCGTACAGGAATGGGTTTCCTTGCGTATTACAATAAACAGGTGGGCACGGCTCCTTTTGAACGTTTTTATCTGGGTGGAAGTGGGCTTTCCGGGTTCAATACTTTTTTTGCACGCGAAATTATTGCGTTACGCGGTTATTCTGATAATGCTGTTTCTTCATCGAAAGGAGACGCCTTCATTGCTAAATATACTACCGAACTTCGGTACCCTATCTCTTTAAATCCCCAGGCCACAATTTGGGCACAGGGCTTTTTGGAGGCTGGAAACAGTTGGCAAACCGTTCGTGAGTTTAATCCGTTTCGTCTATATCGATCCGGCGGAGTAGGTGTCCGTATTTTTCTTCCCATGTTTGGATTGCTTGGGTTAGATTACGGCTGGCGATTCGACACTGTAAATAAACCCGGAGCACCGAATATGGCAAAAGGACAAATGCATTTCACAATCGGGGCTCAGCTCGGTGATTTATAATATTAAAACAGAAACAACATGAAGATTCAATTTTTTAAAAAAATTTCTGCGCTTATTTTATTTTCTTTTTTCGCTTTGAATACTTTTGCGCAGAAATTCGGCTACGTTGATACAGAATATATATTGAATCAAATTCCCGAATATAAGGCTGCGCAAGCTGAGCTGGACAAAGCCAGTCTGGACTGGCAAAAAGAAATTGATTCAAAATATGCTGAAATTGATAAGCTCTCCAAGGCCTACGCGGCAGAGAAAATTTTTTTGACAGATGAAATGATGAAAAAGCGTGAAACAGAAATTGAAACCCGTCAGAAAGAGGTGAGGGATTTGCAAAAGGATAAATTCGGAGTTGACGGAGAATTATTCAAAAAAAGGATGGAACTGATTAAGCCAATTCAGGATAAAATTTACAGCGCGGTAAAGGCGGTGGCTGAACGTGCAGGACTCGCTATCGTTTTTGATAAAAGCAGTGACTTAACCATGTTATATACAAGTCCAAGGCATGACAAAAGTGACGATGTGTTGAACTACATGGGCTATAACAAGAAATAACAACTATCATCAATTTCCACAAGTGAAAGTGTTTCAGACATCAAAGAATTTCGTAATTTGGCACGGTTTTTAGAAACACCCTACAAAATTTTAACTATGAAGAAAACTATTGTAACATCTCTATTGTTTTTAAGTTTCGCATTGAGTTCGGTTTTTGCCCAAAAGCTGGGACATGTTAGTCTGGATTCATTGATTTCACTAATGCCGGAATATAAAACTGCAAAAGATAAAAGTGAAGGTAAATTAAAATCACTTGAGAGTTTTTTAATGAATCTTAAAAACGAGTATGATATGAAGGTTCAGAAAGCGCAAAACGATTACGAAAAAATGAGTGATATTGAACGCAAGAATATTGAAGAGGAATTGGCAGGAATGCAGCAGCGAATACAGTCACGTCAGGCGGAGGCTCAAAATGAATATCAGGCTTACAGCAATAACATGATGAAGCCGATTTATGACAAGGCGAAAAAAGCGATTGATAAAGTGGCAAAAGCAAACGGATACAAATACATTTTTGATACAGGAATTGGAAATGTACTTTACAGTGAGCCTGCAGACGATGTGTTATTGATAGTGAAAAAAGAATTGGATGCAATGCCCCCCGCCAAATTACCGGATAGCGGTGCAACTGATGGCGGCATTAAGAATACGCCCCCAAAAGGAGGAAAGTAGGGTTTTAAATCAGAAAAACTCAAGGCTGCTTTTTTAGGCAGCCTTTTTTTTTAAGTGGTTGCAAATGAATAAGGGTACTTTTTTATTTCTTTTCAACATTAGGTAATACAATTCATGCAATGTCGTTATCTTAATCTTCCTATTTTTTGACTAATGTTTTTGATTTTTGATACCGAAACAACCGGTTTGCCCCGCAATTTTGATGCACCGTTTTCGGATCTGGATAACTGGCCGCGCTGCGTACAAATTGCATGGCAGTTACACGACTCTTATGGTAAGCTCTTACATCACCGCAGTTTAATAATTCGCCCTGATGGTTTTACAATTCCTTTTAAAGCTGTCGAGGTGCACGGCATTACAACCGAACGCGCGTTACAGGAGGGATTGCCGCTTTCGCAAGTGCTGTCCGAATTTTCAGATGTTGTTGGTAAGGCAGATTTTATTTGCGGACATAATATCGGTTTTGATGTAAACATCATGGGTGCAGAATTCATTCGTGGAAATGCGCCAGATTTGTTGCAGGGAAAAGAAGTCGTAGATACAAAGAGTGATGCAACGACAAATTTCTGTGCAATTCCGGGAGGTAAAGGTGGAAAGTTTAAATGGCCAACCTTAACTGAATTACATCAAAAATTATTTTCGGATGGATTTGATGAGGCTCACAACGCCGCTTTCGACGTTGCTGCAACTTCCCGCTGTTTTTTCGAACTTATCAAACGTAAAATAATTTCTCTTCCCGCTATTGATGCGTCACGTACTGATTATGAGGCTCCCGACTTAACGGATTTGCTGGTTCAGGAGCGTGCGTTGCGTGAACAGAAAAAATCATCAGCGCAGGATGGTTCTGCCGGTGCTGAGCTGCCTCCGATGGAAATCACACAGGATGTAGTATTCACTCATTTACACAACCACACACAGTTTTCAGTTTTGCAATCGACAACAGATGTGAGTGACCTGGTGAAGAAGGCAGCGGCATATAAAAGTCCGGCAATTGCTATTTCTGATCACGGTAACATGTATGGTGCATTCATGTTCTGGAAGGCGGTTGACAATCATAACAAAAAAATAAAACAAAATGCAAAGCCGGGTGAATCACTTCAGTTAATGAAGTGCATCATTGGTTGTGAATTATACCTTGCTACAGAACGGTTGAAACGTGAACGTCAAGATCATGTGCATGCACAGGTTTTTTTGGCTAAAAACAAAACAGGTTATCATAACCTTTGTAAACTGAGTTCGATAGGTTTTACCGAAGGATTTTATTATGTGCCCCGAATTGACAAAGAGGTTTTGTTGCAACATAAGGAGGGGTTGATTGTGACCACCGGCTCACTCCAGGGCGAGGTTCCGGATTTAATTTTAAATGTAGGAGAAGCCCGGGCTGAGGAGGCATTTCGTTGGTGGCTGGATCATTTTGGGGAAGATTTTTATGTGGAGTTGAATCGGCACCGACTCCCCGAAGAAGAACATGTGA
>OMJH01000036.1 GCA_900299295.1 Bacteroidota bacterium
ATTTTTTTTTGAAATTTATTTACTAGTAAAGAAAGTTGTTGTACGGATAACGCTTGGCATGAAGTGTTTTAACTTCGCTGTAAAGCGTCGATTTTAATTCAGATATGTTTTCTTTATTGGTAGCTGAGATAAAAATGCAGGGGTACCGTATTGAACTCATCCATGTTTTTTTTAATTTTTCCAGCGAAAAGTTTTTACGAGTTTCTTCGGATAAATCATCAGCATCTTTTTCAATGTAGGTGTACGCATCGATTTTATTCAGAATCATGATCATGTTTTTTTCTCCTGCTCCGATTTCACGTAAGGTTTCGTTAACAACAGCAATTTGTTCTTCGAACCGGGGATGTGAAACATCTGCAACATGCAATAAAATATCTGCTTCACGTACTTCATCTAATGTAGATTTAAACGATTCGATTAATTGGTGAGGAAGTTTTCGAATGAAACCGACGGTGTCGGAAAGTAAAAACGGCAGATTATCGATTACCACTTTCCTCACGGTTGTATCTAATGTTGCAAATAATTTGTTTTCAGCAAAGACTTCACTTTTGCTTAGTAAATTCATCAGAGTTGATTTACCAACGTTTGTGTATCCTACCAGCGCAACACGAATCATTTCACCGCGACTTTTTCGCTGTGTCGCCATCTGTTTGTCAATCTCCCGCAACTTCTCTTTCAGTAAGGAAATTTTATCGCGTACAATTCGTCTGTCGGTTTCAATTTCTTTTTCCCCGGCACCTTTCATTCCGATACCACCTTTTACGCGGTCAAGGTGGGTCCACATTTTTACGAGTCGTGGCAGCAGGTATTCATACTGGGCTAATTCTACCTGAGTTTTCGCATGGGCAGTTCGTGCACGCGCGGCAAAAATGTCAAGGATTAAGAGATTCCGGTCTAATATTTTCTTTCCTGTTTCTTTTTCAATGTTGCGTTGCTGCGAAGGACTTAACTCGTCATCGAAAATTAAAATATCAATGTTGTTTTCCTTAGCATAGATTGTTATTTCCTGTAATTTTCCTTTTCCGACAAATGTTTTTTTATCGGGGCTGTCGAGGCGCTGAAAATATTTTTTTACGGGGATAGCTCCTGCGGTTTCGGCAAGGAACGCAAGCTCATCCAAGTATTCTTCCGCTTCTTCCTGTTTTTGGTTTTTGGTGATTAGCCCAACCAGCACGGCTTTTTCTGTAATGCGTGCTGTTGACAAAGGTTCTTTCATTTCGAATTATTTCCCTTTCAGGGTTTCGATGTAAGCTGCGAGTTCTTCTATTTGTTCTTTCGAGTAGGATGATCCGTAGGCCATCATATTTTTTCTGCCCTTTGTGATCACAGAAATTACAGAATCAGGACTTATTACAGAAACCGATAAATCGGTAGCTCCTCCCATCATGAGTTTACCATCGTTTCCATGGCATGAGGCGCAAGCTTGTTCAAAAAGCTGTTTTGTATCTGTTGAGGTTGCGATCACTACGGTCTTCATCCGTTTCTTTTTTGCCATTTCGCCAAAGCCGTAGGAAAGGATAATCAACAATAAAGAAATCAAGGCAAGTATTTTGTTTCCCTTTTTAAATCCGATGACAGCAAGCGGGATGGAAGCCAGCACCATCGCAATTTTGACGATCATCAAAGTATTTACTCCAACGATTGAGGAAAGCCAGATTCCGGTGATTAAAAATAGCGCACTGATTACCATTTCCGGAATTTTAATCAGTTTAGTGAATTGATTTAGCTGTTCAGTTTTATTTAAAAAAAGCAATAGGGTTTTTACCAGATAAATCAGTAAAAAAAGTGAAACAACGACACGATGAATGAGCGGCAATGAATTTCCCATAAATAAATTTTTCCAAAAATAATGAAATCGAAAAGATTAGGAAATTAATCCAGGATTAAAATACTATAAAAGCCTATCTTCTTTCACCGAAGCAATTGAACGTAGCCACGATGCGAGGTTACTTGTCCGTTGCCGCACCGTGATTTAAAACTGGTTAACCAGAAATAGGTACCGTCTTCGCATGGTTTATTGTTCATGCTATTTCCATCCCACTGCTTTGCGTAGTCGTTGGATTCAAATACCAGAAGCCCCCAGCGATCGAAGATCTTAATGCTGTATTCATCTTCAGCGTAATCAATGTATTTATGGAGGTTACCTAGTGTCAAGGCGTCAATAATTACGTTGTAATAGGGATGAAACAAATCATTTTTACCGTCTTTATTCGGGGTGAAAATATTTGTTGTCATATCAGGCGTGAAAAGCGGTCCCGGAGTTGAACGAAAAACAACAGTAGTTCTTCGTTTACACGGAGGAACGATATATGTAACTGAATAATTGGCGTAGGTTGCGCTTGGATTCAGAATGAATAACGTAGTATCATTCGCTCCCGGAATCGGAATGCCGTTGTAAAACCATTGATAATTAGAGAAACTATCAGGAGCCATTAACACCGCGGAAGTATCACCATCACAGAAAGTAGTGGTGATTTCCAGTGTATCATTTGGCATTGGAGGCTCTGTAATGGATGGCGTTAGTGTGTCTTTACAGTTTCCGCTTGCTACAATTATCTGATAGTTTCCGGAGTTTAAGTTACTTTGAGTACTTCCCGTTCCTGTAAAATTATTTGGCCCGGACCAGATGTAAACGTAAGGTGTGATGTTACCGCCGTTGGCAGATAAACTGATTACACCAACAGAATCCATGTAACAGGGGTTATTTACCACATTGGTCACACTTGCTGAAAACGCTGTCGGCGTCAAGCTCATTGTGTAAACGCTTTTACAACCCAACGCATCGGATACTGTATCGGTATAAATTCCGTATTGGGCAGGAGTTGCTGTAAAAGTACCTGAAGTAGCGCCAGGAATTAACACTCCGCCCGGACCATACCACTGATGTGCTGAACCCGTTATCCCTGAGGTTAGTGTAACTGTGTCGCTCGGACAAATATCGTTTGTTGCGTTGGTGATTGTTACCGGCTGCGAGTTTACCACGTAAACGCTATCGTATCCGCATCCACCGCTTTGAGGGCTAACACTTATTGTGTAAGTACCCGATGGGATAGGAGAGAAAACATACGAGGTAAGGGACGAATTCGCTGTCAGCGACACAGGGCCGGTTAACGTGTAGATGTAAGGACCGGCACCTCCACCAACACTCGTAAGGCTAATTGATCCGGTTGCGCCACCAAAACACGAGACAGTTGCACTGGGAATTGCGGTAAGCCCCGTTGTGGGGCCAACAACGATAAATGTATCTTTAGGCGGACAATTACCGCTCGTTACGTGAAGATAAACCGTATCTTGTGGCAAATTGAATACCGTTTGGGCAGTGTCGTAAACTGTTCCAGCGGGTGCGTTAAGCACGGTGTCCCAGGGTTGAGACGTCCAGATGTAATTGTAACCTGACAATATCCCTCCGGTAGCAACTGCAGTTGCTGATCCATCTGAAGTTGTAGGGCAACTAGGTGTTGAAGATATTGATTGTAAGTTTAGTGTAGACGGTAACATTATCGTTTGAACGAACGTAGTACAACCCGCAGCATTGACCATTTGTACATAAAAAGTATCATTTAGTACGGGATTATTTACTATAAGCGTGTCGTCGCTTGCTCCCGGAATGGGTATTAAGTTGTTAGGACCATTCCATTCATAGGTAACATACCCGCCTGGAGCAACGAGCGCCACTTGAGGGCTACCTACACAAAAGCCGTTAACAGTTCCCTGAATGATTGAACAGGTCGCGTCGATATATGCATATCCAAAATGTCCTCCATAACCACAGTCTGCAGTCCAGAATTCTGCAGTTAATGTTTGTCCCATCCAGGCAGATAAGTCAACGCCAACAGTTGTCCAAGTTTTATAATATAAGCTTTCGAATTGGTATTGAATCCCGATAAAAGTTGGATCGCTGGAGGCTTGCGACGCATCTACCTGGTATTGGCCGCATCCGGTAAGAGGTATTCCGTTTGCGTCTTTGAATTCTACCTTAAAGAAGGGTTGAATTCCATTTGGGTGAAGGGGGTCTTGTAATACAACTGCATATTGGTAGGTAAACTGTGCGTTTTGTGGTGAAATTGTCATCGTGTAAATTAACCGTTCAGTTCCGTAATTTGTCGCATCATTTCCTAATCTTACAGAAACTCCATTTCCAGTCGGTGAAACAACCGGGATATCAGCTAAACCTGTTGTAGGGTTAATGGCTATACCATCATAACCAACCAAAGGTCCAAGTGCGGGATTATTATTTCCTGCAGGAGTTGTCATAAATGCCATTTGGTTTGTTCCTAATAGTCCCGGGGGAATTGAATTATTTGCTCCTTGGTTGAGCCCGCCGGTCCAACTGGCCACAGGTCCCGATGAAATCGTTCCGGTTAAATTAACCCCGGAGGGTGTCCACCCTGAAAAGTCTAAATTCTCAAAACCTGCATTCGGACAATAAGCCGACATTGTATTTGGAGGTGTCAGGTTAACATAGGTTGTTTTGTTTAACGGATCGTTAAAGTACTTTGGTAGATTTTTTCTTGTCTCTACAGATAGTGTTGTAGGGTTTTCCGTGTGATTATGTTCAAACTCTCTTTTCAAATACCCGTTAACAAACCCTCTTCTGTCTGATTCAGGAATGCCTTTTTCAACAGCTTCCTTGTAGGCCTTTTTTTCATCGAATGATTCAATCTGATTTAAATTTTGAATCTTTTGTTGAGCGTAAGTATTTAAACAAAAAATAATTCCGACTACCGTTAAAAGTTTAGTTTTTCTCATTGTATTTAAGAATTTTATACAGCAAAAATTTAGTTCAATTTGCAAATATAAAACAATCGGGTAACTTTTGAAATTTTAATGTTACGTAAATTTTTATTCTTTTTTGCATTATTCAAATCTTTCATTACCTTTGCGCCCCCTTAAGTAATAGATGAGGGGTGTGATAGAGGGGAGAAGGGGGATTAATTTCGGTGAGTTAAGGAACGAA
>OMJH01000037.1 GCA_900299295.1 Bacteroidota bacterium
AATCCTGAGATTTGGGGGAAATAATTTTATTTTTTGCTTTATTTAGGATTTAATTTTTGAGTATTTTACTACTGAAAAAATCATATCAGTATTTTAGCAAATCAAAATAATATATGTCATTTACCATCGAAAGCAAAAAACAGGAGGTAGGAAAAAAGGATAATCGTATTTTTTCGTTTCTTAGTAATTTCAATCACTTTCAGCATTTACTTCCGGATGACAAAATAGAAAACTGGCGCTGTACTGACAATGAATGCTGGTTTACACTGAAAGGATGGACAGAAATGAACCTTCTCATTAAAACGAAAAAAGAAAACAATTTAATTCATTTTCAATCAGCGCCCGGCTCACGATTTCCGGTAGATTTACTGCTCTACATTAATTCAATAGGTGAAAAATCAATTTGCCAGGTAGTTTTAACGGTTCAATTGAGCGCCGCATTAAAAATGCTTGCAAAAAAACCTCTGGAAAACTTCGCAAACAGTTTAGTCGAAAAAATTGATTCTAACACATTCTGATTTTTTTAATTCAACGCTTGTAATTTTTCAAAACGCAGTAAAAGTTTTTGAAAAACGGGATGATTTTTTCCCTTCACAACACCAACAAATTCAATTCTTCCTTTCACCATCATTTTGAATTTTTCTATTAAAATATTTTTGTTTTCAGGTTGAGAAGAAAAATAAATTAATGAACAGCGCAATATTCCTGTTTTCTCCCAGTTGAACAAAACTGCACGAAGATTTCTGATATACTTCCTGTCAACGTTTAATATCGTATTCACTTTAATTCCGGTAACTGTTTGCCGGGCCGTATGTTTTTGAATCCGGAATTTTTTAAAATTTATACTGAAACCGTTTCCGGCAATAATATTTCTTATATCTTGAATAGTTTTAGCTGAAATATTTTTGTGAGCTGAAAAGGAAAGATCGTCAGCATACCTTGAATAGGTAATTTTATTTGAAATGCTTAATTCATTCAGTTGTTTATCTAATCCAAGTAAGATAAAATTAGTAAGAACCGGAGAGCTGGATGCGCCAGCAGGTAATTTTTTATGATAGGTTGTAATTAATGCCAATGCTGTGGCTAATTCCATTTCAAAATAAAAAGGCGCACGCAAAAACACTTGCCGTACGCGGTTGGCCGAACAAGAGCCAAAAAAATCAGTGAGATCTAAATTAAGAAGCATTTTTTTTCCAAGGTGTTTTTTTGCGTTACCAATTATATTTCGGGGAAACCTAAAAAAACTGTGCTCGTGTGAAAATATATTTTCAGATTGCTGATTAAACAAGGGTTTTTGTATAAAACTAAATACTGCCGGATGGGCATCGGTAAGATAAACCGCATTTAGGTACTTAGTTAAACTGCGTTGTACCAAGGCAAGTTGATCTCCGGGAGAATTTATTTCGCGTAATCCTCCTGATTTTTTCTTAAGGAAAAAGGTTTTGTAATCCGGATTCGCTGCCAACAAATGCAATTCCTGAACTTCAATTTGAAGTAATTTACATAGATCCTCCGGACTTTTTAATGATAAAAAGCGGGAAGCATATGCCCGCGAAGAAAAAATAGAAACTTTGTTCATACTTCTTTAACCACCGACTCCGGAACTCCACTAAAAAATTCAGTGGATTCCGGAAGATCATCTTTTTGAAACACACCAAATTTCCGAAGGAAATTTGGTGATCCTTGTCCTTCGCTTAAAAGGCAGACCGCAGTTACAACAGTCCAATTTTTCATACTATAAAAAACACAAGTGTTCATGCTCTTGATCGGTGGATTATTTTAAAATGGAGGTTCATCATCAAAATCATTTTGGCGCAGGGAATTAAAAGAAAATCCTGACTTTTCCCGTTCAGAAAACCGAGAACATTTTCCTTCAAAATCCATCATGAACTCATTACATGCACCGGAATTATTCTTTGCCAAAATCAAATAACCCCTACCTTTAACATTACGTCCTAATTCATCCTCGGTTAATCCATAATACTCTGGACGATAAATAAAAATAACCTTACTGGCATCTTGCTCAATAGCACCCGAGTCGCGAAGATCAGATAACACAGGCCTTCGATAGGCACTAGATCTGCGCTCTACCTCGCGACTTAATTGAGAGGAAACTAAAATAGATATTTTATTTCTCTGAGCAAATTTCTTCAGTTGACGGGTAATATGTGCGATCTCAGCATCACGCGTTTTGAATTTATTTTCACGAACAGAAAGCAATTGAAGAAAGTCAATAAAAATTATTTTCACTTGTTTTTCGTTTATAAATCGCTCTGCAGTCATGATAATCTCCTCAATTGAATTTTCAACCGGGACAATGGGATAAAATTTAGCATCGGAAAGATGTTCAGCACTTTCGTGAATTTGACTCAGGCTATCCGCATCAATTACATTCAACATTAACTCGGTATCACTTACCCCACTCGAATTTGAAATCAGACGAAGCATGAGTCTTTCCGGTGGTGTATCAAGGCTGAAATACAGCCTAGGGATTGTGGTCTTGGCGGCCA
>OMJH01000038.1 GCA_900299295.1 Bacteroidota bacterium
AGAGTAAATTACCAGGTAGCTGTGCAACAATTTGAACGACTCGAAAAACTTTACAAGGACGGATTAAAATCACTGACTGAATTAGAAACACGGAAGCTGAAGTTACAGGAGACTCAGGCAAAACTCATTTCATGTGAGAATAAATTATTGCAATCAAAAAATGAATTTATCAATGCCGAGATAGAGTTGACAAGTATCGAGAATCAGTTCATTGAGAAGCTGTCAAAAGCCGAATCAGAAAAATTTTCCGCTCTTTCAAGCATGTATGACGCCGAACAATCTGTAATAAAAATGCAAAATCAGTACAGCAATTATTCTTTTCGCAAAGGACTTTATTACCTGACAGCTCCTCAGGACGGATACATTACCAAAGCTTTACGAACCGGACTTGGCGAAATTTTAAAGGAGGGTGAAGAACTGGTGAGTATTATGCCTGCCAAATATGAACTCGCGGTTGAAATGTATGTAATGCCGATGGATTTACCGTTAATGAAAAAAGATCAACATGTTCGATTTCGTTTCGATGGGTGGCCGGGAATCGTTTTCTCCGGCTGGCCTGAAGTTTCCTATGGTACTTTCGGAGGAAAAGTGGTAGCGATTGACAATTTTATCAGCGATAATGGCCTGTATCGTATTTTAGTTGCACCGGATGAAAAAAGTCCGGCATGGCCAAGCGGCTTGCGTGTAGGAAGCGGGGCACTATGCATGGCCCTGCTTAACGATGTTCCCATCTGGTATGAATTGTGGCGGAACATTAATGGATTCCCTCCGGACTATTATTATGGAAAAAATAAAACAGAAGAAAACAAAAAAGATAAATAAGCAATGAAACGGTTTCCTTTAATTTTTCTTTTTTTCCTTAATGCCATTAATCTTTCATCTCAGGTAATTGCGGATACTTTGTTATTTGAACCTTTTTACAACCTCGTAAAAAAAAACCATCCTGTAGTAAAATTGGCCGGACTTCAGCTTGATCGCGGTTCTTCGGCAGTCATGCTTGCCAAAGGAAGTTTTGATCCGCAGGCCTTCTCCTATTTGGATAATAAATTTTATAGCGGAAAAGAATACTACAATTACGCGAACGGTGGTATCAAAGCGTTAACCAGAACGGGAATTGAATTTAAAACCGGCTACGAAAATGCGCAAGGCAATTTTATTAGTCCCGACGAAACCACTCCGGAGAATGGTTTGTGGACTGCGGGATTTTCGATGCCTGTACTTCAGGGATTATTGATTGATCGTCAGCGCGCCGCCCTACGCGAAGCAAAAATTTACCGAAACAGCACTCAGGCCGAGCAAAACAAAATCATCAACGACTTGTTGCTTCAGGCGGGAAATTTATATTGGGAATGGGCGGCTTTGAACAATCAACTCGAGGTGTACAATGAAGCCATACGTTTTTCAGAAACACGGTTCAACGGACTGAAAATGTCATTTGCACTCGGCGATCGCCCTGCTATTGACACTGTAGAAACATTAATTCAATTACAAAATTTTCGTTACAGTCAAAATCAAACGTTGCTTCAATTGGTACAAAAAACCTATGAACTTTCTATTTTTACCTGGGACGAAAACGGAAATCCGGGTTTAGTTCCCGAAAACAGCAAGGCGCCTGACTTTACCAATCAGGTTTTTCGTTTAAGTATTACCGGTGATTCACTTACCAACGCAATGAACGCTTTAAATACAGTTCATCCTGATTTATTGATTTATAATTTCAAATTACAACAATTGGAAGTCGAAAAAAAATGGAAAACAGAAAAACTAAAACCAAAATTAAATGTGCGATATAATTTACTCTCCTATCCTACCGGCAATCAGCCGCCAGGAGAATTCAGTACTTCGAATTATAAATGGGGCGCAGAATTTGGAATGCCTGTTTTCCTTCGTCAGGAACGCGCAGATCTTAAATTCACGAAAATCAAAATAAATGAAACCTCATTAAACAACAGTTTAAAGCAAAAAGAGATCAGCGCTAAATTGATGGGCAATTACAGAAAGTGTGAATACTTGTTGGAGCAAATTATTTTGATGCGCAATGTGGTGGAAAATTACAAGCGCATGCTCGATGCAGAACGAAGAAATTTTGAGGCAGGGGAAAGTTCTGTTTTCCTGGTGAATTCACGCGAATTGGCACTGGTGCAGGCAGAACTGAAATTAATTGAAAGTGAAAGCAAATACAAACAAGCTGTTTTACAATATTACCACGCTGCGGGAACCTTAAATCAACAAACGAAATTCTAAAATGATTACTTTACAAATTACCGCGGCAAAAGAAAAAGATGCGGAAGAAATACTCAACGAATTGCTGGAGAGCGAGCTTGTTTACGCCGGCTTTGTAACGCCAATAAAATCGTGGAAGCGTAAAAAGGACAAGGTTCATTACAATTTCAACTGCCTCGCCACAGCTTTTACGCAAGCCGTTCTATTTAAAGAAATAGAACTTTTTCTAATTAAGAAATTTCCACAAAAGGATTTTATTATTTATTCAATGCCTTTGCTAAATTTTTCAGGTCAGCACGAACCGTTGCTAAAAAAGGAAACTACATCAAAAGTCCGGTAAGGCTTAACAAATCCTACTTACAAAATAACGCTTTGCGACTGGCAAAAAAGTTTCATTCAATGGAAAAAGCGCTGTAGAGGTAATACAATATACTGCCGGATTCGGCAAATCACGTTTCTCATTAATCAACTCTGATTTAATTTTATCAGGGGTATATAAAAAGCTCAGAGAACGTCTGCCGATATAGGTGGTAGCAAGGGTTCGATATCGATCGTTTGCGGATTTATATAATGAAAAATGATATTGGTAGACATCGAGATAATTTAATGGTGCAACATGAAGAAAAAGATAACCTTCTTCCTTTTGGATGGGAGTTAATCCCACCGGCTCGACGTGAAGCTGACTTTCCACAAATTCATAAATCAAACGCCCTTCTTCAATCGATTGTTTGAACATCGGAATAGCATAATCCGTAATTTGATTTATTTCCATTAGAATTTCTGATTGCTGTTGATCAGTTGATGTATAATTAAGCTGGAGATGGGCCCAGTCGATTGAAACAAGATGGTTATTATTTCGGGTTTCAATATCCTTAGTTTGTGAACGAAATGAAATAAGGTTTTTATAATGTTCGACCAGCTCACCTAAACCCGGATAAATTTCCGAACGTGAAAAATTATCACGTATGTCCTTCAAATACGCCAGGAGCTGATATTTTTTATATTCAAAATCGATTAGATGCTCGACGAACCAGGTGTTGCTTAAAGCCATAATAAAAGTTAATACCCATGTTATACCCTTGTTCGTGTTCAAAAGTTTCGTAGTGTTTACTTTTGAATTTATGAAATCGCTTTAATTTTGTTAAAAATCAATTTAACATGAACCGTATTTTTTCTTACTATTTTTTAGCCCTAACCCTTCTCTTAATCAGCTATGCTTGTGTACCGGCAAGAAAACTTGACGAAACCAATGCTAAACTGGAAACCTGCGAGACAGATCTTTCTGCAGCTAAAAAATCAGCCCTAGATAATGAAACGAAACTAAAAGAATTACAAGAAAAGTTTGATAAAATTTATAAAGAAGAAATTGCACTAATGAGAGATACCGCCATTATGGGAACCGGCTTTCGAAATTTAACCATTCAATACGACAAACTGAATTCGACAAATCTCGAGCTTCTTGCGAGGATTAAAGAACTCATGTCTTTATCGGAAAAAAGCAATGCTAAATTAAGCGCAGACCTTCAAGCTACCCAAGATCAACTGATGAAAAAACAAGAAGAATTGAAATTACTGGAGCAACAACTGAATAAGCAAAAAAGCGATCTGGAACTTTTAAGCGCAGAATTAAAAAAACGCGAGGCCCGTGTAAATGAACTGGAAGATATTCTAAAGAAAAAAGACGAAGCGAGTAATGTACTAAAGAAGAAACTCAGCGAAGCGCTTTTCAACTTTGAAAACAAAGGCTTAACCATCACCCAGAAAAACGGGAAGGTATATGTTTCGATGGATGAGTCACTGCTTTTTGCCAGCGGTAAAACTGCCGTTGAACCCAAAGGTGTGGAAGCCTTAAAGAATTTAGCAAAAGTTCTGGAACAAAATGCAGATATCAATGTAATGGTGGAAGGTCATACAGACAACGTTCCAATGAAAGGAACAGGAGATATTAAAGATAATTGGGATCTGTCGGTGATGCGCGCCACTTCTGTTACAAAAATATTACTTGGTAATGCTTCAATAGATGCGAAAAGAATTACCTCAGCAGGTCGCGGCGAATTCTTTCCAATTGATATAGCAAATACGCCGGAGGCTCGAAAAAAAAACAGAAGAACTGAAATCATTCTCACTCCTAAACTGGACGAGCTGCTCAAGGTATTAGAGACTAATTAATTTATTTCTACTATTTCATTTTTTCATGAAAATGGAACTTAACCGCATCGGCGAAAATTTCGCCTTCGAAGCCAAAAACGAACGCGGCAACCTGATTACCATTGACTCATCTTCAGGAGCAGAAAGTGTAAGTCAGTGCTTTACTCCCATGGAATTATTGCTCGTGGGTGTTGCCGGCTGCAGCGGAATTGATATGGTTCACATTCTTAAAAAACAACGCCAGCAAATTGATTCGTTTTCAATTTCCGTAGATGCTGAAAAGGAAAAAGTAGAAGAATACTCCGTCTGGAAAAAAATTCACCTTGTTTATACCTTACACGGAACGATTGACCCTGAAAAAGCAAAACGTTCCGCTGATTTATCCCACGAGAAATACTGTTCAGTAAGTAAAGCGCTGGGACATACCTCAGAGATTACTTATTCAGTAATCGTAAATCCGTAAACTTTTTTTAATTTTCATCGGACGAGGCACCGCCAAAAATACGATTCAACTCCGACTCGTGTTTTTTTAGAATGACTTTGCGCTTCATGCTCAGCTTGGGCGTCATCTCCCCGCCTTCAACGGTCCATGGTACTGAAATGAGTTCCTGCTTTTTAATTTGTTCGTAAGGAGCCAGCGACTTATTCATTTCACGAATAAATGAAGAAACTTCTTTCCGAATTCCTTCGTGTGAAACAGCTGCTTCAGGTGTAGGAATATCGTGCTGATTTTTCTGACACCATTCTTTAACATAATCCATTGACAAAACAATCAGCGCGCTCGCAAATTTTTCTCCTTCACCAACAACACAACATTGCTCCACAAAACGACATTCCTTGATTTTGTTTTCAATCATCAACGGAGCAATATATTTTCCTGATGAGGTTTTAAAAATTTCTTTTTTGCGATCCGTGATTTTCAAAAAGCGACCCTCCACAAAGGTTCCGATATCGCCTGTATGAAACCAGCCCTCTTCATCAATTACTTCGCGGGTTGCATTTTCATTTTTGTAATACCCCAGCATTACTCCCGGACCCTTCACCAGAATTTCTCCGTCATCGGCAATCTTCACCGTCGTTCCCTCAATTACAAGTCCTACTGTTCCTATACAAATTCCATCCTCCAAAAAACAATTCGCTGAAATCACTGGCGAAGTCTCCGTTAATCCATAGCCTTCCAGAATTAAAATGCCTGCACACTGAAACACACGCGCCAAACGTGGCTGCAATGCTGCACCACCGGAAACCATGCAAACTACATTTCCGCCGAGTGCTTGCCGCCACTTCGAAAAAATCAACACATCATGAAACTTACGTTTCAATTTTGCACCGAATGAAATGCTGCGCGGATCATAGGTCAGTGCAAGATCCACAGCATTGAAAAATAATTTCTTCTTCCATCCCGTTAATTTTTCGCCAGCACTCAGCAAACGGTCGTACACACGTTCTATCAAACGCGGAACGGAAACAAACACCTGAGGACAAACTTCCTTCAGATTATCACCAATCGTTTCCAATCCTTCCGCATAATAAATCGAAATTCCATGATACAAATACAAGGTGTTTACCATGCGCTCGTACACGTGATTCAACGGAAGAAAACTGAGTGCACGCCAGCTCGATGCAAAAGGCGCCATATCGCGCGTAGATATCACATTGCTCACCAGATTCGAATGCGAAAGCATTACACCCTTCGGAAAACCGGTTGTACCGCTGGTATACAATATTGTAAATAAATCATCGGGCTTTATGGTCGTACGAATTGCTTCCACTTCCGATTGATGTGATAACGATTTTCCTTTTTCAAGAAACTGATCGAAATGCGGAATGCCGTCAACAGGATTGAAAGAAACTACAGATTGCACATGCGGAATTTCCGCTTCAATCAGCGCCAGTTTTTTGTAAATATCCTTTCCGGAAATAAAAACCATTTTCACATCCGATTCAATCAAAATATATTTCAAATCAGCCAGACTGATGGTTGGAAAAATGGGAACGGTTACCACATCGATTTGTTGACATCCGTAATCTACAAAATTCCATTCGGGACGGTTGTTGGAGACAATGGCAACCTTATCTCCGCGCTTAATTCCGGATTCCAGCAAAGCATTACTTACTTGGTTGACGTAAAGCAAAAAATCCTTGGTGCTGTTTTTCTTCCATTGCTTGTTCTCTTTGGAACACAACAAATCTTCTTTCTGAAATTTTGCATTTAATCGGTCAAGAATATCGAACACACGGGTTACTTCCATAGTTACGGAGATTTTTAATATCGAAATTTACAACTTAAAAAGATGTAATGCGATTTTAAAAGAGTTTAAATCTGACACAAAGTTAATTTCCGTATTTTTGAGAAAGAAAATAACTCGCATGATCGTTGTTACAGGCGCCGCAGGATTCATTGGTTCTTGTCTGGTAAAAAAACTGAACGAGAACGGAATACAGGACCTGATTCTTGTGGATGATTTCAGCAATGAACAAAAAAACAAGAACCTTGAGGGGAAATCCTTTGCCGAAAAAATTGACCGCGTTCACTTCATCGAGCAATGGCTGAAAAACAATGCAGATGCTGTTTCGTTTATTTTTCATATCGGAGCAAGAACTGACACCACCGAATTTGATTACACCATTCTCAACCGACTGAACCTGGAGTACACAAAAACCATCTGGAAAATTGCCGCAGAAAAAAATATCCCGCTGGTTTACGCTTCCTCAGCCGCAACGTACGGACTCGGAGAAAACGGATACGACGATGATGAAAGCAAAATTGAAAAACTCAAGCCCTTAAATCCGTATGGAGAATCGAAAAATGAATTCGACAAGTGGGCATTGAAACAGGAAACGAAACCACCGTATTGGGTGGGATTGAAATTCTTTAATGTGTACGGGCCGAACGAATACCATAAAGCCAGAATGGCGTCTGTGATTTTTCACGCACACAACCAGATTAAAGAAAAAGGATGGGTAAAATTATTTCGCTCTCACCATGCAGATTACAAAGACGGCGAACAATTACGTGATTTTATTTACGTAAAAGATGTAATTAATGTATGCCTGTTTTTATTCCAACACAAGGTTCAAAACGGGATTTATAATCTTGGTACAGGAACAGCAAGAACCTTTCTCGATCTTGCGCGAAACACCTTTCACGCCAACGGAATTGAACCCAACATTGCCTTTGTAGATACACCGCAGGACATTCGCGACAAGTATCAGTATTTCACGGAAGCGAAGATGGAGAAACTGAAAGCACAGGGCTACACGCAGCCGTTCTACACGCTGGA
>OMJH01000039.1 GCA_900299295.1 Bacteroidota bacterium
CCCCAAAAAAAACAAATTTCCCCGGAGAGCCCCTTACCCTGGGTTTTTCGTCCGGGAAAACCCTTACATAAATAATATTAGAGTCCCCGCGCCACCCACCATTAAATCCCTGAACCGAATAAGCCCCCGCCACTGTAACAGTAATGCTGGAAGTGGTTGCGCCGTTTGACCATAAATATGTATTTCCTGTTCCTGTTGGAGCAGTTAATGCAACACTACCTCCACTGCAAAGTGTTGTTGAACCAGAAGCAGTTATTGTAACTGCTGCCATATTACAAGGGCCATTTTCACCAATGGTAATGAATTGATCAACCGCTGGATTTGTTACAACGACATGTTCTCCACCAGGCCAATCAACAACTATAGAATCGATTACTGTTGAAGAACCTAAACCGAAATGCATATGACCTGAATTTAATGTACCATAACTTTCCCCTGAACGGACTTCACGAGTTTGAACTCCCCACGGACCATAAATACGTGTACGTGTACCTAAGGCGTCATGATTATTTGCTGAAGCAGAAGGAACAATCGTTATGTAGTGATTATTGTTAGCTGTTGTATTTTTCCAGAAAATATCAGCTTGTGTTCCTGGGCTATTATAGGTTGATCCATAGCTTAAATACAAATCAATTTTACCATCGTGATTTAAATCTCCGGCAGCAAAGGATAATGCATTACCACCTACAGTAAAACCAGCAGGGGTAACATCCGTAAACGTACCATTTCCATTGTTACGATAAATACGGTGGTCATTATCTCCTGTAATTATTAAGTCTACAAATCCATCATTATCTAAATCTTCAAACAGAGATTGCATTGGCATATTACCGAAGGTAAGTGTTGCTCCACCTGTAAAGTTCCCTATACCATCGTTTGTATAAAGTCTTGATGTGGTATTATGTTTTGTCAAAAACAAATCAAAGTCGCCGTCGTTATTAATGTCACCAAAGGACGGAGTCCAGTCCTGATCCATACTATTAAAACCATAATTCGCACCGTTGTCAACGAAATTTCCATTACCCAAATTTTCAAACAACACATCGCGTCTTCTTGGGTCAGTCCCGCTGCTTGCCGCCTGACGACATTTAGCAATATATAAATCAATATCGCCGTCATTATCAAAATCAGTCCACACACTTCCATAGTTACCTGAATCATACGGGTCACCTCCTACACTTTGTGTACTAACCTGTGTATTCAGTACAATGTCTTTATCGGCACTCCAAGTAGCATATGTACCTGAACCAACAACCGAAGTGACGTTTACAACTAACGCTCCGGTTCCGGTGTTGTAAGAAGTAACCGTTCCGGTCATGTAATTTTGCCCGCTATAACCAATTTTAATTGTCTGACCTGCAGTAAAGCCTAAGTTTGTCTGAACAGTTAAGCTTTTGGAGCCGGTACCAATGGTTAATGAGGTTGTTGAATGGCCATAAATGTAAAAATTTCCTGCGCCATTATTTCGGTAGATTTTTGCATGCGCGTTGTCATCACAAGCAAAAATATCCAGCCATCCATCGCCGTCAAGATCCATAAAATTCATGTTCTGTACAAAAAATGCAGAGTTGGGTAATGTTGTTACGCCCATTGAACCGGTTGGTCCAATTTTCATGAGTTTTAATGAACTTCCATATCCTGTAATTACATCTTTCCAACCGTTACGGTCAACATCACCCGCACACATTGCCCATGCACCGGTTGAACCCATTGTTCCGCAATACAGGTAATCGAAAGTTCCATTTGATTTTTGAAGTTCCAATCGTACCTCACCGGTATTGGAAAGTTTACAAATATCATCAAGACCATCGCCGTTCATATCTACAACGGTAACGGAATTTCCACTTAAATTTCCATTGCTTCCAACAACACCGGTATTGCTATGCAATATGGTATTTGAATTGGTAAACGTAATCTGCGCCTGTGTGCTGATTACAACTACGACAAATAAAGGAAGTAATTTGCCGTAAAGTAAATTTTTATTCATAGTTTAAAAATTGGTTTAGAATGATTAGCGGTCAAATTTATAAACAAATCAAAATAAAACAAGTTTTTTAACGTCAACCCCAAAATAATATCGGCGAAAAGATCAAATTTAACATTTGAGAGGCGCTCAACAGGGCCTAGAAATACGTGTTTTAACTGTATAGGCGAACTAACGTACATTTTTAGTCAATTTCCCCCACACACCCAGTGGTAATTTAAAGCCGCTTTGAGAGGGAAGAAATAATTCTCCAATTTGCAGATCGGATTGCCTTTCTTTTGAATAGGTCCGTAATAAATTTTCAGGCACCAATGCGCTAAAACCAAGTGAATACGCATTTAGAATAAGTATATGCTCGTCAGGGTCAAGAATTCCAAGTACGCATTGAATCATTTCCGCAACATTTTCTTCCAGTTTCCATTTTTCACCGTTTGGCCCATGGCCGTAGGCAGGTGGGTCAAGAATTATTCCCTGATAAAAATTTTCGCGGCGCAATTCTTTTTTCACAAACTTCATTGCGTCATCAACCATCCAACGGATATTATCGAGTCCCGATTTTTGCATATTCTCATTGGCCCATGAAACAACTTGTCGGATTGAATCAACATGCGTGACTTCTGCACCGGCAGCTCGGGCAGCCAGCGATGCACCTCCGGTGTAGGCAAAAAGATTAAGAAATCGTTTACTGTTTAATTTCTGATTGAAAAAAAAATCGTGGATGCTTGTCCAGTTTACTGCCTGCTCAGGAAAAACCCCGACGTGTTTAAAAGATGTAAGGCCAAGCCGGAATGAAATCTTATTCCCGGAGGTGAATTGATAATTGAAGGTCCATTGATCGGGCATGTTTTTAAGTTTTTTCCATGTTCCGGAAGAACTTGATTGAGGCACAAAACGAACATGTGCTTTTTTTTCCCAAACATTTTTATCCCACTTGCTTTGCCAAACAGCCTGAGGTTCCGGACGAATAGTTATGAACTGCCCAAAACGTTCCAGTTTTTCGAAATTACCACAATCTAACAACTCATATTCACTAAAATTTTCTGGAGAAAGTATTTGCATTTATTTTTTAATTTGTAAAAATAACGAAGTGTGGATATAAAATTTTAGTTTGTACGTTTTGTTTTAAACCATGTAATCACGACCGGAATTGAAGTCAGGATAATCAAACCAATTACTATCCACCACAGATAACCTTCAATTTGCGGAAATCGTCTTCCTAAAAAAAAACCAATTCCCGAAATACTTCCGATCCACAGCAAAGCGCCACTTAAATTATACATAAAGAACTTTTTCAATTCAATTTGAATTACCCCGGCAAGTATGGGTGCAAAGGTTCTTATAATTGGGAGAAAACGGCCGGCTATCAACGCCATTTTCCCATACTTTTCAAAAAAGGCACGCGTGGTTTCAATATATTTTTTTTTGAAAATCAGATTATCGTTTTTAGTGAAAAGTTTTTCTCCTGTTTTTTTTCCGAACCAATACCCTACCATGTTTCCTGAAAAGGCTGCTGTAACAAGCAAAAAAACCAGAATAGGAAATGAAACGTTATTCAAATAGGAAGGTTTTGTTGCACAGAACAATCCGGAAATAAAAATCAGCGAGTCACCCGGAAGAAAAAAACCAATCAACAAACCAGTTTCTGAAAAAATTACAAACAACAGCAATACAATACCGCCATAGGAAAGAATACTCTGGGGATCAGTTAATGTTTTTAAAAAACTCCAAAAATCATCCATCAAATAATGATCTGGTGAAAAATGTACTAGGGTAGAAGATTATTTTGCTGAATCGGCAGTGACTTCTGAAGCAGGGACTTTATATACCCGCGATAGATCACGATATTCCATTCCGTTGGGTAGTAAATTTTTAACTCCAAGTTGAACCAGTCTGAAGTTTTCTTCGTAATAAATCGGCATCAGCGCGCCTTCATCAATTGCTATTTGATCCGCTCTCCGAAATAAATCCATACGTTTACTTAAATCGGCTTCTCGCTGGGCGGCATTAAAAAGCGAGTCGAATGCAGTATTCACAAAACGGGAGGAATTCGTGAAGGAATTTTCTCCTGCATTTGCCGGAACAAGTTTACCATAAAGTAACTGAAGGAAGGTTTGTGGATCGGGGTAATCAGCAACCCAGCCGGCTCTGAAAAAATCAATTTTTCCGCTCTGGTAAGCATCAATGTGTTCTGCGAATGGGACAGTGGTAATTTCGACGTTAATATTCAGGACATCCTTGAGTGATTTCTGAATCACTTCCGCAATTTGTGAATTTCTTTCTCCACCGGCACTATTAATCTGTAACACAATTTTGGGAAAGCCCTTTCCATTAGGATAACCGGCTTTGGCAAGAAGAGCCTTCGCTTTAACGGGATCAAATGTGTACCCTTTCAATTCTTTAAATTTGTACCCAGCCAGTTCAAAAGTTTCAGAAGGGGGGACTAACCCGTAATTCCCGGGTATTCCTTCACCCTGCAAAGTATAATTTACCAGCTTGTCGCGATCGATTGCATAATTAAAAGCGAGACGTGTTTCTTTTTTGTTGAAAATTTGCCCTGTACACAACATGCCGTAGTAATAGAAACTCAGTGCAGGAACTGATTGAACCTCAAATTGAACTTTGCGTTCTTTTGCATGTTCCATATCTCCCATAATTTGAGGGACCATGTCGATGGGCAAGCGAAAGACCATATCAAGATCGCCACGCTGAAATGCCAACATTTCGGATTTCTTTTCCTTGATAAAGGAAAAACTTACAATATCAAGATAAGGAAGTTTATTTCCAAATTCATCCATACCCCAGTAATTAGGGTTGCGCTCCAAAACTACCTTATCCCCGCGTTTTATTACTTTTTGCATAAACGGACCGGTTCCTACGCATTTTTCGCGCATACCGGTGCCATATTTTGCCCAGGCCTCTTTTGGATAAATATATGTTCCGGCAAAGGATAAAATATTAAGAAATCCTGCACTGGGATGAAGGGTTTCAATCTCAATTGTTGAATCATTTATTACGCGAACGCCGGAAACCCCGCCGGGAAGCGGAGAGTTTGAACGAGTTGACTCATAGTATTCATTAGCTCCAATTACCAAATCTTTAAATGTAATTTCAAAGCTGGAGTTCAAATCGCTTGACTCACACAATTTGTCAAAGCACCATTTAACATCACCGGCAACAACACTTCTGCCTTTAAAATCTGAAAAACATGAATCATTGTGAAATTTAATATCCGGGCGAATATGAAATGTCCATTTAGTTAGATCATCATTATGCTCCCAGCGACTGGCAATACCTGGAACAATAGAAAGATTGGCTGGGTTTAACTTTACCAAACCTTCATAAACCTGCGATGTAATGCGTTGTGAAACCACCTCAGAAATTGCAGGAGGAAACAGTGATTTAAAATCTTCCAACTCATTCATACGGAATGTTCCACCTAAATACACTCCTCCTTTTCCCTCAACAGGCTCAGCGGTATTTCTATCTCCTGTCCCGCATGAAGTGGCAAAAATTAAAATTCCCAGAAACCAAAACAAATGCTTCATCTTGAAAAATTTAATCAAAATTAATTTTGCAGCATTGCAAAGGTAAAAAAATACTATCTCTTTCCTAATTTTTACACTTCCAATTCTACCGCAACAGGGCAATGGTCTGAATGGATAACGTTTCCTAAAATAGCAGCCGATGAAAGTCGGGATTTTAAGTTAGATGTAGCCATATTATAATCAATTCGCCATCCCAGATTTTTAACGCGTGCAGCGGCCCGATAACTCCACCAACTATATTGATGTGGCTGATCGTTAAAATACCGAAAGGTGTCAATAAAACCGCTTTGAATAAAATTCTCCATCCATTCCCTTTCTTCGGGCTTAAAGCCGCTGGTGTTGGCGTTGCTGACCGGATTATGAATATCGATGGGCTTATGACAAATATTATAATCTCCGGAAATAATAAGTTGCGGGCGTTTTTTTTCAAGGTTTTTAATGTATTCATGAAAATCAACTAACCATTGCATTTTAAACGCTTGCCGTTCATCACCGCTGCTTCCGCTGGGATGATAAACACTTATTACCGATAAATCTCCAAAGTCAGCGCGCAAAACACGACCTTCATCATCATATTGTTTCATCCCACAGCCGTATTCAACATGGTTAGGATTCAATCTGCTGAAAATTGCAACTCCGCTGTATCCCTTTTTTTGAGCCGGATGCCAAAAATGATGATATCCCATTTCTTCCAGCTCAAAAACACCCACCTGTTCAGGGCTCGCTTTTATTTCCTGCAGACATAAAACATCCGGACGTTCACTACTCAGCCAGTTCAAAAATCCTTTTGACATTGCCGAGCGTATTCCATTCACATTATAGGATATTATCTTCATACTGCAAAAATAGAAAATGTAAAAAGGTAAAGTAGCAACCCTGATGAATAAAATAAAGTATCTTCGCTGATGAACCAAATTGGTGGATTATGAAACCCTCGATTTCATTTATTGAAGAACTTCGTTGGCGCAACATGCTTCATGAAATAACCCCCGGAGCAGAAGCGTTGCTTGGAGCGGAAATGGTGAATGGTTATATTGGTTTTGACCCGACTGCAGATTCGTTAGGGATCGGGAATATGGTTCAGATCATGACGCTCGTGCATTTTCAACGCTGCGGTCATAAACCGTTTGCCCTTGTGGGCGGAGCAACAGGAATGGTGGGAGATCCAAGCGGTAAGAGCACAGAAAGAAATTTGCTGGATGAAGCAACACTTCAGCATAATTTAACTTGTCAGCGTAAACAGCTTGAAAAATTTCTCGATTTTAATTGCGGAGCAAACAGTGCCGAAATAGTAAACAACTACGACTGGTTCAAAAACATCAGTTTTCTGGATTTTCTTCGCGAAGTTGGAAAGCACATTACCGTGAACTACATGAAAGCTAAAGACTCCGTTAAAAACCGAATCGAACGAAGCGGTGAACAGGGTGAGATTGAGGGAATGTCCTTCACGGAATTTACGTATCAGCTTGTGCAGGGATACGATTTTTATTATTTGTGGAAAAACAAAGGCGTTAAACTACAGATGGGTGGCAGCGACCAGTTTGGAAATATTACTACAGGCATTGAACTGATACGAAGAAAAGACAAAGGCGAAGCCTTCGCTGTTGTAACTCCACTCATAAAAAAAGCAGACGGAACAAAATTCGGCAAAACTGAAGGCGGCAACGTTTGGCTTGACACCAATAAAACTTCACCTTATAAATTTTATCAATTTTGGCTGAACGCCGCTGATGCGGATGTAAAAAATTACATTCGTATTTTCTCACTTCGAACTAAAGAAGAAATTCTCAGTCTGGAATCTGCGCATGAAAAAACACCACATCTTCGTTTGCTTCAAAAAGAATTAGGAAAAGAAATGACCCTTCGCGTTCACTCGGAAAAAGAATACAATGCGGCAGTGGATGCATCAGAAATTTTATTTGGGAAAGGTACAACCGATGCGTTGAAAGCTTTGCCGGAAGAACTTTTACTAAACGTTTTTGAGGGCGTTCCGAGCTTTAGCATTTCAAAATCACGACTAGAAAATGGTATGGGAATTATTGATCTTTTTGCTGACAACACCGGCATTATCCCCTCCAGATCTGAAGTGAAAAAATTAATTCAAGCCGGAGGAATCTATATAAATAAAGAAAAGGTTACCTCCGCTGATCAGCAAATTCATTCAATTCAGTTACTGAATAATCGATACATTTTAGCTCAGAAGGGAAAGAAAGATTATTACCTAATCATTGCAGAATAAAATTGCATTTCAGTTTTTGCAGCATGAGTTTCAACCCATAAATCATCCGTCTGAAAGTCGCCATTCGAAATAAACATAGTGGGAAATTTTTATGAAAAAACCGCAACAAAAATTAAAACTTTCGCCGTCACAAACGGAGCATATAATTAAACTTTTACAATCCCGTTTTTTAAAAAATGAAGCGCTTCAAAAAAAGATCAAATGGGAAACCATTTACAAACGCTTAATTGCATCACCGCAAAAACTATGGTCCATATCGGAAATGGAAAATTCAGGAGGCGAACCAGATCTAGTTGATTATAATGAAAAAACGGGAGAATGTATGTTTATGGATTGCGTCGCCGAAAGCCCTTCAGGACGGAGAAGCATTTGCTACGACCGCGAAGGACTTGATTCGCGGAAAGAATTTAAGCCGGGGGGAAATGCTATTGATATGGCCGGCGAAATGGGAATTGAAATGCTCAACGAAGAACAATATAAAAAGTTTAATGCCCTTGGAAAATTCGACAATAAAACATCTAGCTGGTTGAAAACCGACGACCAAACCCGTAAACACGGGGGTGCCTTATTCGGTGATTTTCGTTTCGGACGTGTTTTTATCTACCACAACGGAGCACAATCCTATTATGCAGGACGAGGGTTCCGCGGATTTATTTGGGTTTAATTTTTAACGAACGAAGAAACGAAAGGATTGGTTTTTTTCGGATTCACCAAAAACACGGACACTATAAATTCCGGACGACAACCCGTTAGTTACAAATGAATGTGTCAAAACTCCGCCGTTTATTTTTTCCTGACGTATCATTTTTCCATTACCATCAAATAACTGAATAAACGAATTGTTGCTTGTTGGATTTAGAAAACGTAAAATCTCCTGATTATTTATATCATCGTTAAACAATGAGATTTCATTTTCATTAGCACGTGAAGCCTGAACCGATGAGGAAAGATTACTTCTAAAGCTGAAGGCTTCCAAGAAAACTCCGGTATCAAAAATCTGATCTGAAGCATCTGCCACTCCAATTTTAAAATGATAGGTTTGATTTGGCGTTACGGCTGTGGTGGAAGTTAAGCTGATGGTAAATCCATCAAAGGCGCAAAATTGTCCTTGAGAATTATCCATATAAAACGAAGGATTTGTTGATGCATTAATGTTGTTGATGGTAACCGGAGCGGAGGTTCCGGGAATGGTTGCGATGTTAACTCCGGCATAACCGGGACCCGTTAGAAAAATCCCGAACGCATCGTTGAAACCCATCCCAACAAATTCAGGATATTCTTCTGAGGCGAATGTGTAATTAAACAACAGCGTATCACCTAACGGAATACAATCAAATTCTAGAATACAGCCATCGTAAGTAGGAAGAAACCCGGCGAGCGTATTCATATCAACGTCGTTTGTTACTCCATTCGCCATACTGAAACTCGCAAAATGCGATGAAGAATTTGCAATTGAATCTACCCTGCCGGTTGATAACACTAACCCATTTGTGTTGGGAAGCTCGCTTACACCAGTAAATTGCCCGACCGAGGCGGAATCGCAATTATAAACCGTATTGGAAATGTTTGTTCCGAATCCTTGCAACAAAGTTGCGATGGATGAAAAATCCAAACTATCTGTAATGGTTATTTGTGCATGAACCATTCTGGTCACAAACAAAAGACCTACGGTGCATATTTTAATTATTGGGTATTTCATTTTTGAAAATTAAGACTAAATTTTGTAAGTTGTTAATAATTTAATTTATCAGTTACCTAAACTATTTTTGAATTAAATTTACTTAAAAATAAATTTATTCAGATGATAAAAAATTCAATACTTGTACTTGTTTTCTTTTTGTGCACTGAGTCTGTAATTCAGGCACAAACCTTAAACGTTGCTATTATTTCAAGTCAGAATGCTACATGCAATGGTGTGTGTAACGGCAGTGCAAGTGCCCAGGCTTCCGGGGGAACCGGCAGTTACACTTATCTTTGGTCGAATGGCTCAGTAAGCGCAAACCAAACAAATTTATGTGCTGGAACCTATTCAGTAATTGCAGATGATGGACAAACACAGGATACTGCTTATGTGGTTATTTCACAACCTCCACCAATTGCCATAAATCTTAACTCACCGACAACTGTTTGTGCCGGGTCAACCGTAAGCATTTGTCCTGCGGTTACCGGAGGCACCGGTGCTTTTACCTATAGCTGGGCTCCATTTACCAGTCTGAACAGTGTTACCACTGCATGTCCGATTTTTATTGGCAGTACAAATACAAACTATACAGTAACAATTGTTGATGCAAATGGATGCGTCGCAACAGCGAGTACCTCGGTAATTGTAAATAATGTGAGTGCCACAGCAAGTAACAGTGGGCCATATTGTACAGGTAGCACAATCCAGCTTTCAGCAAATGGTGGCGTTAGTTATTTATGGACAGGACCGAATGGTTTTACCTCCAACCTTCAAAATCCAATCCTAATGAATTCAACCACCGCAATGAATGGTGTTTATACTTCAACGGTTACTGCAGCATCCGGATGTACAACGACCGCTACTACCACAGTAATTATAAATAATCCGCCCACAATTTCACCTTTTTCCAATAGTCCTGTTTGTCAGGGAGCTAATCTGTTGCTGAGCTGCACCAACTCAGGGGCTACCACTTTTTCATGGTCAGGGCCGGCCGGGTTTTTCAGCTTGCTGCAAAATCCGGTTATCCAGAATATTCAGCTAATCAACAGCGGAACTTATACATTAACTGCCAATTCAAATATTAATTGTTCAACCACTACAACTCTGAGTGTGAATGTCTCCCCTGCCCCTACTCTTTTAATAAACTCCATTTCTCCTCCTGATTGCGCAACGAGCAACGGAATTGTGTTTTTGTC
>OMJH01000040.1 GCA_900299295.1 Bacteroidota bacterium
CAGTGGAAATCTGGGAATTATGGATTACTATAAAATGCAGAACGTTCAGGCAGACACTGAAATGAGGCAGTCCATATCAGGATCGGGGAAAAGCAATTCAACTACAAAGTCCTGATTTTAATATTTTAAAATAAAATGAATGCCGGCTTCCTTAATGAGGCCGGCATTTTTATTAAAATAATATTTGAATTTATCGTGCAAATCTTTTCTTCAGATCAGGAAAGGTTTTCTTGGATTCATCACTCATCCTGATCCAAAGTGAATCACCTGTCTTTAAAGTTCCCGCCAACAGGTCGATAGTTTTAATTAAAAAGTCATTAAAAAAATCTTTATGGTTCATATCGAGCAGTTGAAAAAAACAATAATTTTTTTCTGTCTTTTCGCCCGTTGGTAAAATCAATTTAGCGCCAGCCGGTACAAACCAGGCATAACCAGAAAGTTTATTATTTACTGAGAGGGTATAGACGTGCTGACCGAACTCCATTCTTTTCATTGCATCGAACAAGAAGTTCTGTCTCGCTGGTTGCCCGATATCCGGTTTATATTGCAGTAAATTTTTCAGGTTGTCAGGTAAAAGTTCCGATGAATCGAATCTCTCAGAATTTTCAGCAATGGATGGTGAAATTGAAAATTCATAAAATTTTGAAAAGGGCTCGCTGGCGGGGTTATCCGTCTTTGCGTTTAATTTTTTGCCTCCGATTTGTAAAACCTTTTCTAATTGCACCTTCAGTCGCTTAATAGAATTGTTTTCAGATAATTTTTTAAGTGATGATTTTACCGTTGACTTTAATTTTTGTTTAAAGATGTCGGTTTTGTTCCCGGCCTCAAGCGACCAGGTTCTGTAAAAATCTGTGGCCAGGTCTCCTTTATAGTCATCAACACTCCCAGGGGTAAGGTCGAATTCCAGGAGGCCGTCTTGTTGCATTTGAAGTGCGCTCATCAAAAAAGAAAGAATGCCTGGTGAGTATTTAGCAAAAACAGGATGATGGGTGTTAAATCCCTGCAGGTAGGTAATGCCTTTATCATAGGTGCTGGCATTTGCAGCAATTATTGTCTGATCTGAAAATAGTAAGGTTACATACAGTAGTCCCGAATCGAAAAGGTTAAGCATAAATTCTTTTTTATGCTGGTCTTCGCTGAAGAATTCTGAACCAAACATGGCGCCTTGTCTGAAATCGTAATCTATAGCCAGTTGATCCAAATATTGTCTGAAAATTTTCGAATCCGTAATTCTTTGAAAGGTCAGATTTCCGATTTTTTTTAACCGGTTGAGTTTTTCACGACGATTCTTTTTATTCAATTCTGATTTAATTAATTCGGAATCTAACCGAATCACAGGTTCAGAATATTCCTTCAAAAAGATGTTCGATTGGATATCCTTTTGATTTTCTAATTCAAGCGGGTTTAAACTTTGTGGAAGGTATTTCAGGGAAAGCTTCTTGTCGGGAAATATTCTGAGCAAATGCCGGATGCAATCAGCCAAAAAAGAAATCTTATTTTCTGTACGTGAGAGTGTTGTCTGATATTCTGCCTGGTGGTGGCCTGCACCGACAATTTCGTTTTCGAGAATTGCCAGAAAAAGTATTTCCTGGATTTCTTTTTCCGACTTTACAAGAAGTATCAAGGGCTGATATTGCGAGTAAAGTCTATACCAATTTGTGATATAAGTTGGATGTTGAAATACAGTAGCTGTTAGATCTTTCTCATAGATATTTTTCCATGCCTGTTGAAAAGACTGGTCATTTAATTTTTCTGATGCTTGTTCAGCGAAAAAAGATTGAATCATTTTGGATGTTGTATGAAGAACTTTCAGGCCAATCGGAAAGTTCGATAAAATTCTGTTCGGGTGGAAATTTCCATTGATAGTTGCAAAGGTGGAATTTATTTAGTTTTAAAAAATTCAACGCAGCTGTTAATCACTCTGGAATCTTTTAGAATGCGGGCGTGACCAAGGCCCTGCGTGCGCAGTGTCATAGCGCTGGGATAAATCTTAGCTCCGGCCTCTGCGTGCTCAATTGAAACCTCTTTATCCTGTTCATCGTGTATGATGAACAGATCAATTTCAAAAGGGAGTCTTTGTAAAAGCCATCCTGCGGTAAACTCGTCAAAGCTTCGGCCATAATTTTTAATTAAATGTTTTTTGAATCCTTCCCTTGTTTTTTCTGTGCCGTTTACTGCTTTAAGAAAAGAATCAATCAGAAGATCACCAATTACAGGTGTGCCGATTGTGATGAGCTTTTTGATCGGAATATTTTGAAAGATTGAAAATAATGAGACTGTACCACCAAATGAATGGCTGATTACCCCTTCGGGCACTCCTTTTGATTGGAAAATTATCTTAACAGCTTCGGCAAACTCTATGATATTGGTTTGTTTACCAGTTGATTTTCCGTGTGCCGGTCCATCAAATGCGATAACTCTGAATCCTGCCTTAATGAATACATCATAAAATTTTCTGAATTGCGTTGCCCGGCCAGCCCATCCATGAATAAAAAATATGGCCGGATGTTCAGGATTGCCCCATTCATATATGACTATATTTTTATTTCCAACGCGCACACCGGTTTGCTTGGAGTTTTCAAGCCATGGCAGCTCTTTTTCCGGAAATTGGTATTTAAGTGGCGTAAAAAAAAGCTGTGTAAAAAACCTAACTGCCAGAAATGGAGAAATTTTTTCAAGTACCGGAAAAAATGTTCTGGTGAAGCGCAACAAAAGAGGTGGTTGATATTTCCTGGGTTTAGCCATCAATTCTGAATTCAAATTTTAGAGTTTGATATTTCTGCCGATCATTCAAGTAGGTTCTTTCCATGAAGTTTACATGGCCGGAATTTTGAATCATTATCAGTGTTGTATTTCGAGTTCCATAATTAGCGGACTTAATAAACATGGCGCTTAGCATGCGTTCCTTTTCAATTCCAATTCCGGTATCCGGCAAATCTGAATCTGCTGCGATTTCCTCATTGGTCATAAGGTCAAGTAATTCAGTGGGATTTAATTCAAGGCCTGAAGATAATTTATGTTCAAATAAATTTTTTCCCTTAATTAATTTCGGCCAAGCCGTATTAATCAGATGATTACTAACTCCGTAGATTCCGGCATTCAGTTTTATTATTTTTTTCTGAATGTTTGAGTAGTAGTAGAATTCATTTTCAATTCCAGTTACCAGATTGAAGCCATTGTACAGATGTGCATGCTCTGCGACCTTATTGAGATATTCTTGGGGTTGATTATCCGACGAAAGAAATGAGGTAACCAGCTGACCTCTTGACGGGGCATCCGTTTTAATATTCTTTAGATCACGATAGTTCGTAACAAAAGAAACTTTCCCGGCTTTTGTCATACCCAGCCATGTACCCGGAAGTTGATTTTTAATTGTAACTGCTGCATCCTGACCGCCAATTATATCAGGATGCTCGACCCAGAATCCGGCTGGTTTTGTTGCACGGTTATAAAATTCATCCCGATTGGCAAGTGCAATAAATCTGAACTCTGGATGTTTGTTTATAGCAAAGTAGATCAGGCACATGGTGTGAGCAGATTCAATAGCCTTATTTCTTAAAAAGTTCAAGTTGTGGAGGCAACTGCTGAAATGATCTTCGATGTTCTTGGGTCAGTCCGAATTTTTTAATGCCTTCACGATGTTCCATCGTTGGATACCCCATATTGGTATGCCAGTGATAACCTGAAAATTCATCAGCAAGTTTCATCATGATTGTATCCCGGTGTGTTTTTGCCAAAATGGATGCGGCAGCAATTGAAAAGAATTTTCCGTCACCCTTTATAATACATTCATGTGGTATGGAATTGTATTTTTTGAAACGGTTGCCATCAATCAACAATAATTCAGGAATAGTATTGAGTTTACTGATCGCACGGTGCATCGCCAGAAAGGAAGCATTTAAAATATTAATTTCATCAATTTCTGTACTTGTTGCTTCGGCTATTGCCCACGCTAATGCTTTTTCCTGAATTTCCAGACGAAGCTCATCCCGTTGTGATCTGGATAATTGTTTGGAGTCTGTGAGGACTTTATGTCTGAAGGTTTTTGGCAGAATTACGGCGGCTGCAACTACCGGACCGGC
>OMJH01000041.1 GCA_900299295.1 Bacteroidota bacterium
CGCCAATTTTTGTTGAGTGAAGAACAACACAGTATTATTCCCAAACGAAGTGATCAGCTGCCCGATTTTTCAGCCACCGGCTTATCCATCGTTATTCATCCATTGAACCCTTGGGTACCAATTATTCACATGAATATCCGTTTCTTTCGCTTAAGCACCGGAGTATTTTGGTTCGGAGGTGGTATAGATCTTACCCCGCACTTTTACGATGCGGAACAATATAATTTTTTTCATTCGGAAGTAAAAAAAATGTGTGATAATTATCATGCAGATTTTTATACTGAATTTTCTTCCAGGGCCGATAAGTATTTTTATCTTCCACATAGAAAGGAAACCCGGGGAATCGGAGGTATTTTTTTCGATCGTCTTATACCGAATGAAAAAATTTCGTTGAACACAATTGTTGCCTTCTGGAAGCATATCGGACAACTTTTTTTCCCGCTTTATCGAGAAATTGTACTTAAAAAATGCGACAAAAAGTTTACGGAGGCCGATATACAATGGCAATATCTGCGCAGGGGACGTTATGTTGAGTTTAATCTTGTTTATGATAAGGGGACACGATTTGGGTTGGAAACCGGTGGTAGAATTGAATCCATTTTAATGAGTTTACCTAAGTACGCCTCTTGGCAGTATGATTACAAACCCGATAGGGGAAGTGAAGAAGAAAAAACATTAAGATTTCTAAAACGCAAATTGTAATTGTTGGCGGGTAATTTTTTCCATTCTGTGTTATTGGTTGTTGTGTGCTTAAAATCCCTGTACGCTGCTTAATTTCCTCAAACTTTTCATTTGTCCTTTCGGTTTCATTTTTATATTTTTAAACCAAATAAAATTTGTTCATGGCAATTTATCGTTTCAGAGTCTCATTCGAAGAGTTTGAGGATGTATATCGCGACATTGAAATTCGTTCTTCACAACATTTTGAAGAGTTTCATATGGCAATTTTAACTTCAATTGGGTTTGATAAAAAGCATGCTGCTTCTTTTTTTGTTTGTGATTCGCAGTGGAGAAAAGGAAAGGAAATAACACTTTTAGAGGAAGATTTGGAAGATGATGTGCGTCTGATGAAAAAAACAAAAATTTCTACCTGTGTGGAGGACCCATATCAACAGTTTATCTACGTTTACGATAAAGTTGCGGCCTGGTCTTTCGCAATTCAATTGATTAAAATAACTAAGGAGGAGGGCAATGCAAATTATCCTGTTTGTATAAAATCTTTCGGAAGCTCGCCAAAGCAGTATAAACCTGTTCAGGGAATCAAAGATGCCACATTGGATCCAATAGCGGCCGCATCAATTGCAGGTGAGGACGATAGCGACGATGAAGCCTATCAAATGGCAAACGATAAGCCCGAGGAATTATTTGCGGAAGAAGACACTGCAGGGTTCTCTGATACCGAAAATGATTCAAGTGAAAATCAGGATGAAGAAAATCAGGATGAAGATATGTCTGATGAAGAAGGATTTGAAAATAGCAATGAAGATGAGCATTAGCATTTTGCCTTGTACTCGATGAATTTTTCTTTCAGATATAAAATTCAAAAGGAATCTCACATTTTTTTTTATGCCGTTTTAACAGGTATAATAGCCGGATTAATTGCTATGCTTTTTACTTTTCTTCTGGTTCACTTTGAAGAATTTTTCTCTTCCTTAAATGGATTTCAGATTGTAAATGGGGATTCTTTAAAACAAAAACGGGATTTTATTTTTTCTCATCCAGTTCAGGCCTCCATGGTTGTACTTTTCCCTGCTCTGGGTGGTTTAATTTGCGGATTAGTCATTTATTTTTTCTGCCAAGAAGCTGAAGGTACAGGAACCGATGAAATGATAAATGCCTTTCATTATAATGAAGGAAAAATGAACACTCGTGTTCCTTTTTTTAAATCAATCGCAACAATTTTTACTCTTTCTAGCGGTGGAAGCGGCGGACGTGAAGGACCTATTTCTCAGATCGGTGCAGGTATTGGAGTAATTATGGCAAACCTTGCCGGTGCCGGTGCCAGAAGCCGAAGAGCACTGATGTTGAGTGGTACGGCAGCCGGCCTGGGCGCAGCTTTCAAAACGCCTTTAGGGGGTGCTTTAACAGCAGTTGAAATGGTTTATAAAAAAGATATTGAAAGTGATGCCTTAATACCTTGTTTCATTTCATCATTAACAGCCTATTTGGTCTTTATTTCATACGCCGGTTCTCAACCTTTGATTCCAATTCAACAACCTGAATTTTTTCAAATAAAAGAAATTGTTTTTTATTTGTTACTTGGATTCTTATGTTATGTTTTTGGCTTTTTATTCATAAAAGGATTTCGTGATACAACACGATTGGTCAAATCCATTACTTTTCCAATTTGGTTAAAGCCTGCAATTGGTGGTTTGCTGGTTGGTATAATTGCTTTGTTATTTTTTGAAACAGGTGGAACTGGGCATTCCTACCTTCAGCAAGTAATTTCGGGTAAGTTGCCTTCTTTTTTTAGTGGTATCGGAATACTTAATATTATGCTTTCCTTATTATTAATTGCATTTATTAAAATAGTGACTACCGGCTTAACAATTGGAAGTGGTGGAAGCGCAGGTATTTTTGGTCCTTCTCTTTTTATTGGTGCAATGCTTGGGGCTGGTGTGGGTGTAATTGCCCGCTATTTTTTGAACGACCCGAACGTTACAATTGTAACTTATATGGTTGTTGGAATGGGCGCCTTTTATGCAGGCGTTGCAAATGCACCCATCGCAGGAATCGTAATGACTTGTGAAATGACAGGTAGTTATGCCTTGCTTCCTCCCCTGATTCTTGTTTCAATATTTACCTTTATCCTTTCACGTCAGATTTCATTTTACAAATCTCAGGTTGATACTCGCTTTGATAGTCCTGCGCATGTTTGGGATATGAAACTTGATGTTATTGAACGGGTGACAATTAAAGATTATTTCCCTGAATTTCGATTTTTGGCAGTGATCAGAGAAGATTATTCTTATGCCGACATTCGCGAAATAGCAAATTATTATCACTCCAGCGATTTTTTAGTGGTCAGGCACGATTTGTCTTATGCAGGTCTGCTTTCATTAAGAAAAATAGACGAAGATTTATTGAAAATTTCTGACCAAAATTCTGTAACTGCAATTGACCTCGCAGACACATCAGTTCCATTTGTGTTCGTAGACCAAAGTTTGGGAAGTGTAATGAAAATAATAATGAAATTTGATGTAGATAAAGTGGCAGTTTGTGAACCGGACAGGCGTACAATCGGTTATATTCGCAGCCGTGATGTCTTTGAAGCATATAGTCGGCAAACAGCCAAAAAATAATTCATTTAATTGTTATTAATTCGAAAAGCTGAGGGGTAATCGGGCCCTTGCAAATTCAGTATTTTTGTAGTGCAAATGGAATCGAATAATTTTTCTTTTTTGAATGAATTGAATGAAGCACAGCGCAAAGCAGTTGAGCATACCGAAGGTCCATCAATGATTTTGGCAGGTGCGGGTTCCGGAAAAACGCGCGTCTTAACCTATCGAATTGCCTTATTGATGAAAAAGGGTGTTGATCCTTTTAATATTCTTGCGCTCACCTTTACCAATAAAGCAGCACGTGAAATGAAGTCACGCATAGCGCGCATCGTGGGTGAAAGTGAAGCAAAGGCTTTATGGATGGGCACGTTTCATTCTGTATTTTCCAGGATACTCCGGTTTGAATCGGAGCTTATTGGATATCCGAAAAATTTTACCATTTACGATTCTGATGATTCCAAGAGTTTGCTTCGGGAGATTATAAAATCAATGAACCTGGACGATAAGGTTTACAAACCTTCTTTTATTTTATCGCGAATTTCTTCAGCCAAAAATAATTTGATTTCTCCTCGTCAGTATATGTCTAATACATTGGCTATTGAAGAAGATAAACTGGCACGTATTCCGTTGTTTGGTCAGATTTTCATTACCTATCAAAAGCGATTATTTAAGGCCTCAGCAATGGATTTCGATGATTTGCTTTTCAATACAAATCTATTACTACGAGACCATCCTAAAGTGTTATTTAAATACCAGGAAAAGTTCAGGTATATTTTGGTAGATGAATATCAGGATACAAATTTTTCGCAATATGTAATCATTCGTCAGTTAGCAGCGGCGTTTCTAAACATTTGCGTGGTTGGGGATGATGCTCAAAGTATTTACGCATTTCGCGGAGCAAATATTCAAAATATACTCAATTTCGAAAAGGATTATCCGGAGCTCGTCACTTTCAAACTTGAACAAAATTACCGAAGTACAAAAAATATAGTTGAAGCCGCCAATCAGGTTATTAATAATAATAAAGATCAGTTTAAAAAGTCGGTTTGGACACAAAATGATTCAGGTGAAAAAATTACCGTTATTCGTGCCAGTACAGATAATGAAGAAGGTCAAAAGGTAGCAGCTGCAATTTTCCAATATAAAAACCACGAACGCCTTCTTAATAGTGCTTTTGCAGTATTATACAGAACGAATGCACAAAGTCGATCAATTGAAGAAGCGCTGCGAAAAATGAATATTCCTTACCGTATTTATGGAGGGTTATCTTTTTATCAGCGAAAAGAAATAAAGGATCTGATGGCATATTTTCGTTTGGTAATTAATTCCAACGATGATGAGTCGTTGCGACGGATAATAAACTATCCTGCACGCGGAATTGGTCAGTCTACCTTAGATAAATTAAGTGTTGCGGCTGGCGATAACGAGATCAGTATTTTTACTGCAATTGAAAATGTGAAGGATTTTAACCTTGGGATTAATGCAGGTACACGAGCACGTTTAACAGACTTTGTTACCATGATTCGTTCTTTTCAGCAACAACTCATTCAAAAAGATGCGTACGAGGTAGCACATAGTATTGCAAGTGCATCGGGGCTTTTAAAGGACCTTCATTCAGACAAAACACCTGAAGGAGTAAGCCGGTACGAAAATATTATGGAACTGTTGAATGGAATTAAAGATTTTTCAGAGAATTCCCGGAGTCCGCAGGATGAAGAATTGAAGTCACAGGAAGTAACTCCACCTTCTGCTGAACCTGAAGATCTTTTTGATCTGGAAGTAAAAGATTTTAGGAAATTACGTACACTGGATGAATTTATGATGGATGTTGCCTTGCTGACCGATGCGGATGAAAAGGAAGATAGTCAAGGTGATAAGGTTGTTTTGATGACAATTCACGCTGCGAAAGGACTTGAGTTTCCATTTGTATTTATTGTGGGTATGGAAGAGAATTTATTTCCTTCACAGCTCTCTTTACAGAGTAGGACGGAATTGGAAGAGGAGAGAAGATTATTTTATGTTGCCATAACACGCGCTGAGAAAAAAGCGACGCTTTCCTATGCATTGGTTCGCTACCGTTTTGGAAAAATTACTCATTGTGAGCCCAGTCGCTTTCTGGATGAATTAAGTAATGATTTTGTTGAGTTTATAGATACGGCACCGCAGCGGCGTTTCACTGATGATGCATTTGACTCAACGCGTGATAACTGGAGTCGTCCTTCATCTTCAGGAATCAATTTTAAAGGTAGAAAAAACGGGGGCGATTCTCAGTCGGTTTTTTCTCAACTCAACATTCAAAGAAGTAACAAACTTGTTCCGGTTAATTCAAGTCAATCTATTTCAAGAGCATTAAATCTGGATGAAACCGAAATGCGCAAAATTGTTACCGGCGTTACAGTTCAACATGAAAAATTCGGAAATGGAAAAGTAGTAAACGTGGAGGGAAATTTCCCGGATACAAAAGCAACGGTTTTATTTGAGAACGGCGGACAAAAAATGTTGTTACTGAAATTCGCCCGTTTAAAGGTTATTGATTGATTTTTTCTTCTTTTATGTTTTTTATCCGCTCATTTGCAAGTTGTAATGCAAATCGTAGTTGTTCTTCGGTATCCATTTCTGAGTTATCCAAAACAATGGCATCGGCAGACCTGATTAAGGGGCTTTCTTTTCTGTGAGTATCCTGATAATCTCTGTCAAGCAAATTCTTTTTTACCTCTGCAAAAGAAATTTTATCTCCTCTCAGTTTCAGTTCATTCAGTCGCCGCTGTATTCGGATATCGGTATCAGCAGTCATAAAAAGTTTTAATTCCGCATTAGGGAAAACAGCAGTACCGATGTCGCGTCCATCCATTACCACCGACTTATTTTCGCCCATTTTTCGCTGTAGCTTTACCATTTGTATTCTCACTTCTCGAATTGTACTTATTGAACTGGCGCTAGCAGCAACTTCGAGTGAACGGATATCCTTTTCAACGTTTTTATTGTTTAAAAAGCTTTCATTAAATTTCGTTTTGAGGTTGAATTGGAACGATAAATGAATGGCAGGCAATGTTTTTACAACCTCTTCGGTTAAAAATATTCCGTCTTTAATAATACCACGTTGAATGCAATGCAAGGTAACACACCGATACATTGCCCCACTGTCAATATAGGCGTAATTTAATTTGGCAGCCAATGCCTTTGCAAGTGTACTTTTACCGCAGCTGCTATACCCGTCAATTGCAATGGTAATCCCCATATTTTACGATTTTTACTTTGCAATCCATTCTTTTGAGGAACGATAAACGGTACCTTTAAAGCTTGCAACCAAAGAACCCTCCGAATTTAAAACCTCTACTAAATAAACTGCAATTTTTTCTGTTTTACTGATTTCCTTTGCTTCAGCGCAGATATTATCTCCTGCTTTTAATTTTGAAATATGAGAAATGGAGGTTTCAATGCTGACAGCCATTTTTCCATGGGAATTTGAAGCAAACGCAAGGGCACTGTCGGCAAGTGAGTAGCATATTCCACCATGTGCAATCGAAAAACCATTCGTCATTTCCTCCCTTATTGTCATCGACAATTTACAATATCCGGAACGGATTTCTTCTAAACGAACGCCCAGCCATTGACTGAATTTGTCATTGTCCAACATCTTTTCTTTTGCAATGAGAAAGGCGTCGGATTTATTCATTTCTTTAAAAGAAAATCAATAGGTGAATAATTTAAAATTCAATCCTAGTTTTAGGTAGTTGAAGGAGGAGTATACGGATTATTGCCGGTAGAAGTTCCTTCAGCTTTATAGGTAGGCGCAATTCCATCACCTTCACTTTTACTGCAGGATAAAAAAAGGAAAAATCCCATTATTAAAAGGATGGCGATAAGAGATAAATTCTTTTTCATAAAGTGATTAATTAATAGTTAAAGATAATTGATTTTAGGCTTTTGTCAAAATTCATGGAAAAAGCAGATTTTTTCATTAAAAATTTGCTTAACATTTTTTTTGTGACTTTTTATTTATTGGATGGTTATTGCTCGTAATGAATGTTGGATTTATCAGTTCAAATAAACAAGAGTTAACCCCTAAATCAATCGTTTATGAAAAATTATTTGAATAAAAAGTTTTGCACGGCCGCAACCTTATTGATAGCTGTTTTTGGATTTTCCCAAAATGTCATCAAAGTTAATTCTTCAAACTCCAAAACATCAATTTATACATTAAAGAAGGGCGAAGAATTAGACACCCAGGAGGCTGAAATAACATTCAGCGGAAATGGAACAAATTATGAATTTGTAACCGAGTTGAATGATAAATATTATCTGCACTCCAATAAGTTTCATGTTGGGCCTTATAACAGAACCCCTCGAAAAATTGGAAAAGGAATATATATACTTGAGAACATTGAGTGGAATGATTTTAAACTGGTAAGAGATGAGGAATATATTTTGGACATTAAAACCGGTAAAAAAAGCGGACCATACCAAAATATTACTACTTTTTATAATTATAATGAAGGCGATGAGAATCAAGATGGTGCTTTGGACGGAGATGAACAATTATTTTCTTCACTTTTGAGCTATGAAAGCAAAGGGAAAACTTTTTTAAGGAATTTAAAAACCAACTCAACATTAGGACCATACGATTCGGTGCTGGCTTTTGCTCCTCAAAAATCTTCCATTGATTTTGTTTATAAAAATGCAGGTAATTTTTATGTATCCCTAAGCGTAAAAATAAATGGTCCCTTTATGAAATTTAACCAGGTGTATTCACAGTATAAATATTTCTGGATTTTAACAGATCAATCAGGGAAGGCAAATGTGGTGGTTAATCATGAAATGATTGGCACTATTAATAATCTTAATGAGATGAATTCGTATCGAATAAATAATTTTTACGGAGCCTATTCCACCTTATTTATTTCAGAAAAAAACGGCATTTATCCGGGTTATTTTTATTTGTCTAACGGACAGAAAGTTCCCGGAGATAATTCAGAGAGTGAATTGAGCTATGTTTTTGAAACTACTAATAAAGGCTGGGTTAAGCTGGAGGCAACCGATGCGATTCGTAAAAATATAAAATTCACAAAAAAAATAGAGCCTGCAGAAAATGCATGGTACCTCTATTTCAGCGACGGAACCTCGTTCGGCCCTTTTCAAATAACTAATTTGCAAGAATCAATTCTTTATCGTGACAAAAAGTATTTTTTCTTGGTGAAGGATATGCCCAAAAAATATAATGCCTACAACTCAAATTCGGCTACTGCCGGCTTATACGTAATCTGCGATGGGAAAAAACTAATTCAACTTCCTGTAACCAATAAAAAGAATAAAGCTGAACTTTCTGTTTCGGATAAAAACTGGGCTTTGTTGTACGATGGAAAAGTGTACCTGAACGGTAAAGATATTAACCTTAAGAACGCCGTATCATTCAATTTTACTTGTAATTATAATTCTTGGTACGCATTGGAACAACCGGATGATGTGGATTCTTCCTATGTTGTTTTAGATGGAAAACGTGTTCGTGCATTTGGTGACGACCGGGTAAAACTTCATCAGTTAAATATGGTTACTGATAAAATTTTTTGTTACAGTTTTGAAGTTAATGGCTGGCACTATGAGCGATTGAGCAATCAGTCCGAAGATTTTGGCCCTTACGAAAATAATTACGGAGGAATTACTTATCCTATCATTTGGCTTAACAAACGTCATGTAGCATTTGTTCAGGATTACACCAAAATAATTATTAATGGTAAAGACAAGGGCAATGGAACAGCTTTAACAGGAAATGAATTGACAGGTACCTACCACTGGATGAGCGCAGACACGAAAAATATTTACCTGCATAATTTTCAACCTTGATCCAATTTTCAAATAATTCAATTTTAAAACTAATTCTATGAAATTAAAAAGTTTGATAATTGCTGTAATAATTTCAGGAGTGATGCTAATGCACTCTTGCGGCTCTGATAAGAAAATAGAGTCAGTAACAAAAATTACGCCTCCATTTGAAAATTTGAATGTCGATTTGAAAACATTTGATTTTGACGCGCAAAAGGGCACAACAGTTAATTTACCGAATGGAACTTCCATTTATGTTCCGGAAAACGCCTTAGTTGATGGTGCAGGAAATCCGGTAAGTGGCAAAGTTACATTGCACTATCGTGAATTCATGGATGCTGCGCAAATCCTGATGAGCGGAATTCCCATGCGTTATGATAGTGCCGGCCAAAGTTCCGATTTTATAAGCGCCGGAATGTTTGAGATCGGGGCAACGCAAAATGGCCAACAACTTCAAATAAAACCCGGAAAAAAGGTTCGTGTAGACATGTCATCGCCAGTTGCTGAGGAGAATTTTAATTTTTACACTTTAGATTCATCCACCGGAAAGTGGACCCATGTTGGACGGACACCTGTTAAAGAAAATCCGGCGCGCAAAGAACAACTTGATGGAATGATGGCCGGAGTAATTAAACCTGTAGAACCAAAACAGTTGCAGCCAAGTAGAGCATTTAAATTTGACATCAACGTAAATGCCTTCCCCGAATTAAAAATGTTCAATAACGTTCAATGGGAGTACGCGGGTACGGATGAAGAAGATGGAAGTCCGGCAAAAAATAAATGGATATTTGGTGAGTCCTGGCGAAATATTTCAGCTTTGCAGGCTGTAGGAAAAGAAGGTGTTTACGTAATAAAACTGGAAGGCAATGAACGGAGTTTTGAGATGGAAGTGAGACCGGTTTTTGACGCTGCCGATTTGGAAGTGGCCACAGCTCGATTTAATAAAGAAATGGAAAATTATACATCAACTTTAAAAAAAGCAGAGGAGGAGTTGAACCGAAAAGGAATGGTTGGACAAGTGCTAAGGTCTTTTGAGTTGAGTAATTTTGGTTTTTGCAATTGGGACAGAATCAAAAAATTAGCAGATGAACAACAATACAATATTATTTCGGCCACTTATTCCACTGAAGAATTTCTATCGGAAGAAGACGTTAAAATATACTTAATTACCAATGGCGATCGTTCGGTCCGCAGTTGCTTCGGGGAATTAAGAAAAAATCTGATTTATGATCCCAAGCTGGACAATAAACTCCTTGCTGTACTTCCCGGGAATTATGTCGCCGTTTGTGGTAACAAAGAATTTGAAAAAATCGGTGATTCCAAATCCTACGATTTTCAATTCACTAAAATTGATGAAAAAATCGCCAATGCAGAGGAACTCAAAAAGATAATTGAAAATCTCTAATTAAATAGAGTTGCAAATCTTAAGAAAATCATCCGCATTAAGCGAAGCGCCTCCAATTAGGCCGCCGTCTATATCCGGGCAAGCAAAAAGTTCATTTGCATTTTTTGGACTGCAGCTTCCACCATAAAGTATGGAAATTTGATCTGCAGTTGTTTTGTTTTTCAATTCGCTAATCTTGTTTCGAATAAACATATGCATTTCTTGTGCTTCTTTCGGCGTAGCTGTTTGTCCGGTACCAATTGCCCAAACCGGTTCGTAGGCAATAATTATGTTCCTGAATTCTGTTTCCGGTATATCTCCCAGAACCTCCTTTACTTGTTTTAGAATAATTTCAAAATGAGTTCCGTTATTCCGCTGTTCAAGCGTTTCTCCTATACAATAGACCGGCGTAATGTCGTTTTCAAGGCACCTTTTTAATTTTGATTTTAGCTGAATATTGTTCTCCGAAAAGAAAATACGTCGTTCCGAGTGACCAACAAGGCAATAGGATGCCCCAACATTTTTAATCATGCTTGCACTGATTTCTCCGGTGTATGTCCCAGATTCAAATTCCGAGCAATTCTGAGCTCCGAATTTAAAGGATGCATGAGCGAATTCTGATGTAAAAATTCCAAGATATAAGGAGTTGGGAAAAATTAGTATTTCTTTTTTTTCATTGAGAATTGCAGTATGAATTTTTGAAA
>OMJH01000042.1 GCA_900299295.1 Bacteroidota bacterium
CTTGGTATCGATTGTCCGTTGGCACCTGCTCGATGGAAGATGTCCATTCAGCAATCGAAGGGTTACGAAAGGCATTATCTAAACTTAAGTAAGGAAATCAAATGAGAAATCAATACTGTGTGATAATGGCGGGCGGTGTTGGTACCCGCTTTTGGCCAATGAGTCGTACCAATTACCCAAAGCAGTTTATTGACGTTCTCGGAATTGGAAAAACATTATTGCAACAAACCTATCGCCGTCATTTACCGCTTTGTCCTGTAGAAAATATCTACGTGGTAACCAATGAAATTTATAAAGACGTAGTTCGTGATCAGCTTCCCAATTTACCTGTTGAAAATATTTTACTTGAACCTTTGCGTAAAAATACTGCACCTTGCATTGCCTACGCGAGTTATAAAATACATCAGTTAAATCCACATGCAGTTACGGTTGTTGTACCCTCGGACCACTTGATTACGAAAGAACAGACCTATGTAAAGGCTATTCGTGCTTGCTATGCAAAAGCACGAAACGAGGATTGCCTGGTAACACTGGGAATAACACCTACACGCCCAGATACTGGTTACGGATACATTCAATTTGAAGACTCTCCGAAGAAAGAAAATGATAAGCGAATTAAAAAGGTGAAAACCTTTGCTGAAAAGCCGGATTTAGAGCAGGCAAAAATTTTATTGGAAAGTGGAGACTTTTTGTGGAATGCAGGAATTTTTATTTGGACAACTTCGAGTATTATTCATGCTTTTGAGAATTATAAGCCGGATATGGCATCGCTTTTTGCGGAAGGGAAATCCGATTACAATACTAATTTGGAGCAGGATTTTATTCAAAAAGCGTATTCTGAATGTGGAAGTGAAAGCATTGACTATGCTATTATGGAAAAAGCAAAAAATGTTTTTGTACGCGCATCAATAATTGGTTGGAGTGATTTAGGAACATGGGGATCCATCTATTCGTACCTTCCGCATATTCAGGGCAATAACGCTGTTGTTGGAAAAAACGTGATGCTTTATGATTCTAAAAACTGTATAGTACGTATGCCTAACGATAAGCTTGTGGTATTACAGGGCCTCGAAGATTACATTGTGGTTGAATCAGACGGAATTCTGCTGATTTGTAAAAAACAAGATGAACAATTAATACGTAACCTTGTAAATGATGTAAAGGTTACCAAAGGCGATAAATTCGTCTGAGTAGCGGATTACATGGCATCGTAATCCACGATGACCTTTTCAGTTAATGGATGTGATTGACAGGTTAAAACGAAGCCTTGCGCAATTTCTCCGTCAGTTAATGCAAAATTCGCATCCATCTTCACTTTACCTTCGAGCACCTTTGCGCGGCAAGTACAGCAAACTGCGCCTTTACAGCTGTATGGAGCATCAACGCCGGCATCCAAAGCAGCATCTAAAATTGTGGCGCCATTCGAGTTTAACTGAAAACTTGTTTCGATTCCATACTGGATTACAGTAATCTTAGAAGAGATTTCTTTCGCCGTTGATGCCTCTTCCTGCGCTAATGTTTCCTGAACAGTTGAGAAATATTCAATATGTATTTTTTCTTGCGGAATTGAAACTTGTAATAATGCATTTTTTACGTTCTCCATCATTGGTCCCGGCCCACAAATAAAAACATCAGAAATTATTGAATTACCTGAATAAAAATTCAATAAAAATTTTACTTTATCTTCAGTAACGATTCCGGTATGTAATTCATCTGATTTTTTTGCTGGAGAATCGTAAATACGGATAAGTTGAAACCGGGAATTTGATCGTAACACATCCAAATCGCGAGAAAAAATTTCTGATGCTTCATCCCGATTGGCATAAAAAAGTGTAACCCGACTCTGCTTTTCAACATGAAGTATACTTTTCAGTATTGACATTATTGGTGTGATCCCACTTCCGCCTGCAAAAAGGAGGTAATTTTTTTCTGAATTTCCAGAAAGGGGTGTTGTGAAATTCCCCATTGGCGTCATTACTTCCAGTGAATCACCCTTTTTAAGTTCACGGTTTAAATAGGTACTTGCTCTACCTCCTTTTACTTCTTTTACTGCCACACGAAGTTCATTTTCAATAAATGGACTGGTACATACTGAATAACTCCTACGAAGTTCTTCACCTCCCACGTTCAATTTTAAAGTAATGTATTGTCCGTGTTTGAATTGGTAATCGGCAAGCAGCTGATTAGGGACCGCAAAAGCAATACTTACCGCATCTGCTGTTTCTCTGCGGATATCACTAACTGTAAGAAGGTGAAATTTAGCCATAAGTAAAAGTCTGCAAAGGTAATAAATCGCTTCCTAAAAATCTTCTTTTACTTTTTTTTAAATGTTTCTGTTAGTATGTACTAGCCCCGTGTTATTTTATTGCAAATAGCATCTATGCGCATTGATAATTTTTTCCAATCTTTTAAAACATAAGTCATTAACAGGAAAATTTGCTTTCAAATGATGTATATTTGTAGATATTTGAATTTATGGAAACAGTAAGCCTAGAAGCAAATTTTGATGCAAAGCTCACTCGCAATGAGATGATTGAGCCTAAAGATTGGATGCCGGATAATTACAGAAAGCATTTGATTCGTCAGATTTCTCAGCATGCACATTCAGAAATTGTGGGGATGCTACCGGAAGGAAACTGGATAACCCGCGCTCCGAGTTTACGGGCAAAAATTGTATTGCTTGCAAAAGTTCAGGATGAAGGAGGCCATGGTCTTTATCTTTATACAGCCGCTGAAACACTTCAGATTTCCCGTGAAGAATTATTGGACCAACTCCACACAGGGAAAGCAAAATATTCTTCCATTTTTAATTACCCGACACTTACTTGGGCAGACATCGGTGCGGTTGGCTGGTTAGTGGATGGTGCTGCCATTATGAATCAAGTGATGTTACAGCGTACTTCATACGGACCTTATGCACGAGCAATGGTTCGAATTTGCAAGGAAGAAAGTTTTCATCAGCGCCAGGGTTATGAAATAATGTGTAGGCTTGCTTTCGGATCACAGGAACAAAAGGAAATGGCGCAAGACGCACTCAATCGTTGGTGGTGGCCATCGTTAATGATGTTTGGTCCTCCGGATGCGAACTCGCCGAATTCTGCGAATGCAATTAAATGGAAAATTAAACGCGAAAGCAATGATCAGTTGCGTCAGCGTTTTGTAAATCAAACTGTGCCACAGGCGGAATTTTTGGGACTGTCCGTGCCGGATAAGGAACTGAAATGGAATGATGCCAAAGGTGGTTACGATTTTGGTACTCCAGACTGGAATGAGTTTGAGAATGTAATTCATGGAAATGGTCCATGTAATAAAGAGCGTTTAGCGGCTCGTGTTGAAGCACATGATAAAGGCAGATGGGTTCGGGAAGCGGCAGCGGTATTTGCTGCAAAAAAGAAAGGAATGGATAAAGCTGCCTGATTCAGGCTAAAAAATATTGACTATGGAATCTAAAGATACACAAGGAATATTATGGGAAATTTTCGTTCAGAAAAAACCCGGGCAACCGTTCGTGCATTGCGGAAGCCTTCATGCTTTCGATAAAGAAATGGCGCTGCAAAACGCGCGTGATTTGTATACACGTCGTGGCGAAGGTTCTGCATTGTGGTGTGTTCCTTCATCGGCAATTGTTGCTTCGTCTCCCGAAGATGTAGGGCCATTTTTCGATAGCTCAAACGACAAAGTTTACCGTCACCCGACCTTTTATCAGATACCTGAAGGAGTGAAGCACATTTAAAAAATTTGTATGTCTACTTCTCCCGCGTTTTTACCTTTTCTTCTTCGTATTGCAGATACCAATCTGATTTTGTCACAACGATTAAGCGAATGGACAGGTCATGGACCTTTTCTCGAAGAAGACCTTGCTCTTACCAATATTGCTTTGGACATTTTAGGGACTTCCCGTTCAATTTATGAGTATGCCGCCAAAATTGAAAACAAGGGTAGAAGCGAGGATGATTTGGCCTTTCTGCGAAATGAACGTCAGTTTTTAAATCCATTGATTTGTGAATTGCCAAAAGGGGATTACGCTTTCACAATTTTTCGTCAGTGCATTGTTGATGCATTTCAGTTTCATTTTTACAATGCTTTAACCATAAGTACTGATGAAACTTTAGCGGGAATCGCTGCAAAAGCCGTAAAAGAGACAACCTATCATTTACGGCATACATCTTCCTGGATGGAACGATTTGGTTGCGGTACTGAAGAAAGCCATCATCGACTACAAAATGCAATGAATGAAATCTGGAGATATACCGACGATTTATTTGATATGCCTGAAGGATATGCTGATTTGGTAAAAACCAAAGTTGCACCTGAAATGATGTCGGTAAAAGAAAACGTACAAAAAGAGTTGCTCCCTATAATTGAACGCTCTACTATTTCAATTCCAGACCCAAGTTTTATGCAGACCGGAAGTGTTAAAGGAATTCATACAGAACATTTAGGGTATCTGCTTGCTGAAATGCAGTACATGCAACGTATGTATCCCGGCTCAAGGTGGTGATGCATTTTCACTTTTAGTTAAATAAAAATTAATAAAGCCTACAATTTTATTAATTCATTGTAAACTGGTGCTTAACCACTTTTCTGCATTCTCAACACGCATGCCTTTACGTTTAGCGTAATCAGAAACCTGCTCAGTTGTAACTTTTCCAAGGCCAAAATAATGTGATTCGGGATGAGCAAAATACAAACCGCTCACCGCAGCTGTTGGGTACATGGCCATACTTTCGGTTAAACGAATTCCTGTATTTTTTTCTACTTCAAGCAAATCCCATATTATGAGTTTTTCCGTGTGGTCAGGTTGGGCAGGATAGCCTGGTGCGGGCCGTATACCACGATAATTTTCTTTCAGTAAATCTTCTTTCGAAATTTGCTCATTTAATGCGTAGCCCCAGATCTCTTTTCTGACCATCTCATGCAATAATTCAGCAAACGCTTCTGCAAGTCGGTCGGCCAAAGCTTTCAACATAATGGCGCTGTAATCATCATTATCATTTTCAAATTGTTTAACGCGATCTTCAATGCCTATTCCCGTTGTTACGGCAAATGCGCCAATATAATCCTCTTTTATTTCTTTTGGCGCAATGAAATCGGATAGCGCAATGTTGGCTTGTCCTTGTGGTTTCAGTGTTTGCTGACGCAATGTGTGCAAAGTGGCAATTTTATTTTGTTGCTCATCACTAACCACAATATCATCCCCAAATGAATTGGCAGAAAAAATTCCGACAACCGCATTTGCAGTCAGCCATTTTTCATTTATAATTTTCCGCAACATATGTTGAGCGTCATCAAAAAGTTTTTGAGCCTCTGTTCCGCGAATCGGGTCTTTTAAAATTTTCGGGAAGGAACCTTTCATTTCCCAACTGTGAAAGAAAGGCGTCCAGTCAATGTAGTTGGCTATTTCATCCAATGAATAATTTGCTAAAACTGTAATACCGGTTTTCTTAGGTTTCACAATTTCAATTGAATTCCATTTTGTCGAAAATTTATTTCGTCGGGCTTCCTCAAGTGAAATGAATTTTGAAGCTGATGATGCATTTTTTTGATACTCGCGCAGTTTTATGTATTCCTCTTTTGTTTTATCAATAAATTCTTTGCGTTGCTCGTTCGATAATAAACTGCTGACAACCGGAACCGATCGCGAAGCATCATTGACATGAATTACCGGATGAGAATAGTGAGGCTCAATTTTTACTGCAGTATGTACTTTTGATGTGGTTGCTCCGCCAATCATTAACGGAATCTTAAATTGAAGGCGTTCCATTTCTTTCGCAACATGTACCATTTCATCCAGGGAGGGTGTAATCAATCCGCTTAATCCGATGATGTCAACATTTTCTCGTCGTGCAGTTTCAAGAATTTTATCGCAGGAAACCATTACACCCAAATCAAGGATTTCAAAATTATTACAAGCGAGTACTACACCCACAATGTTTTTACCAATATCATGGACATCTCCTTTGACGGTTGCCAATAAAATTTTTCCTTTCTTTTGTTCAGCGCCTGACTTTTCTGCTTCGAGGTAGGGCAGGAGGTAAGCAACAGCTTTTTTCATCACGCGTGCGCTTTTCACAACTTGCGGTAAAAACATTTTACCACTTCCGAACAAATCGCCCACTACATTCATTCCATCCATCAAAGGCCCCTCAATTATTTGTAAAGTTTTGCTGTATTTTTTTCGAATTTCCTCAACGTCAATTTCGATATAGTCTGTTATTCCTTTAACCAGCGCATGTTTCAATCGTTCGTCTACCGGTGCATTTCTCCATTCTTCTGTCTTTTCAGTTTTCTCCGAAGATTTATTTTTTACTTTTTCAGCGAATTCAATCAACCTTTCTGTCGCATCTTCTCTTCTGTCCAGCAAAACATCCTCAACGAGCTCCAATAAATCTTTTGGTATTTCATCGTAAACAACAAGTTGAGAAGGATTCACAATCCCCATGTCCATTCCCGCACGAATACCATGGAATAAAAAGGCAGCATGAATCGCTTCTCTCATATAATCATTTCCGCGAAAGGAAAAACTGACATTACTTACACCACCGCTTATTTTTGCAAATGGTAGATTTTTTTTAATCCATTTTGTTGCTTCAAAAAAATCAACAGCATTTTTTCGATGTTCTTCCATGCCGGTTGCCACGGGAAAAATATTCGGATCGAAAATGATATCTTGCGGAGGAAAACCAATCTGTTTTGTTAAAATAGTGTAGGCACGTTCGCAAATCTCAATCCGTCGCGCCAAGGTATCTGCTTGTCCCAACTCATCAAAGGCCATCACAATTACTGCCGCACCGTATTGCAAAATTGTTTTTGCTTGCCGAATAAATTCCTCTTCTCCGCCTTTGAGTGAAATGGAGTTCACGATTGCTTTTCCCTGAACGCATTTCAATCCGGCCTCAATGACTTCAAAACGTGAAGAGTCTATCATTATAGGCACACGCGCAATATCCGGTTCTGAGGCAATGAGGTTGAGGAATGTGGTCATGGCTTCAACGGCATCCAGCATGCCTTCGTCCATATTAATATCAATAGCCTGAGCGCCTCCTTCAACTTGTTCTCGTGCGACTGAAAGCGCTTCATCAAATTTTCTTTCTTTAATAAGGCGTAAGAATTTCTTTGAACCGGTAACGTTTGTGCGTTCACCAACATTCATGAAATTACTTTCGGGTAAAAGTGTTACTGCTTCAAGTCCGCTTAATCGAAGCAGGGGAGGAGGTGAAGCTCGTTTGCGCGGTGCGGTACGGCGCGCATGTTCGGCAATGTGACGTATATGTTCAGGCGTGGTTCCGCAACAGCCTCCAACAATATTTACAAAACCTGAATCTAAAAAATCACAAACCTGATGACTCATGCTTTCCGGAGTTTCATCGTATTCACCAAATTGATTCGGCAATCCGGCGTTTGGATAAGCACTAACGTAAAAGGGTGCTTTATTCGATAACTCCTCAAGGTAGGGTCGCATATCTTTCGCGCCAAGTGCACAATTCAATCCAATACTTAATAGCGGAAGATGAGAAACGGAATTAAGAAATGCTTCAACGGTTTGACCACTTAGTGTTCTTCCACTGGCATCCGTAATGGTTCCTGAAATCATGATTGGTACCGATTTTCCTTTCTTGTTAAAAACTTGTTGAGCGGCAACCAATGCTGCTTTTGCATTTAGCGTATCAAAAATTGTTTCGATTAATAATAGATCGACATTTCCATCCATTAACCCACGAACCTGCTCTGCATAGGCATCAGTAAGTTGATCGAAGGTGATTGCACGAAAACCCGGATTGTTTACATCCGGTGAAAGTGAAGCGGTTCGATTTGTAGGTCCAATAGCACCTGCAACAAAACATTTCTTATCGGTATTATTTTGCTGATGAAACAAAACAATTGCTTCGCGGGCAAGTTTAGCGGATTCAAGATTTAATTCATACGATAACTCTTCCATGTGATAGTCCGCCATGGAAATACGTTGTGCATTGAATGTGTTAGTTTCAATGATATCCGCACCGGCTTCTAAGTACTGTTTGTGAATCTCACGAATGATATCCGGTTGAGTGAGGCTTAATAAATCATTGTTTCCTTTTACATCATGTGGAAAATTCTTAAAGCGTTCACCTCGGTAATCGTTTTCTTGCAATTTATGGCGCTGTATCATAGTGCCCATGGCCCCGTCAATAACGAGCACACGTTTTTCGAGTTCCTGTTCAATTGAATACATTTTCTTTTTTTTACTTCACTTGCTATCAAAAAAAAATCTCTTCGACAAGCCAGAAGAGATTTCTAAATTTTTTTTAAAATTCCGTCTGACTTATCTGTTTCCTGTTAAGGAATACGATTTGGCACCGCTTGTCGTTATGACCGGTTGCCAAGGTTTCTCAGGGCGTTTCCCTCCACCTTTCCTGATAAGCTGTGAAAGAACTACGGCAAAGATAATAAAGAAAATAGTTTTTTCCTTTTAACTAATAGGAAGAAATTTATTGCCAGCCACCGCCAAGTGCTTTATACATGTTCACCATAGCGTTCATTTGCTGTTTTTTCGTTTCAATCAGTTCAAATTTGGCTTCCAAGGCATCACGTTGGGTCATCAGTACTTCCATGTAATCGGCGCGCGCGGACTTAAACAACAAATTTGAGATTTCAATTGATTCAACCAAGGCCTGAACTTGTTTTTCCTTAAAATTGAAATTATTTTTAAGATTATTGATGTTTGCCAACTGATTACTTACTTCTGTAAATCCATTCAAAATACTGCGTTCGTATTCGTAAGCGGCCTGAATTTGTTTAGCATTTGCATTCAAAAAATTAGCCTTAATTGCAGTTCTGTTGATGATTGGTCCCATCAGGTCACCGGCCAATGAAAACATTAAGGATTGCGGTGCTTCCAGCAAATATTTTACATTAAACGCCTGAAATCCGATTCCGCTTTTAATGGTAAGGGAGGGATAAAATTCTGCACGAGCTGATTTGAGTTCAAATTTTGTTGCGGTTAATTCGTGTTCAGCACGACGAATATCCGGCCGGTTAAGAAGTAATTGAGAAGGTATTCCTGTTTGTAAGGAATCGGGTTGTGTGGCTAAAAAATCTTTTGAGTTTCGTGTAACAGGTTGAGGAAATTGACCCGTCAAAAAATTTATTCTGTTTTCTGCTTCAGTGATTTGCTGCAAAATCTGGAAACGCCGACTTTGATTTTTAAGTACCTCTGCTTCAAATTTCTTTACCGCCAATTCAGTAACAC
>OMJH01000043.1 GCA_900299295.1 Bacteroidota bacterium
GGGTGAGCGCGTAAAAAACACCCTCTGGCACAACCTCGTTGCCTGGGGAAAGGTGGCCGAAGAAATTCACCAGTCACTCAAAAAAGGCACCCTCGTTACCGTAGAAGGAAAAATCAATTACCGTAACTACACCGACAAAGATGGTGCGCGTAAAATCTTCACCGATATCGTGGTACTAAATTTTAAAATTCATCCCAAAAACTAAAAAAAACAAATCACCCGCCTTAATGGACGGGGGAATATTGTTGAAATCATTAAAACCTACTTAAAGAATTTAGAAGTAAAAAAATTAAAAATCTGCGAGAGGATCATTCCCGGGTTGCTGTAGGATATCAGAAGAAGGTGTACCATTTTCTGTAGATCCTACGGAAGATACAGCGTTGTTTTGAGGATGATGTTCACGCTTGGTCAAAATTAAAAAATGCTCTCCTACAACTTCAGTTGTTTGACGTTTGTTTCCTTCTTTATCTTGCCACTGCCGAGTTTGTAGTTTGCCCTCTAAATATACTTGCAACCCTTTTTTAAGTAGTTTATTTGCACTCTCAGCAAGACTTCTCCAGAAAACTATATTATGCCATTCTGTATGTTCAATGCGATTGCCATCTTTATCCTTAAAAAATTCTGTGGTAGCTAATGAAAAATTCACACGGGCAACATTTCCTTCGAGATAACGGATTTCAGGATCTTTCCCTAGGTTTCCAATCAAAATCACTCTGTTAATTCCAGCCATAAAAATTAATTATTTAAAAAAAATTAGTCCGCTAATATACGAATAGTTGTACGTCATACTTTGTAAAATACAAATTATAGGCTAATTCAATTTTGCCATCGACAAACTTGAATGTAAAGTCGTTTTTTTCATAAATTTGCAGTTCAAAAAAATAACATGCCAGCAGATAATTTCCAGTTTCATGACCATTACCTTGTTGATGAACTTTTGACCGATGAGCACAAGTTGATTCGCGACACTGTGCGAGCATGGGTAAAAAAGGATGTCACTCCAATTGTTGAAGAATATGCCCAACGTGCGGAATTTCCCCGTCAATGGATTAAAGGTCTTGCTGAAATCGGAGGTTTTGGTCCGTACATTCCGGCTGAATACGGCGGGCCTGGCCTGGATCAGATTGCCTATGGAATAATTATGATGGAACTAGAACGGGGCGATAGCGGACTTCGTTCAACTGCATCAGTTCAAAGTTCTCTGGTAATGTATCCGATTTACGCATATGGTAGTGAAGAACAAAAGAAAAAATACCTGCCCTTACTTGCACGGGGTGAAATGATGGGGTGCTTTGGATTGACGGAGCCTGATTACGGTAGCAATCCGGGTGGTATGATCACAAATTTCAAAGATGCTGGAGACCATTATATTTTGAACGGCGCAAAAATGTGGATTAGCAATGCCCCTTTCGCTGATATTGCAGTAGTGTGGGCGAAAGATGAGCAAGGAGAAATTCGCGGGTTGATTGTTGAACGTGGAATGGATGGATTTACAACGCCGGAAACACATGGGAAATGGAGCTTGCGTGCCAGCGCAACCGGAGAATTGGTGTTTGATAATGTAAAAGTTCCTAAAGAAAATTTACTTCCGAACGTAAAAGGACTGAAAGGTCCGCTTGGTTGTCTTAACAGTGCTCGCTATGGAATTTCCTGGGGTGTTATTGGTGCAGCCTTAGATTGTTATGACAGCGCCTTGCGTTATTCAAAGGAACGAATTCAATTTGGGAAACCAATTGGTGCATTTCAATTGACGCAAAAGAAACTTGCAGAGATGATCACTGAGATAACAAAAGCTCAACTGATGTGCTGGCGACTTGGAGTTTTAAAGAATGAAAACAGGGCCACGCCGCAACAAATCTCAATGGCCAAACGCAACAACGTTAACATGGCCTTACAAATTGCAAGGGAAGCACGACAAATACACGGAGGAATGGGAATTACCGGTGAGTATCCCATCATGCGCCATATGATGAATCTGGAATCAGTAATAACTTATGAAGGGACCCATGATATTCATTTGCTTATTACCGGTATGGACGTAACGGGGTTTAACGCATTCATGTAATCTGATTTCCTTAAATTAATTTTTTTGAAACACAGTTATTTTTCTGTAAAAAAAATAACTGAAAAGGAGATTGAAATTTCCATGTTTGCAAACGGTATTTTATGCATTCACTTTGAAAATGCGTTAAAATCCAATACAAGACAATTATTCTGATAATTTTTTTCTGCCATCAATAATTTCTTGCACAACTCCGGGATCGAGTAAAGTACTTGTGTCACCCAAATTTTCGATATCACCTTCGGCAATCTTCCTTAAAATTCGTCGCATTATTTTTCCGCTCCGCGTTTTAGGAAGTCCATTTACCACCTGTATCCGATCGGGTTTCGCAATGGGACCCATGAACTTGCTGATGGTTTCAACAATTTCTTTTTTAAGTTTTTCTTCGTCTTCGCGTTTTTTTCCTTCAATAACAAAAGCGTGAATCCCCCACCCTTTTATCTCATGCGGAAATCCAACGACCGCGCTCTCAACGATGTCCGGATGCTGATTGATGGCATTTTCAATTTCTGCAGTTCCGAGTAAATGTCCGGATACTTTTATCACATCATCTATACGTCCTGTTATTCTATAATATCCGCTTTCATCGCGTCTGCAGCCATCGCCACTGAAATAATAATTTTTAAACGTTGAGAAATATGTTTCTTTGCAACGCTGATGATTATTGAAAGTTGTGCGAATGATGGAAGGCCAGGGAAATTTAAAACACAAACGACCTTCCACATTATTTCCTTTCAATTCATTCCCATGCTCATCTAAAATTACGGGTTGGACTCCGGGTAAAGGCAAGGTCGCATAACCGGGTTTGGTCGGTGTGATTCCTGCCAGCGGAGAAATCATGATTCCTCCTGTTTCCGTTTGCCACCAGGTATCCACAATCGGGCAGCGCCCCTTCCCGATATTTTTATCGTACCAATGCCATGCTTCTTCATTTATGGGCTCACCAACGGTACCCAACACCCGCAAACTATCCAAACGATAAGGTTTCACATAATCCAGTCCCATCGCTTCAAGTGAACGAATTGCCGTTGGAGCCGTGTAAAAAATTGAAACTTTATACTTATCAATAATATTCCAGAAACGTCCGGCATCCGGAAAA
>OMJH01000044.1 GCA_900299295.1 Bacteroidota bacterium
AGTGGTTTTTTACTTTTTGGAATTGCGCTCGTTTATGGCGCAACAGGTACATTCGATATTCCGAATATGGCCGCAATTGTTGCGTCCGCACAAACGATCCCTTCATTTTTTTACGTGGGTGTGCTGATGATGTTGGTTGCGATGTGCTTTAAGGTGGCGGCTGCGCCGTTTCATTTCTGGAGTCCCGACGTTTATCAGGGATCACCGACTCTGGTTACGGCTTTCATGAGTACTGTGGTTAAAACCGCGGCGATGGCGGCCTTCATTCGTCTTTTCAGTGTCTTCGCGCCAAACAATGTTGCGGGTTCATGGACAACAATCCTTGCGGTTATATCCGGAGCATCTTTGTTGATTGCGAATTTTACGGCCGCCACACAACAAAGTGTAAAACGCATGCTGGCTTATTCGAGTATTTCTCATGCAGGGTTCATGTTGCTGGCGATTGTCAGCAATACTACAAATAGTTTCAGCGCGATTCTGTATTACACGATGGCTTATTCTTTCGGAAGTATTGCTGTTTTTGCGATACTTAATACAGTTGCACGTGCTCAGGATGGCGATGAAACCTTTTCAGCGTTTCATGGGCTAGGGAAGCGAAACCCTTTTGTAGCGGCATGCATGGTAATTGCATTGCTTTCGCTTTCCGGAATCCCGATTACAAGCGGATTCTTTGCAAAATATTTTGTGTTGAGTGGTTTGTTTGGAAAGGGATTCTCATGGCTAATAATTACAGCAATACTTTGTTCTGCGGTAGGCGTGTATTATTATTTCAAACTTATCATTGCGATGTACTTCCGTGAACCGAAAAAAGCGGAGGCAATTTCTTTTGAGCCCGTTCATCTCGTGGCAATCGCAATTACTACTGCGTTTACCATTGCCTTGGGATTATTCCCTGAGAGCATTCTGCGAATGCTGGCATGAGAATATTATTAGTTGATTTTGATAAAAATTCTCAGATTCAAAATCTAATTCCATCCTCTCATGTAGTCACCCTTGAGAAAAATGATGGCGGTAAAGCATGGAAACTTTCTGGTGAGAAGATTTTTGAATTAATAATAATTAATTGCATCACAAAACCTTCTCACGGTTTGCAAACAGCCAGAGCAATCAAAAAACGAAAAAAAACCGCTTCAATTCCAATGTACCTTGTTGTAAACGATAGTTGTCAAATTCTTGATTGTGGAATTCCGGTAACCTTAATAGAGCTTCCAGAAATATTTATTTCCTGATTTATAATTTCAGATTCCGATCCTCACTATAGTTGTTTCGGGTTTGAATTGCTGTTACCCGTTAAATTTATCATGATGAGTTAACTCATTATGATACTGGTTTTTCAAATTTTTTATCATTTCAAAACTACCTATGCAATTTCATATTTGTAAAGATTTATTGTGGGGATGAGGAGAGGATGTGTGGGTTGGGTATTGTTATGAGTTGTTTATGCCTATTGTATTTTTAAGCCATATTGTTCTTCTGCGCAAGAAGAAAAAAAGTTACCCAAATTCTATGAGCGATTAAAAAAAATCACTGAAAAAAGAAAACTAGCGCGTTGGGTTTACAACAGGGTTTTTTCCTTACCCGGAATTAAAGATTCAGTTTGTAAAAGTCAAGAGAATGATTTTAATGTTTACAGGTGTAAAATCATTCGAAAGATTGAGATTCAAGTAATCGGACCCTATACCGGTAAATTATCTTCGAATTCACAAAAACAAACAATTCAGCAGTTCATTAATAAACTTCATCTCAAAACGCGAAGCTGGGTAATCAAAAACCAGTTGTTGTTTCAAGTGAATCAAGAACTAGAGGAAACTGCATTGCGAGAATCGGAGCGATTGCTGCGTCTCCAGGGATACATACAAGATGCCGTTATTGAGGTTGTTTCAGATAATAAATCTAATAGTGTGGATGTGAAGGTTTTTGTTGCCGATCGATGGGCCCTCATTGCTCCGGTTTCTATTCAGGATATTAATCACGCAAGTATTTCTTTCATTCATAAAAACATGTTGGGAGCAGGTCAACGGTTGGAACAAAAAATAGGATATGTTGCAAGAGCGCCTTTTCAATACAAAGTAAACTACTACGTAAATAATATCGACCATACATATATTTCCGGAAGTGTTTTTCATGAATCTGATTTTCCAAATTCAAGAGTAGGCATCGCATTAGATCGTTCTTTTTACTCTCCTTTGGTTAACTGGGCTGGTGGAGTTGAGCAACAGCGCCAGCGATTGGCAATCAAGAATGAATTAAGCGACAAGGATTCAATTTTTAAGAACGTCTTTAACGGTTGGTGGATTGGCAAAAACATTCCGTTAGAAAATGGTAAACATTCATTGGAATTCATGCGAAACTGGTTCAGTGGATTCCGATTTACAAATACAAAGTGGAGTAATACGGAACTCCGGGAAGATGTTACTCAATTGCTATTTTCAACCGGTTTAAGCATAAAAAGATTTTTCAAAACACGTTTTCTTTATCGTTTTGGTGCACAAGAAGATATTCCGGAGGGAATTCAAGCGCAGCTTTATGAAGGAAAAATTCTTAATGAAAATACAAACGATAGAAATTATTACGGGTTCGATTACAGTGCGGCATTGAAATTTTCGATAGGATATGTAGCTGTTCGATACTTGCAAGGTGTTTATTTTGAAAATAGTCGTCTAATAAAAGACAGGAAAGAGTTTAATCTCAATTTTTTCTCCAAACTGCTACTTTTAAAAGAATGGAAATTCCGTTTCTTTTTTAATACCAGAGTTGAACAAGTGAATGGAAATTCTATTGAAAAAGCTATTCGTATTAACTCAGATGATCTTTATGGTCTTAATGGTGAGCACACTGAATCGCTGAAAAAAATTGTGTTAAATCTTGAAATGGTCGCATACACGCCTTTTAATTGGTTAGGTTTTAAGCCTACAGGTGTAGTTGTTTATGGGGCCGGAGAAACCGCAGAGGTTTATAAACATATTTTTGGGTGCCCAATCTATTCTGCAATCGGTGCCGGATTTCTTTTCAGAAACGAACAATTACTGAACAGCACATTCCAGTTAACAATGGCGTATTATCCTGTTCAGCCCAATGGGGAAAGAAATGTGGTTAGATTTAATTCGTTAATCACTTTTTCGCTACGTATCAATCCGTTTTTTATTTCAAAGCCCTCTTTTTTGTTTTATTAAGTAATATCCTATGAAAAAGTGTATAATCAGTTTGATGTTTGTATTTCCTTTTTTATTTAACGCACAGCGAAGTGTATCTTTTTCAAATGGAGAGTTGAATGTATTTGCTGTTCGCAAAATTCATAATCACACAAAAAAATATCAAATCTACATTCAGAAAAGCCGACCGAGAAAAAGTTCAAGGCGCTTTATTTTTAAAAAAGGAAAAACTTTTGCTCCAAAAAGGAGGAGAAGATGAAATTAAAAATCTAATCCGTCACGTGAACCGCCCATGTTCATGTTTTGCGAATCGTTTTTACCCGGGCGACGCCTGAAAATAGAGGAATCAAATTTTCCGAAAAGCCATGTAAATGAAAATCGCAAATAACGTGTTTCACGACGGCGGGATAATTTCTGTGTGTAATCCGGGGTATAATAGTACGAGCCCATCACACGAGAATTTAAAACGTCACTTAAAGTTAGGTTGAAAATATATTTCATTTTTATCATTTTGTTCAATGACAAATCCATAAAATACATCGGAATTGTTTTACCCTGTGGAAGAATTTTTGGAGCCTCGTAGGTACCGTTCAATTGTGCCGTCCAGTCACCTTTGAATTTATAACTCATGTTGAGTTTTGTCATCCAGGTAAAGCCATCGTTGTACACCAGTTGATTTTTTGAATCTAAAAAATTAATTGTCATGTAATAAATATTTGAATTTGATGTGATGTTGATGTTTTTACCGATGCTGAATTTAAACGTATTCTCCCATCCGTAATTGTAACTGTCCTTTCCGTTCTGAGAAGTATTTACGAGTACATTCGGGTCTGTTTCTTTAGGATAAGCTACGTTGGTAATTGGCTGTTCAATATATTTTCCATATACGGAAGACAGTATGTCAATCTTTTTGAATTTCGTTGAAAAATTTACCTCCGCGATATTAATGAATTCCGGTGTAAGTTGAGGATTACCGATACGATAATTGAATTTATCGCTGAACATCACAAACGGCATCAACTGAAAAAAATTCGGACGATTGATTTTCCTGGAAAAATTACCTTGCACTTCTTTGCCTTTCCATTTGTACGAAAGATAAATTGCGGGGAAAAGTGCATTCTTCAAATTTTCCAATGAAGTTGATTGTTTTTGGCTATCATTTACTCCATATACAAATCCACCACCTTCAAATCGAATATCAGGATTGAATAGGTTTGGATATTGATAAGAGAATTTTAAGTCTTTGTTAAGTATAGTTCCGGCATAGTGCGATTGTTCGAAGCGCAAACCACCCTGGTATCCAAACCTGCCTTTTGACGCAGAATAATTTATGTAGGCCCCATTTATTAAGTTATCAATCTGATAAAGATTGGTTAACACAGTATCTTCAACAAATTGATTGTTGTTGGAATTAAGATTGCTGGTAACATTTTCACTTCTGCTTGTAGAATAATTACTTTTAAATCCCCATTCAATTTTTTTTGTTTCGCTAATCGGATTTACATAATCCACTTGTGCGTTCATCATGTGTGCGTTTGCAAAGTTGTTGTTTTGCTGAACGCTGGCGCTTGGGTCAAACCATGCTCCATTTATCCAATAATGTTCATTCGTTGTAAACAGATATCCACCGTTTCCTTCCATGTAATTATACATCGCATCTGCTGTCAACTCACGTCCGGGTTTAGGCCAGGTTTTTTTATACTGAACCTGACCGGTGTAATTTTTAAAACCATGCCGTTGATCATTGAATCGATTTCCATAAACCAGCGTGCTGCGGTTTGTATCGTAAACGCCAAAAATCTGCTGATCACCTGAATTAAAATCACCGGCGATGTAGTTTCCGGATAGAGTAATCAGGTTCCTGTTATTAATACTGTAATCAAAACCGCCACGGGCAAAGTGAAATAGATTGGTCATTAAAGTGCTGTTCCATTGGTCAAAAGAAGAAATGCCATAAAGAGGTGTAATGTTTGTTCTTCCGGTGTAGCCACTTGAGGTATTTGATCCGTAATTAAACGTATAAATCGCGAAAAAATTAAAAGGATTTTGTTTGATGTTTATGTTGGCCATTCCCATGTACCGATTACCTGTACCGATACTTGCCATGGTCATGCCGTTGTATCCTGGTTTTGAATTTTTCTTAAGAATGACATTTAAAATTCCGCCTGTAGTGGAAGCGTCGTATTTTACGGATGGATTGGTAATGACTTCAATTCTGTCGATCTGGTCGGATGGTATTTGCTGAAGTGTAAGGGTAGTGGGACGATTATCAATTAAAATCATGACGCTTTGATTCCGAAGCGTCACATTATTGTCCGCGTCTACAGAAACACCGGGTACATTTTTAACTGCATCAATTCCGGTACCTCCTTTGGTTGATAAATCTTTATCAACGTTGTAAGTTTTACGGTCGATGCTCATGGTGAGAGTGCTTTGTTCTCCTACAACTGTTACTTCATTTAGAATTGCTTCGTCGGCGCTCAGGGAAATGTTGCCAAGATCTTTTTCGAGTGGATTAAAACTCACATACAATTTTTCTTCATAGGTCTTGTAACCGATAAATGAAATTCGAATTCGGAATCCGCCGAATGCCATATTTTCAAACACAAATTCTCCATTTGACTTTGTAACCTGTCCGTTTACAACGCTATCCTTGTTGAAACGTAAAATCGCCACGGAGGCATATTCAATCGGTTTTCCCGTTTTGGCATCTACCACTTTACCAAATACTTTAGCAATGGAAGGGATATTCATTTTCCCGTCTTTACCTCCTCCCATTCCACCAAAGCCTCCCATACCGCCAGGGAATTGGGCGAGCAAAATTGTTGTAACGGAGAAAAAAAACAGCGCTAGTAAATTTCTTTTCATAATATTCAAAGGTATTTGATTTATTTTTTTTCCTCCACCAAAAATGACGAACGGACAATTAATGTTTTTAATGGTGAAGATGAATTTATATAGTTGCTGATTTCGAATAACCGGTAGCTTTCCGCACGCGATCCAAAACAACACTTGCTATCTTCCTTGCCTTTTCTTCACCTTTTTTTAGTTCGGTATCAATGGCCTTAAAATCATTCATGAGTGAATTGAATTCTGTTCTTGCTTTTGCAAAGCGTTCAAGGATAACTTCCAGCAATGCTTTTTTGGCGTGACCGTATCCAAAATTTCCTGCAAGGTATTTTTCATGCATATCCTTTACCTGATTTTCTGCTGCAACGGTTTTAAATATTCCAAAAATACTGCATGTTTCGGGATCTTTTGGCTCTTCCAATGCTTTTGAATCGGTTATAATTTCTGCAATTTTTTTCTTGAGTTCTTTTTCGGGAAGAAAAATATTAATGAAGTTGTTGTAGGACTTACTCATTTTTCTTCCGTCAATTCCCGGAATTAACATGGTAGCTTCGTTTACGCGCGCCTCCGGAATTACAAGTACTTCGCCCATTCGATGATTAAATGCACGTGCAATATCCCGTGTTATTTCCAGATGCTGCAATTGGTCTTTTCCAACGGGAACAATTTGCGTATCGTAAAGTAAAATATCTGCTGCCATCAATACCGGATAGGTGAACAGTCCTGCATTTACATCACTTAAGTTTTCCGATTTGTCGCGAAAGGCATGAGAATTCGCCAGCATGGGAAAGGGCGTAAAACAATTGAGGTACCAGGTTAATTCGCAAACTTCCGGAACATCACTTTGACGAAATAAAATATTTTTATTGACGTCAAACCCTAAGGCAAGCCAGGCTGCAGCCACTGCATAGGTACTATTGCGAAGTATTTCAGGTTGCTTAACCGAAGTTAGGGCATGAAGATCGGCAATAAAAAAAAGCGCATCGAAATCAGGTCGGTTGCTCATTTCAATCGCGGGCAGCATTGCACCCAGAATATTTCCTAAATGCGGAATGTTGGTGCTTTGTATGCCGGTAAGTACTCTCACTGAAAACTTATTTTAAAGTTGTAAAGATAATTTTATACCTTCAATAATGCTACTTTTGGTGAATGGAATTCTTTCGCAGATTTTTTTCTTTTCTGTATAAATGCTGGTTTATTTTTTCCTTCGCTATTCCTTTTTTTCTCTTCTTGCCTTTTTATCTCGTTGTGTTGCCTTTTCGTTCTCTTTTATTACCGGCCTTTTATCTAACCCGAATTCATTGTTTTTTTATTCTTTCGTTATCCGGAATCTGGGTAAGAAAGCGTTATTTCTTTCCAAAGAACCAATTACCACGACCTTGCGTTTTTGTTGCCAATCACACTTCCTATCTCGATATTTTAATCAGCTACAGAATCATTCCGCACTATTTCATTTTCATGGGTAAAGCAGAGCTTGGAAAAATTCCCATTTTTAACCTGTATTTTAAACATATGCATGTTCTGGTTGATAGAAAAAGCAGAATCGGATCGCATAAAGCTTTCATGGAAGTTGCAACAAAAATTGATGAAGGCACCTCCGTCTATATTTTTCCTGAGGGCACAATTTCCAATGAAGGTAAGCTGAAACCTTTAAAAAATGGAGCATTTAAATTGGCCATCGATAAACAAGTACCCATTGTTCCAATTGTATACTCGGCAAACTGGAAATTATTGCAGAACGGAGGTTTTTTTAAATCGCTTGCACGACCCGGGTTTGCATACGCCACAATTTTTCCGCCGATTGAAACCAAGGGAATGACCGAAGAAAATCTTGTATCTTTGCGAAGCTCAGTTGAAGAAATATACCGACAAAATCTTCCTGTTTAATAAAATGGAAATTACTGAAAAAATAATTCGTGAAACTGCACATTTGGCTCGTCTTGAGTTTGAGCAGGATGGATTGGAGAAGATGAAATCTGATCTCAATCGTATGATTGGTTTTGTAGAAAAGCTAAATGAACTTGATACAAGCGGAGTGGAACCCCTAATATACATGGTTGATGAGACGAATGTGCTTCGCGAAGACGACGTGAAACATTCATTTTCTCAGAAAGAAGCGCTGAAAAATGCGCCAAAAAAAGACAGCGATTACTTTAAAGCCCCCAAGGTGATTGAAAAATAACTCGAGGTAAATTAACCTCGTAAAGTTGCCTGAAGCACAGGCAATGATTTGAAATCTGTACAATCCGGAATATGAAAATTGAAGTAACGCAACAATAGGTTTAACTGCAGACTTCGAATTTCAAAAGAGGGCGGCGAATACCTGTAGGAAAGGGCCTCAGAAATCAATTGCTGAAACACCACTACTTCATTTTTTTCGAGATAATGAACATGAGGGGGCGGATGAGTTTCAAACCTGCCATCAAGTAAATTGAAAAAAGATCCTTTCAAAAAGTTTTCCTGCGGAAAAAAACCAAGATGACGAGTGAGTTCAATTAAAAAATAAAGGTGCCAGCCGCCATATCCGCCGGGGTGTGCATCCAATTCGATAAAACTGTTTCTGATAAATGAAAATAATTCAGGATTAGCTTCACTTTCTTTTAACGTTTTTACAAGTACTTCATTTAAAAAAACGCTGATGCAATTTTTAAATACATTAAAATTCAATTCCCGATAAGGATAGGAAATCCTGATTTCGTGAACGCGTCCGATTTCCCGATTTTCTTTTTCGAAAACATCCAGTTCAACAAGGTTTAAAGGTTGTATATGTGCGAGCCTGATTTTGGATTTAGGTGATGTACCAAATTGAATTGCATATTGCTGCAGGCCTGAATTTTCGGTGTAAATTTTACTGATTATTTTTTTGTCACCAATACGGATATTTTTAAGAATGATACCGCTTGTTTTACGTTGCATGACTAGTTTACCAGAAGAATTTTGGTAAGAGTTTTCTGCGTGCCGTCTTTACTTGAACAAAAAACTACGTAAACGCCGCTCGCAACCCGTTCGCCTTTGAAATTTTTACCGTACCATATTGCCTGTCCACCGTTCGATGTGGTTTCATATACGAGAGTACCAGTAATATCAGTAATTTTTACAACAGCATCTGACACCATTCCTTTTATTACAATTGGACCTTCATAACCCGGGCGTACCGGATTTGGAAATGCATAAACATCCGTAAAGTCCTCAAAAGCATCAGTAACCTCAGTGCAATAACTTTGAATACCTTCGGTAGTTCCAATATAAAGTAAACCCGTTTTACCGTCGTATTCAAGATCAATAACCTCGTTTGAAAATAAAGGGCTGTTATCAATCGTAAAATGATGATATTCTTTTTGTCCGTCCGCGGATAAACAATAAATTCCTGTTTTTGTTGCAATCCACTTTCTGTTGGCGCCATCGGTTACAATATCAAAAACAGTTTCAGTTTCCAATAAAATTTTTGCAATTCCGTTTTGTTCAATAATAATTTGCTGACAATCCCATCCGCTTGAATTTGAAAGAACGTTTTCAGGGTTGTAAAAAACAGCAACGCCTTTATCAGTACCAACCCAGATATCTCCTTCTCGATCCTCACAAATGGAAAATACCTGCGCGCTTGGCAATCCTCCGCTTCCGGGACTTGTGGTAATTTTACGGACGTTTAAATTACTGCCGGAAGTTACCGGTTGCTGATAATTGCCCTTGTCATCGTAAACCAGAAAACCAACTCCGGGCAATTGAATCCACTTCTGATTGTTTTTATCGATAATTATTTTTCCGGCCAAGCTAGTGTTGGGTATCAGAGAACCAAAATTAAAGGCGGTCCATGACCCGTCCGGTTTAAATACAGAGAGCACATAAGTGGTAAATGCGTTGGTTACCCATAAATTACCAATGCTATCATTTATAAGTCCATTGATACGAACGGAGTTCGTGGTTGTGGTTGCGGGTTTTAAGGAACTATTTGTGTTGTTGTAAATAGTAAAAAGAGTATCTCCTCGGAATTCCAGTAATCCATTGCCCCATGTTCCAGCAAAATAGTGTTGCTCATCATTGTTAAGGTAGCTCACACAATTAATATCATTTATTGAGTCGTTAAGTGGATCTTTCTTAAATGTGTTCCAAGTTCCGTTTTTGAAGGTATATACACCGGTTTTTAAAAATTGGTTATACCAAATTTCTGTTAGGTAAACGGGAGCTACAAGTAATTTTTCGTTCATTAATTTCATTTGGCTGACAAATTTTTTTTCAGGTCCGTTAAACACTAAGCGATTTATTTCTGACGGTGAGATTTTCACAATACCGCAATTTTGAGATCCGAGGCAAAAGGTTCCGGAACCAAAACCAAATGTAGAAATACCTTCTGTGTATTCAGGCCAGATAACCTGATTGTAAGTGTCTGTAAAATTCACTCCCCCACCTAAAGAATTTGCCCGTGTCCAACCCGGATTTTTCAGGTAAACATCCATTCCCCACTGATCAGTAATGTAAACATGTTGCTCTTGTGCATCAGGTAAAATTCTTTTTATCTGATAGGTCAGGCCTGGTCCGATAGATGGCTTTGAAAGGGTATCCCATACGCTACCGTTGAAAATGTATAAAGTGTCTCGGTAATTTGTCCCATTGTCCAAGGTTGAGGAATAGTTGGCAATAAAGTCATTGTTATAATTGGCAACGCAATTAAATGCTTTCTTAGGAAGTTCCTGAACGTAGGTCCAGTTTTGAAAGTCACTTAGGTTTGACGAGGTAGATGCTTTTTTTAATCCGTTTTCGGTAGCTGCAAAAATTAAATTTCCATCTGTAGCAACATCGTAAACACTTTGATAATTTCCGTTGTCACCAATAAAATAGGTGTCTTTAAACTCTAGTTGGTCAGTATCAAAAACAACAATCCCAAACCCGGTAGCAATATAAGCCATTTCGTTGTGAAAGGATAGGTGATAAATGGTTTTGTCGGCAGTTAGATTCTTCCGTTTTATGTCAGAGAAATTAATTATTGTTCCGTTTTTAATTACATCAATGTTTGAATTAGAATAAATGATCAGAAGCGTGTTGTTAAACGGATTAAGCCTCACCAGTTTTGCTCCGACATCACTTAAGCCGGTTATTTTATTTACACGTTCAAAGGAATTATCGTTCCAGCTGATTGAAAAAACAGAATTACCTGTTGCAGCATATATTTTTCCGTTGCCCTTTGTTACTGAAATTGCGGAATTATAAGGAAGATAATCTGACCATTGCCCGATAAGACTTTGCGAATATACAATTGCAGTAAGTGATAGAAATAAAAAGAAAGTGGTTATAGTCCTAAGCATCAACTCCTGATTTGAACGAAGAAATCAACATAAAATTGTTACCAAGTATAAAAATAACAATTATCAAAGTAAATACGAATTACTAATGGCTGTTTTCTTTTGCGGGTTAAAACATGTACATATGCATTTCATGTTTTGTACCTGAGGATTGATATCTTTGTATGAAATTTTGGCTCCGTAGTACAATGGATAGTACGCAGGTCTCCGGAACCTGATATCCGCGTTCGATTCGCGGCGGGGCTACACAGGTGAATGAAGAGGGTTAGGGTTTTATTAAACAGTTTCTGGAGCATTTACCCTACCAGAATTTAGGTCGGCTCATGAGATTAAACCATTTGTTAAAAGGTATTTCTTATGCTAATTACGGATAATTACCAATGTTTTTTTGAGTGGGCATAAAATTTTAATGAATGGATACCTTTTATGTTAACGATTTTTAGTGTGGTAGGTTTTCCCTTTAAAAATTATTTTTAATTTTCGACAGAAAACTGGTTTGGAGGGAATTGTTTAACTGTTTTATTTTACAATTGTTTTTAAAGATGTTTAAATAATTGACCCATATGAAACATTTTTTTCAATTCAGTTTTGTTATAGTCGTTCTATTTTTCTTGACAAGTTGTCGCTCGATGCAATGGACAAGCCGTCGATATACTCCCGGAATATTTATTGATCACGCTTCCAAAATTCAGCGCACTGAAAAGTCTCATTTTAATGAATTGAGTTCCACCGGATTTTCAAATGCTCAACAATTTGAGACAGCCTCTATTCAATTAACTCCAAAACTTTCCGTCAAGGAATTTTCAGCAAGTGCAGATTATTCTACCGCTTCAATCACTAATTTTAATCATTCAACGTATTCTAATAAGGAAATTACTACGAGAATCGCTAATTCAAAAATGCTTAAGTTGAATGACACAAAAGCTTCAAATCAAGATTTTTTAGACAACCGAAAAGTAAGTTCAAAATCATTTGGCCTACTTAAAAACACGAATCCACTTGATGAGGAAGGGATGTTTATTTTATTAGTGATTTTAGCGTTACTTGTTCCTCCGCTCGCCGTTTATATTAAAACCTCAAGTACTGGCAAATGGTTTTGGATTTCGTTAATCTGTTGCTTATTTGCCGGAGGTATTTTTTTTAATGTAGGATTTTTGGGAACGGCTTGGATTGCGGCATTTATTATTGCCCTACTCGTTGTGTTAGATATTTTAAACTAGTCTTTTGGTTTACGTAATTCAAAAGTTTTTCCAAGGTATTTTTCACGCACTTCTTGATCTCCGGCCAAAAATTCAGCGCTCCCTGACTTTAATATACTGCCGGAGTAGAGAAGGTAAGCTCGGTCGGTAATGTTAAGCATTGCCGGAGCATCATGATCCGTTATCAGAATTCCAATATTTTTATTTTTAAGTGTTGAAATGACTGATTGAATATCTTCTTTTGCAATAGGATCCACACCTGCAAACGGTTCATCCAGTAAAATGAATTTCGGGTCGGTGGTCAGGCATCGGGCAATTTCAGTTCTTCTTCTTTCGCCACCTGACAGCTGGTCACCCATATTTTTTCGAACCGTATGAAGGTTAAATTCATCGAGTAGTAGTTCCAGTTTTTTTTCTTGCTCGCCACGAGTGAGTTTGGTCATTTCCAATATTGCGCGAAGGTTATTTTCAACGCTGAGTTTTCTGAAAACCGACGTTTCCTGAGGCAAGTATGCGATTCCCATTTGAGCACGTTTAAACATCGGGAAGTCTGTGATGTCTGTCCTGTCAAGAAAAATTTTTCCTGCGTTTGGCTTCACCATCCCAACAATCATATAAAAACTGGTTGTTTTACCTGCACCATTTGGGCCCAGCAATCCAACAATTTCCCCTTGATTTACTTCAATTGAAACTTGTTTCGCTACAACACGACGACCGTATTGTTTGGTAATTTTATCGGTGTGTAAAATCATCTGTGGAAATTTTCAGTTATTCATTGTAAATTAATTCGAGGAGAACTTTACCTACAACTTCCAGCGTTTTTTTGTCAATTTGTGTCATGTCGTCGCACTGCTTATGATGACAGGGGAAATATGATCTGGATTTTGTATCGTAGTGAACAATATCAATGGTTGGAATACTTGTATTCGAATTCACGTATAAATGATCGTCAGTGGTGGGTTGGGTCTGAACATCAATAAAATATTTGCCGAATCCCATCTGTTGCGCTTTGTTCCATACTTTATCAACTACACTTCTTGCATAATCAACTGAAGTTCCTTCTCTCGGAAAAACTGCACCCGATGCGCCTACCATGTCAAGTAATATTCCGTATTTGGCATAATATTGCGGACGGTGCGGATTTTTTGACCAGTATTGTGTGCCTAAACACCAGCTGTCCGGAACATTGCCGTCAGGATCCCCATAATCCTCAAGATCGTTCAAAAAAATATCAATACCGATACCCGGCTTTTGAATGGCGATATTTCTGGCTACCTCAAGTAAAATACCCACGCCACTTGCACCATCGTTCGCACCTAATATGGGTTTATTTCTTTCTGAACCGGTGCTTTCATGTTCTGCCATCGGACGGCTGTCCCAATGTGCCATAAGCAAAATTCTTTCTTTAGCGTCGGGATTAAATTCCCCGATGATATTTTTACAAAGCCATTTTTTTTGGTCGTAGGTGGTTAACGTGGTGCGTTGTGGGTAAATTGTCGCTCCGTAAGAATTTAATTTATTTTCCAGCCAACTTGAGCATTTTTCATGGGCCTTGCTACCCGGGTTCCTTGGTCCGAAATCGCATTGAGTTTTTAAAAAATAATAGGCACTGTCTGCATTAAATGCCGGAGGATCTACGTGCGCTTTTGCAACCAAAGGCGGCGGATTTTCTTTTCCGGTAATTTTATCTTCTCCCTCGTTACCGCAGGAGAAACCTAAAAAAATTAGAACGATAAATAAAAAAAGTTGCGTTGGAAATTGTAAATAGAATCTTTGTTTAGTTATATTTTTTTTTGACATAAAGCAATTACAGTTTTATTGGAAGGTCCAGGTAGAAGATTCCTTGTTGTCTTTAATCTGAATACCAATTGAGTTAAGATGATTGCGAATTGCATCGGATGCAGGAAAATCTTTTCGTTGTTTGGCATCGTTGCGAAGTGAAATCAGGTAGTTCATCACTCCGTTAAGTGCTTCCCTACTTTTGTCGTTTTCCAGCTCAGCTTGTAAGCCTAAAACATCAACCAGAAAATGCTGATATATTTTTTTTAATAGTTGTATATCATCGGCGTTTAGCTGCTCTTTATTGTTGGCGGCCGAATTAATTATTCGGACAGCTTCAAAAAGTTGGGCAATGAGGACAGGCGTGTTAAAGTCGTCATTCATTGCATTATAACATTTTTGTTGTAATTCAGTCAGGTTAACCGAAGAATTGGGTGAAGCATGCAACTGATCGAGGGTTCTCCTGCTTTCTATCAATCGCGCAAAACCTTTTTCAGCCGCTTCCATTGCATCATTTGAAAAATCGAGGGTACTTCCGTAATGTGTCATCAGCATAAAGAAACGAATACACATAGGGGAAAATCCTTTTTTCAGCAAGGCGTGATTTCCGCTGATTAATTCATGGGGAAGAAAAGAATTTCCAAGCGATTTGCTCATTTTTTGACCATTAACAGTAAGCATATTGGTATGTATCCAGAAGCGGGCAGGAGATTTACCGCAATAACCAATGTTCTGTGCAATTTCGTTTGTATGATGGGTAGGAACCAAATCCATTCCGCCACCGTGAATATCAAATTGCTCACCAAGGTATTTTGTGCTCATTGCTGAACACTCCAAATGCCATCCTGGAAAACCCATTCCCCATGGGGAGGGCCATTGCATTAAATGTTCAGGTTTTGCTTTAATCCAGAGTGCAAAATCCAAACGCCCCTTTTTTTCATTCTGCCCGTCAAGGTCTCTTGTGTTGTCTAGCAATTCTTCCAGATTTCTCCCGCTGAGCTGACCATACGCTTGCTCCGCTGCATATTTTTCTACATTAAAATAAACAGTTCCGTTTACTTCGTAGGCATATCCACGTTCCAGAATTTTTTTTGTCATCTCAATTTGTTCGATGATATGACCGGTCGCAGTTGGTTCAATGGACGGAGGCAGTACATTAAATGTATTCATTACTTCCCGAAAACCCACAGTATATTTCTGTACGATTTCCATTGGTTCAAGCTGAGAAAGTTTTGCTTTTTTGGAGATTTTATCTTCGCCGTGATCACTGTCGCTTTCAAGATGCCCGGCATCAGTAATGTTTCGTACGTAACGAACTTTGAAGCCAAGGTGCAAGAGATAACGGTAAATTATGTCAAAAGAAATAAAGGTTCTGCAGTTTCCAAGGTGAACATCAGAGTAAACGGTCGGGCCGCAAACGTATAACCCAACCATCGGCGGGTTTAACGGATAAAATTGTTCTTTTTTACGGGTTAGTGTATTGTATATCGTGAGCGGGTTCTTCATAGAATAGTAACGCAAAGAAACGAAATTTCAAGCGTATTTGTTTAAGGCAAAATGTGGTGGGTAAAACGAGGACACTAAAAAAAACAAACTAATGATCTTCAATCGGGGCATCCCCAACATAAAATCCGTCTTTGTAAACGGCAATTCGGGTCAGTAGTCCGTTCTCGTCATAAAAAAAAGCCTTGCCGTCAATCAAAACATTTTGTTTGAAAATTCCCTGCTTTGAAAGCATTTTGTTGTAATAGGTTGTATGGTAACCTTCTAAAATAAAGGGGCCTTTACTTGTTTTTCCGGGATCAACTTCCTCAACCTTTTTCACGATAAGGTCGGATTTCTTAGGTGCATTCGCCGGTTCATCAGATAGGGTTTTTTTTGAAATGTTGTTTGGTTGATTGAATTCACGAATGCTTGCCAAATCCGCCTCACCATTATTGAAATTTGTTGTTTTTTTTACTGTTCCATCCAAATTGTATTCGGTTACCACTCCGTTTTCTTTGCCGGCGAGCCAATTGCCTTTTATCATCACTTCTCCTGTTTCGTAATGATACACCTGTTCTCCCTCTCGCTTGCCATTCTGGTTGAATTGAAATTCGTGTTGAACAATTCCGTTTTCATAATATTGCTTGTATTTTCCTATCCAACGGTTATTTTTCCAGGTCCCCTCCTCAAGTATTTTCCCGCTTTCACTATACATAATGCAATATCCGTCCGGACGACCATTTTCATATTCTATTCGGCTTTTCAGATTTCCGTTGCAATGGTATTCAGTCCATTTGCCGATTTTTTTATTATCTGAATAATTTCCTTCTTCAACTTTACTTTCCATTTTATAACAGGATTTCGGCTTGAGTTTACCGAAAATAATCCATTTTCGCTGCTTTTTGCCGTTAATGTCAATGTAGTTAATCGTGTCTTTTCCGCTAATCGGATTTATCTCAAAGGACTGCGCAAGTAAAAATGAAGAAAAGAAAAATGAAACTGCAATCAGGAAACGCAATTTATTTTGATAAAATTTTATCGAAGAAGATAAAATCATAAAAACACATTAATACCAAATTTAAACACTACCTTTCAAAATAGCAAGTTAAAATCTTTAAAATCCGGATTAATTCCAAAATAAAATGAAATTCAGAAAAGTTTTTTTAGATCATTCGACAGCATTTTTAACATTTCGTCGACTATGTCTGTTAATTTGTAGGAGTGATTCCAATCCCAGTCGTTACGTGCGCAATTATCATCGATTGTAGCCGGCCATGATTCTGCGATTTTCTGTCGGAAATCAGGTAAATAAGAGATTGAAAAATCTGGGATGTGTTTTTTTATTTCTTCAAAAATTTCCTTGGGGCTGAATGAGATTGCCGACAAGTTGTAGGAAGACCGAATGCGTACGCTTTCAAATGGGGCATCCATCAGTTGGGTAGTGGCTTTTATTGCATCATCCATGTACATCATGGGCAATGTTGTGTTTTCCTCCAGGAAGCAATTATATCGTTTTGTTTTAATTGCTTCATGAAAAATATGAATTGCGTAATCGGTAGTTCCGCCTCCGGGTTCAGATTTCCAGCTGATTAAACCGGGGTATCGAAGGCTACGCACATCAACATTGAATTTGTTAAAGTAGTACTCGCACCATCTTTCACCTGCCTGTTTACTAATTCCATAAACCGTGCTGGGTTCCATTATGGTAAACTGAGGGGTGTTCACCCTTGGCGTTGTAGGTCCAAAAACGGCAATAGAACTTGGCCAATAAATTTTTTGAATGATTTTTTCCTTACCGAGGTTTAACACATTAAATAAACTTTCCATGTTTAGCTTCCAGGCGAACTCAGGATTTTTTTCTGCAGTAGCAGATAATAATGCGGCAAGCAGATAAACCTGATTGACGGAATGTTTTTTTATAATGGTCAGCAGTTGCTTTACATCCATTGCGTCCAGTGTTTCGAAAAGTGTCCCTTCAGGTAATTTATCGGAGTGTTTAATATCTGATGCAATCACGTTGTTAACGCCGTATGTCAGCTGCAAGGCAGCAGTTAGTTCGGTGCCGATTTGTCCACAGGCGCCCATAATCAGTATTTTCTCTTTTCGGTTCATAAGGAAAATTAGGATTTTATTTACTTACTTCTTACTAACTTTACAAACCTAAAAAAAAATTCGTTTACTCTTTCATTTCAACAATGTCACTGCATAACCGATTAAACAAAAATCTCGCAAAAAAAAAGTTACTTGAGGAATTATTCAAACGTAAAACGGTTTCTTTTTATCGATATGTTAAGTTGATTTCCCCGCATGAATTAAGAGATAATTTGTACCGTGAGTGGAATGCTTTGTCTGTTTTCGGAAGGATTTATCTTGCAGACGAGGGCATTAATGCACAACTTTCAGTTCCTGAGCATAACTGGGAATTTTTTGTCAATCAGTTGTATTCACGGGAAGAGTTTAATGCAATTCCAATTAAAATTGCAATTGAGGATGACGGTAAGTCCTTTTATAAACTTGCCATAAAAGTCAGAAAGAAAATAGTTGCCGACGGAATTATTGATCCTGATTTCAACCCTGCCGATACCGGGCAGTATCTCGATGCATCAGGTTTCAATGCCATGATGGAAAATCCTCAAACTGTTGTGGTGGATATGCGCAATCACTATGAAAGTGAAGTGGGCCGATTTGAAAATGCATATTGTCCGGATGCCGACACGTTTCGTGAAGAATTGCCGGAGGTAGTTGAGCACTTAAAGGGAAAAGAAGATCAGCCGGTGTTGATGTATTGCACAGGCGGTATTCGCTGCGAAAAGGCCAGTGCGTATTTGAAACACAAGGGGTTTAAAAATGTTTATCACCTTCAGGGCGGGATTATTCAATACGCGAAAGAAATCCGGGAGAAAAACCTGGAAAGTAAATTTATCGGTAAGAATTTTGTTTTTGATGAGCGTATCGGCGAACGCATTACCAACGATGTCATTGCTGAGTGTCATCAGTGCGGAAAGCCATGTGATGATCACGTGAATTGCGCAAACGATGATTGTCATTTGTTGTTTATTCAGTGCGATGAATGCAAAGAAAAAATGAGGGGATGCTGTACGCCAAATTGCATGCAGATTGCCTCTCTTCCGCTGGAGGAACAAAAAAAATTACGAAAAGGCAGAATAAAAAACGGACCGGAATGTCTGTCAGTTTACAAAAGCCGATTACGTCCAAACCTTAAGCAGGTACTTGCCAAATTAGGCAGTTCAGACAAAGCGTAATCTACCTGGTTTTGTTTTTCGATCCGGAAACTCAGAAAATGCTCATTATTTCTTATTTTTGAGGCGATTATTTTTGTTTAAAATTTCTCCGTATGCCCATCTACCATCACCTCGGAAAGTTTCCTCAAAAGCGCCACGTGGTTTTTCAAAATGCCAACGCGAATCACTATTATGAGCAGTTATTTGGCACAGAAGGTTTTCACGGAATGTCCTCATTGTTGTACCATGTGCATCGTCCGACACAAGTAAAAGAAATTTTAAAAAGTTATAGTGTTGAACCTGTGGCTGCGATTGATAAAAATATAAAGGCATTGCTTTTAAAAGGTTTCGATATTCAACCTGCCGATGATTTTCTGGATAGCCGCAAAATAGTTTTGTTTAACGGAGACTGTAACATTTCACTCGCTGCACCACGCAAAACGCTCACTGATTATTTTTATAAAAACGCTGACGCTGACGAAATGATATTTGTTCACAAAGGAAGCGGTATCCTGCGAACGTTTATGGGAAACATCCGGTTTGAGTACGGTGATTATCTCATTATACCACGCGGTATGATTTATCAGATACAATTTGATACCGCCGATAACCGATTGTTCATTGTAGAAAGTTATCACCCCTTCTATACTCCCAAACGCTATAAGAATTCGCAAGGCCAGTTATTGGAGCATTCCCCTTTTTGTGAAAGGGACTATAAGCTGCCGACAGATTTGGAAACCCATGATGTAAAAGGAGATTTTTTGATGAAAATTAAAAAGGAAAATATGCTTCATGAAGTAGTGTATGCAACACATCCATTTGACGTGGTGGGCTGGGATGGTTATAATTTTCCTTGGGGATTTTCCATTCATAATTTTGAACCAATTACCGGAAGAGTTCATCAGCCACCGCCTGTACACCAAACGTTTGAAACTCCGGCCTTCGTTGTCTGTTCGTTTTGTCCTCGACTCTATGATTATCATCCTCAGTCTATTCCTGCGCCTTACAATCACAGCAACATCGATAGTGATGAAGTGTTGTATTATGTTGATGGTGATTTTATGAGTCGAAACGATATCAAGCAAGGCTATATCACTTTGCATCCAAAAGGTATTCCGCACGGTCCCGCCCCGGGGGCAATGGAACGAAGTATTGGTCAAAAGGAAACCCAAGAACTTGCAGTAATGGTGGATACATTCCGCCCATTGAAAGTAACCGATGCAGCGATAACGATTGACGATGGTAAATATTACAAAAGTTGGGTCGAATAGTTTTTAATTTTAATTACAGGAATTTGTTCATTTAATAACCTCAAAAAAAATTCAATATGTCAAAACAAATAAAAAATGTTGAATACGGGCTCGAGAAAATATTTGAAGGAGCTCAAGATTTTCTCCCCTTATTGGGAACAGATTATGTAGAGTTTTATGTAGGTAACGCAAAACAATCGGCACATTTTTACAAAACTGCGTTTGGGTTTCAGTCTTTTGCTTATGCCGGCCTTGAAACAGGTTTAAAAGACAGAACTTCATATGTACTTAAACAGGATAAAATCAAATTGGTTTTGACTACTGCTTTAAAAAGTGATTCGCCCATAGGTGAACATGTAAAGAAGCACGGTGATGGAGTAAAAGTGATTGCCCTTTGGGTTGAGGATGCCCGTAAGGCTTTTGAGGAAACCACCAAACGTGGGGCTAAACCTTTTATGAGTCCTGTAGTAGAAAAAGATGAGCATGGAGAAGTGGTTCGTGCCGGAATTTATACCTATGGTGAGACGGTACATATGTTCGTTGAGCGAAAAAATTACACTGGACAGTTTTTACCCGGATTCCGTGCCTGGAAAAGTGATTATAACCCAAGTCCGACCGGGCTTAAATTTATTGATCATATGGTAGGTAATGTGGGGTGGAATCAGATGAATACTTGGGTGAAATGGTATGAAGACGTGATGGGTTTTGTAAATTTTTTATCATTCGACGATAAACAAATTCACACAGAATATTCCGCATTGATGAGTAAAGTGATGAGTAACGGAAATGGCAGAATAAAATTTCCGATTAATGAACCGGCAGAAGGAAAAAAGAAATCTCAAATAGAGGAATATCTTGAATTTTATGAAGACTCCGGCGTTCAGCATATTGCGGTAGCGACAGATGATATTATCAAGACGGTAGCTGAATTGAAAGCGCGCGGTGTTGAATTTTTACCTCCTCCGCCACAGGCGTATTACGACGAAATTCCTGCACGTTTAGGGGTGCATATGAGCATTATGAAGGAGGATATTCGTGAGTTACAGCGTTTATCAATTTTAGTAGATGCCGATGAGGAAGGTTATTTGCTGCAGATTTTTACTAAGCCTGTCGAAGACCGACCTACATTGTTTTTTGAAATTATACAACGAATGGGTGCGCGTGGATTTGGTGCCGGAAATTTTAAGGCACTTTTCGAATCAATTGAACGTGAGCAGGCACTTCGCGGTACATTGTAAATTCCGGTTAAAAATTTTGAACTTCCTTTGATTTAATATGGAGCCTGATGTTTTTGATGTAATCGTTATTGGTGGTGGAATTGTTGGCCTTGCAACGGCTTACAAATTAAATATTGCCTTTCCCGAAAAAAAAATTCTTGTTCTTGAAAAGGAAGAGCAGGTGGCAACACATCAGACCGCTCGTAATTCGGGTGTTATTCACTCCGGAATTTATTATAAGCCGGGTTCTTATAAAGCAGTAAATTGCGTGAAAGGTCGTCGCGAATTGGTTTCTTTCGCAAAGGAGCATAATATCCCTCACAATATTTGCGGCAAGGTAATCGTTGCCGTAAAAAATAGTGAATTGGATCACCTCAATAAAGTGTACAATAACGGGATTGCAAATGGGGTGGAAGGAATTGAAAAAATTGATACGGATAAAATCCGTGACATCGAACCGCACTGTAAAGGAATAGCAGGAATCTGGGTGCCGTGTACCGGAATCATCGATTATGCGGACGTTGCAAGAAAATACGTTCAGTTAATTCATCAGCGTTTTAGTGGCAGCAAAGTCCTTAACGGACAAAAGGTAATTGCTTTTGAAAAGCAGGATGCCTATTCGCTTGTTCAAACAGAAAAAG